>JBCBFY010000249.1:0-3980 GCA_038527325.1 Cyanobacteria bacterium J06614_10
ATTGATGGCAAGGCAACACTCTTCCAATATGTTTTTCCTATCAATACTTTATTGCAACTCTTAGCTATTATGGAGTATGTCAAATTGGCTAACCTGTTGGCCTTTTGTAGCATTTCTTCTTTCTGAGTTTTAAACATGTTTCTTTTATTATTTATTTTTACTCCTAAGTATTTGATAGTTTCGACTACTCTTATTCCTTCTATTTGTTCTGGTTTTTCTTTCCGGTTATAGATGATGATACTGCTCTTTTCTTTGTTTATGTCTAATCCAAATTTTTGTCCCATATCTATCAAAATTTTCAAATTATGGGTTATATCTTCTAGGCTGTTTGCAAGAACTAATGCGTCGTCTGCATAGAACAATATTCCCACATTTATAGTTTCATTTTTGAAACCTTTCCCTCCTTCTTGTATTGATTGAATGATTTGGTATGTTACTAATTTAAATAAAGTAGTTGATCCCGTACATCCTTGCTTGATACCGCTAGTTATTTCCATCTCCTGTTCTAATCCACCTCCTAGGTCTATTATAGTTTTGTCTCCAGTATACATATCCACTATCGAGTCTATTATTTTATAATGTATTTTGTAGTATTTAAGGGCTTCAATTAAGGATTCACGTTTGACAGAATCGAAAGCTTTTTTGAAATCTATTGAAGCTACTATTAGTTCTTTCTTACTTTTAAAACTCTCTTCCACACAGTATTGGAGTATAAAAAGATTATCTTCTATTCTTCCTCCCTCTGAATATCCTGCTTGACTTTCTTCTGTAGTATTACTTTCCTCGATGTGATCCTCCATTTCATTCTTCATCAGGGACATGTACACCTTGCATGACACATTACCTAAGGTTAATGGTCTTAGTTTTTTAGAAGTGGGCTTTTTCTCTTTTCCTTTCATTTTTGTTTTTGTCGTTTTCCATTCATCTGGTTTATTTCTTCTTTCTAATTCATTTATGTAGCACTTTACGAGTGTATCTAGGCATATTTTACTATCTAGTAGTGCTTTATAATATTCTGGTCGCAGGCCATCTGGTCCAGCTGCTTTGCCGGTTTTCAACCTTTTTAAACATTTTTTCACCTTTTTAGTATCTATATTTGGTTCTGACATCATGTAGGGTTTATCTGTAATATAGTATGCCATGTCGAAGTGCTCTCTTAGCTCTTTAGGTATGTTCACGTCGTTTATCTGACTTTCTAGTCCTCCATTCCTTTTTTGGTTCTGCATGTACATGTACTCTTTCCTACTTTGTTCATCCCAGACGGTTTCTATTTTATTTTCATGTCTTTTATAGATAGTCCCCCAGTATTTAGTGATGTCTTCTTTTGCTTCCTCTTTACTCAATTTTTCTCCTTCTTCATTGTATATTTCTATATTTTCATTTTTCTTGTTATTTATGTTTCTCAACTTATTTATATTATCCCATAGTTTGGTACTTTTATTTTCTTTTATTTCTTTAGTTTCCTTCTTTTCGTGTATAGTTATTTGTTCTTTGATCATTCTTTGTACTTCATATTTTTTCTGCTTATACTTTTCCTCCAGTTCTGTCTTTTTCGTTGTGTTATTTTCATTTCTTTTTCTTCTATTAAATTCTTTTCTTTGTTTTATTCCTTTGCGTATTTCGTCATTGACCCATGGTTGTTCTTTAATTTGATTTTCTTCTCCTTTCTTTCTTTTATATGTTCTAATTAGTTTTTCTTCTTTTACTTTGTTCATTAATTTGTTCATATCTTCAATTTTGTTTATTTCTGTGCTTAGCAATTCTTTTTCCATTTCTTTTGTGAAGATATATAAGTCTTCCTTTTTCTTACTATAATACACAATTTCTTCCCATGAATCTTTTGCAAAGTCATGTTTTTCTGTTGATTTTAAAAGTACTGTTGTTAGGTTGTGGTCAGATATATCCATTTCTTCTCTTTCTTCGTCAATTTTCATGCTTTCATAAATATGGTATGCATTATTATTCATTAGAACATAGTCAATGGTACTTTTTTGATCGTTTCGTGTCCATGTATGTTGGCCTTCACATTTCTCATCTCCATTTAGTAATATTAAGTTAAAATCATTCATCCATTCAAGTATCATTTTTCCATTTCTATCTATTTTTTGATATCCTATGAAGCCGATGTGTCCATTGAAGTCACCTAAGACAATTAGTTTTTCTCCATCTGAGCAATTTTGAATTATGTCTTCACATTCTTTTCTTATTTTTTCGTCTCTCCTTTTGTCATCTTCTGAGTTACCTGTTGAAAAATATACTAATACTATTTTTATTTCAAGGGTAGCTATTTTGCATTTTGCATATAGTATATCTTTTTGTTTTGTTTCTATTTTTTCTATTTCTGTTTTGTTTTCCTTGTATAGTATCATTAAACCTCCACCTTTTTTATCCTTGTTTTCTCTATGACTTTCTATTTTTGCTATACCTTGGCTAATTGATAATCTATCATACTTTTGTTGAGTTTCTGTTAAACAGTAAATTTTATTTTCTGTGATATTTGTTTCTATTTCCATTATCTTTTGTTTTGTTAATCCTTGTACATTTAATAAACATATATTTACATTACTCTCTTTTCCTTTTGTTGATTTTTTGTTTAATACCTGTAGTTCTCCTCCATATTGCCTTGGTTTCTTAGGTTCTTCAAGTTTACATGTATGCTTTCTTGCATTGCTGTTCTGTTGACTCTTCCTATGATGCCAAGAACTTCTTGCATTTGCTTTCCTAAAAAAGCTATGTCGTTTTTCATTTCTTTTCTTTCTCTGTCCTTTTGTTCTTCTTCATTTGTCATGTTTTGGTAGCCCCTGTTTTGGTAGCAAATAAATTTGCACCCTCTTAGGCTGTATGGGCATTCTTCTGCCTTTTTGTAGTATCTGCAGAAGTTATCTTTTTCTTGATCTTTCCTTTTGACATAGTTATTGTTTATTTCGTCATATCCTTGATTTGTATATCTTTCTTGTCTCTTACTTTGTCTGTATTGGGTGTTTCTATATTCTGGATTGTTTTGTGGGTCTTTCTTTGTTTCTATTTTGTGAGAGTATTTGCAGTTATTTCCGAATCTGCACCATCCGTTTTTAAAATCTCTGCACTCTTTGTCTATCATATTCCTTTTTGTACTTGCGTCCTTATAGTTTTCTTGATGTTTGTATCTGCAATATATTCCGTTGTAGCAGTATCCGTTATTAAAGTATCTACATGTTTTCTCATTTCTATCATTTTCATATATTTGGTTTTCTGTTTTTCTGTTCTTATTGTAGAATGTTCTACTATTTTCTGTTTTCTGTCTTTTTTCTCCCTCTCTATCTTGGAGTTTTTCTTGTATTATCTGTCTATCTTTTTCATGGATGATATTTGCGTCGAGGGCATACATGTATTTAGAATGTTTTTCTTCTTTGTGTTGATTTTCTGCACATGTTTTCCATTGTACATCCAATATTTCATCGTTCAGATGTATCAGATCAGTGATTTTTTCTTCTTGTCTCTTTATTAGCACTTTGTTTTCTTCTATCTCTTCCTTAGCTTTGATCAGTCTTCTGTTATATTCTTGGCAGTCTCTTCTTATTGTTTTTATTTCTTTTTCGGCATCAATTAGTTCTGCCTGTGCCAAAATTTTCATATTCACGTTTTCTCTTACATCTTTTTTCAAATTGAAAAACTTCTCTTCATATTTTTCTATGTTGTTTTTCAAGTCTCTTACTTCTCGTTCGAGCTTTGTTTCTTTTTCTTTTCTTTTTTCTGTGCAATGTTCTTGTTTTTTGTTTTCTTCTTCACCATCTATTATCCTTTTTATTCTTGTTGTGCAGTTTCTGCAGCACCAGAACAACCCTTCTATTAATTCAGTTGAGTCAATGGCCTCCATCAATCTATTTAATCTTTCTTCGTTTGTGTCTGCCTCCTTTTCGAATATGCAATTAGGGCAGTACCATTTCTTACAGCTGTCACACTCAGCACTATTGTCTGTAGGTCCTAGTGATGCTTTGCAT
>JBCBFY010000250.1:0-3956 GCA_038527325.1 Cyanobacteria bacterium J06614_10
CCCCAATCCCAGCCCATCGAGACCTCAACCCCCCTCAACCCTCCCAAAACCTGGCTCATCTTCGCCGATAGTCAGGGTGTCGGCGAACAGGTAGCCGCTGCGCTCAGCGCGCAATCCCATCGCGTTTTCCTCGTCACTGCCGACGCGAAATATCAGTACGCGTCAGCAGATAATGTACTGACGATCAACCCAGCGCAACCCGAAGACTTTGCGCGACTATTTTCTGACCTCTTGCCTGAGCTGATTGCTGAGCAGCAGGGAGAGTTGAGCTGTCAGATTTTGTACTGCCTAGGACTAGATGCCGAGGAAGGGAAGCTAGGCGATCTGTCTGCTCAGGAGCCGGTTTGTGCGGGGGTGTTGCATTTGGTGCAGGCGATCGCCGCGATGCCCGCCCTCTCTGCGCGGCTCTGGCTAGTCACCCAAATGGCTCAGGCTATCGACACGCCCTCGCCGCTAAACCTGCAGCAGTCGCCGCTGTGGGGACTGGCTCGCACCCTGCGGTTAGAGCAGCCCGCCCTGAACTGTGCCGTGGTGGATTTGCCTGCGGTGGTTTCTGAAGATGTGCTGACGCTGCTGATGGCAGACCTCTGCCACCCGACTACCGAAGATCAGCTCGCCTACCGGCAAAACAGCCGCTTCGTTGCTCGCCTACTTCCCCACGCTGAGGCATCACCGACTCAGCCGCTGGCCCTGCCTAGCGCACCCTCCTTCCGTCTGGGGCTGACCCGCTACGGCGTTTTAGATGACCTAGCACTGATGCCGACCGAACGGCGATCGCCTGAGAAAGGCGAGGTCGAAATTCAGGTGAAGGCCTCTGGGCTCAACTTCCGCGACGTGCTCAATGCGCTGGGGATGCTGGAGGAAACGCTGGCAGAGATGGGCATTCATCAACCGTCAGCGGTGCCCTTTGGCGGCGAATGTGCAGGCATTGTCACCGCAGTGGGAGAAGGCGTAGACACCCTAAAGGTTGGCGATGCGGTCGTCGCAGCACAGGCCGTCGGTAGCTTGCGGCAGTTCATAACGCTGCCCGAAACTTTTGTGGTGCCCAAGCCAGACAGCATGACCTTTGCCGAAGCGGCGACGGTGCCGACCACGTTTTTGACTGCTTACTACGGACTGGTGCACTGCGCCCAGCTCAAAAAGGGCGATCGCGTGCTAATTCACTCGGCGGCGGGGGGCGTCGGCCAGGCCGCTGTGCAAATCGCCCAACACATTGGCGCTGAGATTTTTGCCACCGCTAGCCCGCCCAAGTGGGACTTTCTCAAATCTATGGGCATTCGTCACGTGATGAATTCTCGCACGCTGACATTTGCAGAAGAGATTTTGGCCGCGACAAACAACAAAGGGGTTGACGTTGTTTTCAACAGTTTGAACGGTGAGGTGATCGACAGGTCCCTGGCGGCGTTGGCGCGGGATGGGAGATTTGTGGAAATTGGCAAAATTGGCATCTGGGACGCCGAAAAAATGCGAGACCTGCGCCCAGATGTGAGCTACGATCCCTTCGACTTGCTAGAAGTTTCTACCGCTCACCCGCAGAAGATTGCCAACATGCTGACGGCGCTAATGGAGAGCTTTCAGCCAGACGGATCTTACCGCCCCTTGGCAAAGACGGTCTTCCCTGTGCAGGCCGCTCCAGAGGCGTTTCGCTACATGGCGCAGGCTCGGCACATCGGCAAAGTAGTGCTCACTCTGCCGCCCGTGGCCCCGCAACAGGCCTTAATCAATGAAAAAGCTGCGTATTTGATCACGGGTGGACTAGGTGCGCTGGGGTTGCAAACGGCTCAGTGGCTGGCCGCGCAGGGGGCCAGGCATTTGGTGCTGTTGGGCAGGCGATCGCCCTCAGTCACCGCGACAGAAACGCTCACTCAGCTACAGCGCGCAGGCGTCACGGTCGATATCGCACAGGCCGACATCGCTAACTACAACAGTTTGCAAGCAGCGATCGCACCCTACCTCTCTGGCAACAAACCACCCCTCAAAGGCATTTTCCACCTCGCCGGTGTTCTAGAAGATGGCCTCCTGCCCAATCAAACTTGGGAAAGCTTCGCCACCGTCATGGCCCCCAAGCTCACCGGTGCATGGAATCTGCACCGTCTTAGTCTGCCCCTCGCTCTCGATCACTTTGTTTGTTTTTCTTCTATCGTCTCTCTTATGGGAGCGCTGGGGCAGAGCAACTATGCTGCGGCCAATGCCTTTCTCGATGCGCTGGCCCACCATCGCCAAGGGCTTGGGCTACCGGCACTGAGTGTGAACTGGGGACCGTGGGGAGAGGTGGGCATGGTTGCCGAGCTGGATGCTCGCGCTCAGGCACGGATGGAGGCCCAAGGGCTGACGCCTATCCCGGTGGCCAGTGGCTTAGCACTGATGGGTGATCTGATGCGACAGGAGCAATCGCAGGTCGGGGTGATTCCGGCAGATTGGAACATTTTCTTAGCGGCTGGCGGGGCACAGACTGCAAAGTCTGCCATGTTTGAAGCGCTCAAGCCTGCGATGAAAGAGAGCCCAGCGCGTTCGGTGTCGTCTGGAGTGTTGCAGCAGTTGGCCAGCTGCGCGGCGGCAGAGCGATCGCAAGTGTTGGCGGTTTATTTGCGATCGCAGCTGGCCAAAGTGATGGCGTTTGCCACTCCAGAGGCTATCAGCCTAGAGGCGCAGTTTGGCGATTTGGGCATGGATTCTCTGATGGCTGTCGAGTTTAGCAATCGGCTACAAAAGAACCTCAACCACCCCATTCCACAAACCCTCGCGTTCGACTATCCCACCATTAATTCACTGGCAACGTACCTGGCAGACAAGATCGAGCTGCCAGAGCAGGACTCGTCAGACGTTGAACCGGCGGCTTCAGAACCGACCAGCGCTCGCCCACAGCAGATGGCTTCGGAACCTGCGAAAACTGAGCAGCTCCCGTTAGTTAAGCCCCAACCTGCGAAGGAAATCGCTTCTCTGCACTGGGTTTCCAAAGGCCGCAATCCTGCCTATCAGTCCGCTGTAGAGCATGTGCAGTTCTCTCAAATGCCGGACTACCGCCGCCTGCGTCAAGACTTAGACCGGGTAGAAGATTTGGGCAATCCCTTTTTTACCGTTCATGAGGGTACCGCGAAAGATACCACTCAAATTGGTGGGCGATCGCTGATTAACTACGCCAGCTACAACTACCTGGGGCTATCTGGCGATCCTCGGCTCAATGAGGCTGCTCAGCAAGCGATCGCGCAGTACGGCACCTCCGTTTCCGCCAGCCGCGTCGTCTCTGGCGAGCGCCCTGTGCACCGTCAGCTAGAGCAGGGGCTAGCCAGCTTCCTCGGCACCGAAGACTGCATCACTTACATTGGCGGACATGCCACCAATGTCACCACCATTGGCCACCTCTTCCAAGCAAAAGACCTGATTCTCTACGACGCGCTCAGCCATAACAGCATTCGTGAAGGCTGCAATCTGTCGGGTGCGATCGCCATGGAGTTTCCCCACAACGACTGGCAAACCCTCGACCAGCTGCTCTACGAACATCGCCCCCACTACGAGAAAGTGCTAGTCGCCATCGAAGGTGTATACAGCACTGACGGCGACCTCGCGCCTCTTCCCGAATTCGTGAAAGTAAAGCACACTCACAACGCGCTTCTGCTGGTAGATGAAGCTCACTCCATTGGCGTCCTCGGCAAAACCGGGCGCGGCATTGCTGAGCACTTTGGCATCGCCGCCAGCGACGTCGACTTGTGGATGGGCACCCTGAGCAAATCTTTTGCCAGCTGCGGCGGCTACATCGCCGGATGCGCCGCCCTGGTGGAATATCTCAAATACACCGCGCCTGGATTTGTCTTCAGTGTGGGCATGGCTCCCGCCAACGCCGCCGCCGCCCTCGAAGCCCTGCGCACTATCCTCCATGAGCCCCACCGCGTCGCCCAAGTCCAGGCCAAATCTCGCCTCTTCCTCGCCCTCGCCAAAGAAAAAGGCCTCAACACGGG
>JBCBFY010000251.1:0-2500 GCA_038527325.1 Cyanobacteria bacterium J06614_10
ATCGCGGATCAGCCATGACGCGGTGAATACGTTCCCGGGCCTTGTACACACCGCCCGTCAAGCCATGGAAGCTGGGGGCACCTGAAGTCGGGGGTAACAACCCGCCTAGGGTGAAACTAGTAACTGGGGCTAAGTCGTAACAAGGTAGCCGTACCGGAAGGTGTGGCTGGATTACCTCCTTTCTAGAGCAATTTTTTTGTACGACTGATAGAGTCTTATTCAGCAGTAGGTTTGTGTCTTGTATTTCAATCCATGGTATCGGTTGAATGCGCGAAGCGACAGATGATCTCATCAGTGATGATGGGTAATCAGAAGCGGATCCAATGCGAGTCATTTAGCGCGAACCAAAGGGGGCTTGTAGCTCAGGTGGTTAGAGCGCTACACTGATAATGTAGAGGTCCGTGGTTCGAGTCCACGCAGGCCCACTGAACGAGGGCGAGACGCAGAAAGGATTCACTTTTCTGAGCGCGAAAGCGGTCTCACTTCTCTTCTCTCCATAATGGGGGATTAGCTCAGTTGGCTAGAGCACCTGCTTTGCAAGCAGGGGGTCGTCGGTTCGAATCCGACATTCTCCACGAAAAGAGAACATATTGAAGAACTCAGGAAGAATTCCTACGCCGGAATGCATTCCTATACCTGAGAGAAGATGTGTGATCGTAAAAAGTTTATTGACATGTTGGAAGGAATGCGTAGTAACGAGCGAGTGTATGTACTTCGGTACATATAACACACGAGCTTAGGAAGAAAGAAAAGAAGAATACACGGAGGATGCCTTGGCATCTGAAGGCGATGAAGGACGTGGCAAGCTGCGATAAGCTTCGGGTAGACGCAAGCAGTCTGAGATCCGGAGATTTCCGAATGGGGCAACCCATCCGCTTCGGCGGATACCCAGCAATGGGAGCAAACGCGGAGAACTGAAACATCTAAGTACCCGCAGGAAGAGAAAACAATAGTGATTCCCTGAGTAGTGGCGAGCGAAATGGGAATAGCCCAAACCGTAAGTGTTACGGCACTTATGGGGTTGTAGGACCACAATGTGTATGCAGGCGTGAAATCGAAGACCGTTGGAAAGCGGCACCAAAGAAGGTGATAGTCCTGTATGTGTAAACAATTGCATGCTAGTGGTATCCTGAGTAGGGCGGGGCCGGTGAAACCCTGTCTGAATCTGCCAGCACCATCTGGTAAGGCTAAATACTCTCAGATGACCGATAGTGTACGAGTACCGTGAGGGAAAGGTGAAAAGTACCCTGAATAAGGGAGTGAAATAGTACCTGAAACCGTGTATTTACAACCGGTCGGAGCCCTTCGGGGTGACGGCGTGCCTTTTGCATAATGAGCCTACGAGTTACACCTCATCAGCAAGGTTAAGAATTTAAGGTTCGAAGCCGCAGCGAAAGCGAGTCTGAATAGGGCGCTGAGTTGGTGGGGGTAGACGCGAAACCCGGTGATCTACCCATGGGCAGGTTGAAGGTCCTGTAACAGGGACTGGAGGACCGAACCAGTATACGTTGAAAAGTGTTTGGATGACCTGTGGGTAGGGGTGAAAGGCCAATCAAACCGGGAAATAGCTCGTACTCCCCGAAATGTATTTAGGTACAGCGTCGTGGTGAGTCTCATGGAGGTAGAGCTACTGATAGGGCTAGGGGGAGTCACATCCTACCAAACTCTGATAAACTCCGAATGCCATGAGATATACGCGGCAGTGAGGGCATGGGTGCTAAGGTCCTTGTCCGAGAGGGAAAGAACCCAGACCATCAGCTAAGGTCCCCAAATGTATGCTAAGTTGAACTAACGAGGTTTGAGCGCTAAGACAGCTAGGATGTTGGCTTGGAAGCAGCCATTCATTTAAAGAGTGCGTAACAGCTCACTAGTCGAGCGTTCGGGCGTGGATAATAATCGGGCATCAAGCTAATTACCGAAGCTATGGGATCGCAAGATCGGTAGGGGAGCATTCTATGTGCGTGGAAGCAGTGCTGTGAGGCATTGTGGAGGGCATAGAAAAGCAAATGTAGGCATAAGTAACGATAAAACGGGTGAGAAACCCGTTCACCGAAAGACTAAGGTTTCCTATTCAATGCTAATCAGAATAGGGTTAGTCGGGACCTAAGGCGAACCCGAAAGGGGTAGTCGATGGAAAATCGGTTAATATTCCGATACCTGACTTTGTTGCGATGGGGCGACGCAGGAATGAAACCACCGCGTACTGACGGAAATGTACGTTAAAGGGTGTAGATATAGGCCGGATAGGCAAATCCGTCTGGCTTGTCGAACCTGACAGTACCACGAGGCTTCGGCCGAGTGGAAAGTGTGGGTAAGAACTGCCGAGAAAACCCTCTAAGCATAGGCAAAGTTGGCCCGTACCGTAAACCGACACAGGTAGTCGGGGTGAGAATCCTAAGGTGCTCGAGTGATTCGTGGCTAAGGAACTCGGCAAATTAGTCCTGTAACTTCGGGAGAAGGGACGCCTACTTCGGTAGGCCGCAGAGAAATGGCCCAGGCG
>JBCBFY010000252.1:0-3891 GCA_038527325.1 Cyanobacteria bacterium J06614_10
AGAACCGAACAGGAGAAAGATGCGGACTTTAATGCATTCCTGCAGGATTATACCAAGAACCCGCAGAAATACAAGGAATATGAATACGTAGATGGCATACTGTTCAAACGGCTGAACAGCGAGACCAAAGACCACTTGGTAATCGTTGTACCGAAGACTCTACAGAAACAGGTGTTGGATCTATTGCATTCCCATCGTCTCGCAGGACACCCGGGACGCAAGAAAACCAAGAAACAGGCGAAGCGCAATTATTATTGGCCACACATGGCCAGTGATGTTGACACATACATTAAGCAGTGCGACATGTGTATAGCACACAAGGGACGACCAAACGCTCCAGCCCCCTTAGAGCAGTACCCGAGTACTCTCGACCCATGGGAGTATGTGGGCATGGACTTTGTCGGCCCGTTCCCCACTTCGGAACGGGGATGTCGCTATGTTCTCGTCTTCGTCGATTACCTGTCACGTTACGTAGAGATAGTCCCCACAAAGGACAGAACCGCCATCACGGTAGCAGAAGCATTCAGGCATAGAATAATCACCCGCCATTCGTGCCCAAGGGTACTGGTGAGTGATAACGCACGTGAATTTGTCTCGGATGTGTTTGAGCGACTCTGTAGCTTCTACGACACCAAGAAGGTTACTATTGTACCGTATAAGCCATCGAGCAACGGTCTCGTGGAACGGGCTAATCAGAAGCTCTTATGTCACCTACGCACTCTCATCTCGCCTTTGAGTAAGAATTGGGACAAAGTGCTGGACGATGTCCAAATAGGCATCAACACCACCATCAATGAAAGCACGGGAGAAACCCCACACTTCATATTGTATGGAATGGAAAAGAGATTGCCAACATCCTTGACAATTAAGGATCCAAAGATCGAGCCTCTATACAACTACGAAGATTACGTAGAAGCTAAAACGAGGTCGACCCTTAGAATCATCAGTCAGACACGAAGAAAGCTAGAAGAAAGTGCAGCCGGGAACAAGCGAAACTATGATAAGAAAGCAAAACCCGCTACACCAAGAGTTAGAGTTGGACAGAGAGTGTACGCCCTTAAACATTTGAAAGAGGGCCCTCTGTACAAGGTTTCCCCTAAATTTGAAGGACCCTACCGAATAATAGAGATCCTCAAGCATAATAAATACAGGATTCGATCTTGTACAGACCAAACAGTGAAGGTGACCCATTGGAATCACTTAAAGATCTGCCCTGAAGAATCAGAGATTACTAATAATACTTCTCCTCCACAGGTTGAGCCACGGACGGACAAACAGACGAACAATGGAGGGCCGGTCACACGTTCCCAGACCCAGCGTCATTCTCCTCGGAATACTGCTGTGTCTAGGGACTAACGCAATGATCCCCCCACATTCAGCTGATCATCAACCTGGGATAGTAATCGAAAATCTAGGTGAAATCCTATTCGTCAAGAGAGCAGTAGTCTTGGACGTAGACGTTTCACCTATGAAACAACTGATAGATACAGTGAGAGCCCTAAGTCTAAAAATACAGGAGCTACCCAACAAGTTCAGGTTCTTAAGATCCGATGGATTCCCTTTGATTGCAGCATTTAGGGACGTCACTAGAATGATGACGAACCATCATCAAGGAAGAAGAAATAAGAGAGCACTTGCCCCAGCGGTAGGGTCAGTGTTCTCAGCACTTTTTGGTACCGCGACTCAAGAAAGCGTGGATAGCTACGCCGGTGAGCTAGCTAAACTAACCACCTGGGCCAAACAAAAGGAGAATGTAATGCACCACATTGCTTCTAGTATCAATGCAAATACTCAGCTTATTGGCAGGATGGAAAAGTCAGTCTCTGACATAGTAGGCCATATCAATGAAGAACTTACAGAAACTGAAAAGGAGATCAAAGTCCAAAGGAGTTTCCTCATTTTATCTAACCTCCTTACTATCTTTATCCACCGCCTTGAAGTTTTAGAAAACGCGATTGCACTAGTGGATTCTGGAGTGGTATCCTCCACCCTGTTATCACCACTGGACCTTAATAAGATTGTCTTCCAGGTGAAAGCTGACAAAGGATGGACTCCATTCTTTGTTCGTGATAAAATCGACTTATACTATAACCTATTAACTCCAGTCAGGTTGGGAGGTAGAATTTTTATTACTATCCCCTTCTCACCTGACGAGAAGTATTTTGAATTTCACCTTACACCTTTCCCTAGTATTGAGCAAGATAAAATCTTTCAACTAAATATCCCTGAACAGTATGTTGCAATATCCTCAGAATTAACGAAAGTCATCCTGTTGAATCCCCGAGCAGTCAAGGCACACTGTATTACAAAACCCCAAATTATGCTGTGTCCATCAGACAGATTCCCAATTGTTAACTTTGAACATGAGACATGCATTAAGTCGATTTTAAGATCAGAAACAGTTGATAAATGCCCTGTTAAGATTGTAACCCCTACACTACCTCTGATTACAGTAACTCATCAATTCATTTTCCTTTTCACTCCCCAAAAGGAGGAACTCGTGATCAGGTGCCCCAATTCCACTGAGATTGTAAAGAATATGGGACCTATTAAGGTGAAGAACTCATGCTCCATAGAGTCTCCATCTATTAATTTCAACCCCGGGCATGAGCTTGATCTTTCACTTCGACAATCAGCCGAACTGCCAAATATTAACCAGATGAACTTTACCTTTTCCCAACAGAACATACTGCAGTGGCTACATGTGTCAACACCTGAACCACTGAATATACCAGATGATGATATACTGGATGAGATACCTCACCAGCATTTAACAATTGCCAATACCTCTTTGATTCTATTGCTCCCAGGGATAATGTTGATTGCTACCCTTGCTTACCTTGTTTTAGCTAGGAAAAAGGTTATGCATGTACTAACAACCCTTCAGGCAGTACGTACACCGAACAGAGACTGATTCGGAAGGTGCTGGCCGAGCGGTGTGATGCATGAAAACAGGTATAAAAGTTGTATGGTACATAAGGTAATGAAAGAACTTTAACCACATAGATTGTTTATTGAATGGGTGTGAGTGGTTAGGTACAATATTGTAAATCAAACACAAATGTAAAAACACAATATAGAGAAAGTGTAAATGTGGAAACATGTATGCAAACCAACCTCCATCACATGATGGTGAAACTCAAGTGACAAATAGGAGTAAAGGCACGTTGTGTTGATAAAATTAATGACTAACATGTTTCCACATCCGGTATAAATGCGATAACATTTTATATATATTTTACTGTTCTATGCGCTCTACCTACTCTCTCTACCGCTCTACCCCTCTACCTCTACCTCTCTACCGATCTACCTATTCTCTCTACCTACTCTATGACTGAACGGAAGCTTGATTGTAAGACTCCCTATATACGAGTCGAGAATATGAAGAATGAGTCTTTGACTCATGACGTAGGTTAGCTAGGGTATAAAAGACCGTGTTCTTCGGGCGCGGCCTGAGAACGCCCTCAGACACAGAGGAAACCTTAATTACGGAGTAGGCTAGCACTGCCAAAGCTAGGACTCCTTGCTGTCCCCTTCAGGGTCTATAGTCTAAACCGCTTAACAAAAGTCTGGCCCCTAAGGCTAAGTCCCCTCCCTGGGAGACTTAATGTACTAATCACTTCTGCGAATACACTGGATATTGTCTACAGCCCTTTTACTGAGTCTACCTTGTCGCCTCTAAGCATGATAAACATCTCACACAACCTACAGCCCCCGGAATAGCCCAAACTGCAAGCACCTACCAAACCCAGAAGATACTCCAGGCCTTTGTGCAGCCCCCCATTGGAACCAGGGGCAAGACAACAATATGAAGTGGAAAATTAAAACAACTGATGAGAAATACTTCTCTTCCTAACTCCTTTCCTTGAAGGAATGCAGATTTCACATCAG
>JBCBFY010000253.1:0-3770 GCA_038527325.1 Cyanobacteria bacterium J06614_10
AGCAGGTGACGCATCAGGTGAAGATAACTCAGAGCAGTTCTATGACGCCGCTGAGTCTGGTCTCACTGCAGATGAGGCGTTGGCCGATGGTTCCTTACCTGCCGACGAGTTGTCTGCAGGGCATAGCCTGACGCCTACAGAACTGCCGCCAGAAGATTTTGACGACGATTTAGACTTTTATTCAGACGGCGGCTCTAGCAGGCCTGAACCGGAGACTGTCTTAGAGGCTCCAGAGGCACCTGCCGCCGATGCTGAAGCTGATTCTTCTGAAGCTGATTCTTCTGAAGCTGTGGAGATGCTTGATTCAGCGACAGAATCAACGGCACCAGAAGCCACCGACTTGGGCAGCGCTGATCTGCCTACCGTGGGTGCGGTGGGTGCGGTGGGTGCGTCAGTCGCGGGGATGTCTGCGATCGCAGCAACTGCCGCCCCGACCCTGCCAAATCTGCCACCCCTAGAAGCTCCCGATGAAGCAAACGAGGCAGCAGATCTCTCTGTAGAGGAAGCTGTGAGTCGTGCGGTTGGTGATAGTGCTGACGCTGCTGACAGCGCAACTGAAAAGACAGAACAGCCCCGTGAGCCGCTGCAAGACGACGGTGAAGCAGATCCGACGGGCGGTGAGCCTGCCGACTGGTTCCTAGGCATTGACTTTGGCACAACAGGACTCTCCGCCGTGCTGATCAACCAGCGGGGTGACCAAGTGTATCCCCTGTGTTGGAACGTGGCGGGTGACAATGAATCCAATCGCTTCCGGCTACCCGCTGTCATGCAGGTGAGCACCGATGCAACCGGTGCACCCGTAGCTGGCGAGGTGGGTCCGATAGGGCTGCAGCAGGAAGCGCCCCTGCTACGCAGCCTCAAGCTGATGGTGAAAGCTGGCATTCCCGATGCTGCTCTGGAGACGCCATTGATGCAGTGGACAGAGCAGATTGCGCTGCCTTTGGTTGACTTACAGTCAGCGATCGCAGACCTATTCAAAACGATGACGGCTGAGCACATGAGCTGCCGGGCGGTGGGCCTGCAGTCTCAGGCGCTGCGCCGGGCGCTTTTAGATTTGCGCGGTGTGATTGTGGGCTATCCCACAAACTGGCCAGATACCTACAGCTTTAATATTCGAGAAGCGGTGCTGACCGCTGGCCTCGTTGACCAGCCCGACCAGGTTTTCTTCATCGAAGAATCGATTGCGGCGTTGCTCTCGGCGCTGCCCATTCCCACCGCTGAAAATGACTCGCTAGAAAATCAGCCGCCCGGTCTCTACAACTGCAACTGGAGTGGCGGCACGGTTGTGCTCAGCGCAGGGACGACGCTCACAGAAGCTGCGATCGCAACCCTACCCAACGATCTCAGCCAGCTCAGCTATGAGGACTTTGCTCGCCGCAGCTACACCTACGCGGGCGACGGCATCGACCAAGATATCGTCTGTCAGCTAATGCACGTGCCGCTGCAGAGCGGTGGCGAAACGGGCAACACTGAGAGCGACGGCAGCGGATGGGCCAGCCTAGGACTCAATAACTTGACTCTGCCGCAGCCGGGCGAGGCAGACCGGGTGACCCGGCACCGACTCAGACAGCGGCTGAACGATTCGCCCCTGGGTCGGGAAGCACTCGCAGCTGCCCGTGAGCTGAAAGTGGCGCTGCAGGAAGAGAACGAAGTCGATGTGCAGGTGGGCGATCGCACCTTTGCTATCAGCCGTAAAGACATCGAAACCAAAGTATTTTTGCCCTACATTCAGCGCATCAACCGCCAGATAAATGCACTGCTTAATCAGCAGAATCTGTCAGCCCAAGGGGTTAAGCAGGTTGTCTGTACGGGTGGGTCGGCTTCTCTGGGTGCGATCGCCCGCTGGCTCCGCCAAAAATTCCCCAACGCCACCATCATTCAAGACACCTACAGCGGCGAATTTTCTAACAGCTGTAGCCGCGTAGCCTACGGCCTAGCCAACCTGTGCCACTATCCCAGCGTGCTAGATGCCAACCGGCACCAGTACAACGATTACTTCTTGCTGATGGAGCTGTTGCGAATCTTACCGGAGCAGCCCTTACCGGCGGGTGGCATTCTGCACTTGCTAGAGCAGCGCGGTATCGATACGCAAGGCTGTCAGGCCCATGTGCTGGCCCTGATAGAAGGGCATCTGCCACCGGGGCTGGTTCCCACCGAAGGCGATCGCCCGCTGATCAGCGCGCAGACTTCCGATATTGAGACCTATCAGTCCCTAGCGGAGCTGCCCCTCTTTAGAAAGCAGGGCGGTCAAATTTACACTGCCGACATGGCCCAAGGTGCCAGACTCCGCGACCATCTTGAGTCGCTCCTATCGACAAAGGTGCAGTCTCTCAGTGAGCCGATGACTACTGCTCATATGACGGCTGGGGCCACAGTGAATGAACTGGTCTCATCTCTTTAACAGAGACATCGCCAGCAGGCCCTGCATTGGTTGCTGACAGCCTGCTATTGGCAGTGTGTCAGCTCGCAAACAGCCGCCGGGATAGCTTTCCCTGCCGCATCTGCGCCAGGTCGATTAGCGGCGTGCAGCTCCACATGTCATCTAGCGACAGGCGACTAGCCGCTTCGCAAATCTCGGCCATATCTTCATTGAGAGCGAGCCGACTTTGCTGCGCCTGCACATGGCCGATCACGCCTAGCCGAATGCCTGCTCCCAGCACACCGGTCACAAAGCCGTGAACGAAAGCGGTTCGGGCGTTTTCTTCGCTGATGCCTGCGACTTGGGTTGCGATCGCAAAAACAATTGGGTGAAGACAGTTCAGCTGGCCTTCGCGGGTGAGCTGATGCAACGTTTCGAGCTGCGGATGGGGCCACGTTTTGCCAGCGACCATCAGCAGCGCTCTGCCGCTCTGCCGCTGAGTCTGCCGCGTCTTTTCAATGGGGGTCTGGGCAAACAGGCGCGCATCAATCGCTACGATGCGTGCCATATCTTGCTGCTGGCTCGCCCGGTAGGCATGGGTCAACGCGACGAGGTCCGTGCTGCCAACCTTGTTGCAAATCAACAGGCGGACAAAGGTTTCTAGCTGGGGGGCGGTGGAGAGGGCGCCTGCCTGTACCAGGCTCTCTAGCCCGTGGGAGAGGGTGTAGCTCCCGGAGGGAAAGGCAGAGTCTGCTAGCTGCATGAGCGTCAGCTGCTGACTCGCCGTTTGCTCGAATTCGCTCAATCTAGTGGGCATGGGCATGAGAATGGCTGTGCTCAGGGTGATGAGCCGTCTTAAAATCTATTGCCTCGTTTGAGGGCTTTGCCTCTGCGGCGATCTGCAGGCCTTGAATGCCAAAGGTGTTGACTGTTTCTTGCAGGGTGGACTGCATCAGTTCGATATCTGCGACCTGTTCCACATACAGGGTGGAGCCGATGAGGCGAATGGGCCAGTGATGGTTGCCCAATACGTGGCCCAGATGCACTAGATGAACGGCGAGATTTTCAGCGTTCGGGGCAAAGCGCAGGGCAATGACTTTTTGTGGGTAGAGCGCAACTCGCACAATGCTGTCTGTTTGAGTGGCCAAGACGTCGCCATCTGCCAGAGACCAGTCGCGGCTTTTGACAATGCCAACCGCTTGTCCGCAGTCGGTTTTTGTGAAAATGCGGCCTTTGCTGCGGTCGGTTTGCTCGATGTAAACGGTGAGGACGTGACCGTCTGCTTGTTTTTGCTGCACCTGTTTGGCGAGTGCTTCGCTATTTGAAAGGTTGCCGAGGTAGGTGTTGGCAATGAGGGTGGCTGTTTTGTTTGGGGTGCTATCTGCCGTGCTTGCTGAGTAGGTGGTCATAG
>JBCBFY010000254.1:0-3733 GCA_038527325.1 Cyanobacteria bacterium J06614_10
GTTTGCCTTTGCGGTAGGCCTCTGGATAGTTGCTGACTTCGCCGAGGGCCAAGCAGTGTGAATGGCTGCCCAAAACCATGGTGAGGAGCGTGGAACCACAGTGGGCTGTCCCCATGATGAAGACGACTTTCTTACGCATATTCCTTCTACCTTTTGGCCTCTTTGAACCGCTAGCTTTTCTAGCATTCCCGATTTGGCGAAGGGGGTATGGGTAGAGAGGCTACAGGTAGAGGCGCTATGGATAGAGGCGCTATGAGCTGACGAGTTCTTTGAACCAGTCGTCGCTCCAGATTTCTTCGAAGATTTCGTCTGCAAGGGCTTCTTGCTTGTAGCTCGGCTCTAGGCGGACGGCTTGCTGCAGGTTTTCTAGGGCGAGGTCATTTTCGCGTTGGAGGGCGTAGCAGAGGGCGCGGTTGTAGTAGGCTTTGGCATAGTTTGGGTTGGCGGCGATCGCTTTATCAAAGCTCTTGAGTGCATCGCGATCGCGCCCCAACCGCATCAGCACATAGCCTCGGTTATCCCAAGCTTTGGCGAGCTTCGGGTTAAACCGGGTGGCTTTCTCAAAAGAGGCGACGGCTTCTTCGTACCGTTCAAGCTCGGTTAGGGCCAGGCCACGATTGAGCCAGGCAACGGCGTCATTAGCCTGCAGCGTGACGGCCTGATCGAACGATTCGAAGGCTTTGTCGTGGGCTTGCAATATGCCGAAGGCCACACCTCGGTTGACCCAGGCTTCGTGGTACTCGGGGTTAATATCTAGGGCGCGGTCGAAAGCGGCGATGGCCTCTTCGCGCTTGCGCAGGCGGCTGAGCACCATGCCGCGATTGAGCCAGGCCTTGGCATCGGTCGGCACCTGTTCGATCACGGTATCGAAGGCGCTGAGCGCTTCTTGATACTGACGCTGCTCTCTGAGCAAGAGGCCCAGCTGGTACCAGGCTTCGCTGTTGTCGGGGGCTAGCTTAGTGACTTCGCGGAGCGCTGCGAGAGCTTCTTCCTTTTGGTCTAGGGCGGTGAGGGCCTGGCTGCGGCTAAGCCACAAGGAGGGGTTGGAGGGCTGTACCTCCAAGGCCTTGTCGTAGGCTGACAGTGCTGCCGCATACTGCTTGTCGGCGAGCTGCTGGTCGCCTGCTTCGATAAATTCATCTGCGGTGAGAAAAAGCTCTGGCCTGTTTTCTTGAAGGCGGGTGACTTTTTCTGAGAGCTGTTCTAGTTGGTTCTGAGTCGAACTTATGAAGCCATCGGCCACATACTCTGGGGTGACTCGGCCCAGCTCTTTCATGATTTGTTGCTTTTCGCTTTCCGCTTCAGCGCTGAGGGCCGCAATCTTAGACTGAATCTCTTCTTTGACTTGGGAGACTTCTGAGAGGGCGTCGGTTTGTCGCTGGTTCATGCTGGCCTGCAGTGCATCTAGGGTTTGGCCAAATTTTTCTTCGATTTGGGCGAGTCTTTCTTCTGCAGACTTTTGCCGGGCTGTGGCGGCTTGAGCGAGTTCGCCAATCTGCTCACCCAGGCGAGCATCAAAGCTGTTGAGCTTTTCGAGGATGACGTCGCGTCGGCCAAAGACGGTGTTGCGAACGCTGCCTAGTTCGCTGGTGAAGTTGTTTTCGATTTCGGTGAGCGATCGCATGAGCTGTTCTTTTTCACCGCCAATGCTGTTTTGCAGGGCGCTCATTTCTTGAGTGAATTCACCCTGCAGCTGCTGCACGATATCCAGTGCCTGGTCGCGCTGTTCACCAAGCGATGACTGCAGGTCTACAAGCTGGTCTGAGAAGGTGCGGGCGGTTTCTGTTAGCTCTGTGTAGAGCTGAGTTTTTTGGGTGCTGATGTCGTTACCCATGTTTGCAAGCTGGGCGCGGAACCCTTCTGCAGTGGCCTGCAGCTGCATGATGGTGTGGCTGCGCTCTTCGCTCACGCCAGACTGCAGCTCCGAAATTTGATCTTTGAAATCGTTGGCAACGCGGTCCATATCGCCGAGCAGTGTGCCTTTGCGGCCTTCCACATCGGCTCTGAGGGTGGCAAACTGGGTAAGAAATCCGTCGGCAGACTGTCGCAAACTCTGCATCATATCGGCCTTGCGGGCTTCTACCTCGTTGCGAATGACGTTGAACTGCTGCTGGAGTTCTTCGGTAGACCGCTGGATATTTTGTAGGGCTAGGTCGCGGTGGCCGAGTGCGCTGGCTTGAATGTCGGCCAGGGATTGGGTGACGTCTGCTTCTGACGACTTCAGATTTTCGATGGAGGTGTCTCGCTGCTGCTCGATTTTGGCTTTGGCGGCGGCTTCTACTTCAGAAAGCTTGGGTGCAAACTCGTTGCTAGCTTTGGCGAGGGTGGCGAGCACTCGGTCTTGTTCGGCAACGGCTTGGGCCTGCAGGCTACCCATCTGATCGGAGAGCACAGATTCTTTGCGGTCTAGCTCGTCGAAGAAGGCGGTTTTGCGCCGCTGGGTTTCTTCTTTGATGACGCCGATGTGGCGAGAGAATTCGGTTTCGGAGGTGGTGAAGCGCTGGAGGATGCGCTGGCCTTCTACTTCGGTTTCAGATTGGAGGGTGTCTAGCTTGGCTTGGGCTTGCTGACGCAGGGCGATCGCAACTTCTGTAAAGTCTGTTGCGGTGGCTTCGAGCTTGCCATTAATGTTTTCGAGCTCTTGCTCCCAATTTTTGGCCGTTTGTACTTTGAATTCGGCTAGTTCATCGACCAGTGTGTACAGCACTTCTCTCTGGGCGGCGATTTCTCGCTGAAAGTTGCTAGAGCGGCCCTGTAGTTCTCCGGAGAGGTCGTCGGCTTCGGCCAGCACCCGGTTGAGGTTGCGGGTGGCATTGTGCACTTTGTTTTCTAGCTCGGTCATTTCATTGAGCTGGGTGCGCACGATGGTGGCGACTTCATTGACCACTGAGCGCCGGTAAAACCACAGCATGACAATGCCCGTGCTGACCATGAGCACCAGCAGCCCAAGCATGAGGGTGACTAAGTTTGTGAGCGTGCTCTCGGGGTTACGCTGCTGGGTGATGGGAAGCTGAACTGGGGCGGGAACGGCAGTCGTATCTGCTTGAGTCGTGTCTGTTTGAACAGTATCTGTCTGAGTTTGGCTTGGCGCAGGAGGGGAGGTCTGCGCCGGGGTTGCCTGCGCCAAAGTGGGGGGCGCCGAGGCTGTTTGCGCCAGGGTTGTCTGAGAGAAAGCGGGCGGGGTGGCCTTGGCGGACTTTTGCGAGACGCTGTGTAGCGTGAGTGTGCTCGCCAGTGTCAGTGAGCCGATCAGCAAACGGCTGCCAGCGATGATTGAGCGCCAATTTTTTTGATTCCCCTGCATGGGCGACCCCTCACCGTGGCTGACGTTCACAGTTTTTCCGTATATTCTACCTGAACCGACAGGTTACCAGATTCTTCGGCCTTTGAGCTCCTTCGTTGAGTTTCCGATGAGTGCCTCCCTCAGACACAGTGGCATTCAGCGAGCTTGATGGTTGGCCCCCTTGTTCCTCCTACCCCGCTATATTTATATAGATAAGCCTGCAACGTTTTTCCTTCGCCTATGGCAGATGTCTCAATAGCTCAGCACTATCATCAGCGCACAAAGTACGACCCTGAGACATTGGCCGCTAAGAGCCGAGGCCCAGGCGGCGGCCTAGATTGGTCACAGCAGCCGGTTCCCTACAAAGATTACAAGCTGGGCCATAGCGTAGACCTCAAGCCCTATTTGGAAAAGGAGCCTGAGCGCGCAGACGATGACTGGCGCTGGTGG
>JBCBFY010000255.1:0-3321 GCA_038527325.1 Cyanobacteria bacterium J06614_10
ATATAGAGAACCTCGGTCTTCCAAGCGCACAAGGTCCATACAAAGTGGTTTGGAGTACCTCTGGTGCGAAGAGTGTTTGCTTACAGGTTGACAATCAGTCTTGTTTGTCCGGCATTGCGTGTCAGACTACCAATGTCCAGGAACTACCAAACGCTGGCATTGCAGCCGTTTCTAATCAGTGCCTCAGCAGCAATAGTTATGATTTTGTCTACAATGGTGATCCTAACGTAAGCACCTATGCTTGGGACTTTGGCGCGGACGCGGTTCCCGCAACGAGTAGCAGTAGCGTTCCACCGACGGTGAGCTATTTGAACCCAGGACCGAAGAAGGTCTCTGTGGTAGTAACGCGCAATGGTTGCGTGAGTGATAGTGCGATCATCAACTTTGAGGTGGTTCCTGATCCGGAAGCCAACTTTAGTTTCTCGACTGGGGTCAGCTGTCAGGCAGATGGCGTGAGCTTCCAATATACGGGCATCCCTGTTGGCCCCAACCAGACCTATGCTTGGGACTTTGGTGCTGATGCGATTCCCGCAACGTCCAGTCAGCCCAATCCGGGTACGATTATGTATGCGAGTGGCGGGACGAAAACGGTCAGCTTGATTGTGGGCTACCAAGGCTGTATCGCGACCAGTGTGCAGCAGGTAACCATTAACCCTGGTCCAGTAGTCAATGCAGGGATCGACCGATCTTTCTGTGATGGCGATGGTGGGGTGCAGGTAGATGCAACGGTCAGTGGCGGTACGGCACCTTACTTCTATGAGTGGACCTGCGATGATCCGGGCAACTGCGGAATCAGCAATGCGTTTGCAGAAGATCCGATCATGAATCCCAATATCACTCAGGCAAGTGAGACGGTGGTATACTACTTCCAGGTAACGGATGTCAATGGCTGTGTGAGTAATCTTGACTCGGTCGAAATCGAAGTCAAAGCCAAACCACTGGCAGATGCGGGTCCAGACCGTGATATCTGTGCGGAAGGCCCAGGCGCCTTCTTGAATGGCGGGGAAGCCCCCGGCAATCAAGCCCCACAACCTTTTACCTACCAATGGCTACCCGCAGACGGACTGAATGCAGATGATATTCCGAATCCATTTGCTCGTCCTGATACGACTACGATCTATACTCTGGTAGTAACCTCCGCCAATGGCTGTAGCAGTGATGTTACGACCTTGGATACGACCAGTACGGTAACGGTCCGCGTCAACGAGCTGCCGATTGCAGAAGCAGGAGCGGATACGGCGATCTGTCTGAATGAAATGGTGCAGCTGCAAGGCTCTTCCAGTGGTGGCGGCCCTGCCTATACCTATGCATGGACGCCGGCTACCCCTGGCACAATCGATGATGCGAGCTCGCCTAGTCCAAACGTAACGCCCAACTTTACCACTACCTTCTTCTTAGTAGTGAGCTCTAATGGCTGTGATAGCTATGCGGACTCAGTCGAAGTGATTGTGGATACCAAACCAACGCTAAGCCCCGGTACAGATGTCTCGGTCTGCCAAGGGGATAGTGTCCAATTGGATGGCTCGGCCTCGGGTGATCCCAATGGTTCGAACTACAACTACCAATGGACGCCAGCCAGTGATCTGAGTGCAGATGATGTGGCCAAGCCAATGGCCGCACCTAAGCAAACGACGACTTATACAGTCGTGGCGACCTCGGAGCATGGCTGTGGTTCCGATGCTAGACAAGTATTGGTAACGGTCGAATCAACTCCAGTGGTCTTCCTGCTGAGTACCGATACGGTAATCTGTGAAGGCACAGAGATTACCTTGGCGGCTGATCATGGCTTCAAGACCCCTCCGAGCAATCCAGTCAGCTATAGCTGGACGCCAGAGGCATCGATTACGACGAGCCCCTTTGTCTCAAGTGTAACGGTTGCGCCAAGTACGACGACACTCTACACGGTAACGGCGAGCGCCCCGAGCGGCTGTGCGACTACGGATGAAATTCTGATCACGGTCAGCCCGAAAGTAGAGGCACTGGTCAGAGCAGATACGACCCAGTTCTGTGAGGGAACGAGCACCCAGCTGTATGCCGAAGGCGGCAGAGGGAATGCAAGCTTCCGCTGGCTACCAGGTGCCGGTCTGAGCGATTCGACCATCGCCGAGCCAGTCGCAAGTCCAGAAGTCTCTACCCTCTATCAGGTGATCATCACCGAGGGGGCCTGTGCCGATACGGCGAGCCTCGATCTGGAGATCAACCCCGCCCCGACGGCAGATTATCTGGCCTCACAAAGCAGTGGCTGTGAAGGTCTAGAAGTCAACTTCATGGAAAACAGTACCAATGGGACGAATTACCTCTGGGACTTTGGAGATGGCAGTGGCGTAGTCAATGGCCAGAATCCGACCTATACCTATAACACCGCGGGTAGCTATCCGGTAACACTGAGAGTAATCGGCCCCGGCGGCTGTGAGGATGTGATCACCAAGACAACGGTAGAAATCTCGCCCAGCGGCACGGCAGACTTTAGCTCTGATCCAGTAGCGGGTGCAGAAGTAGCTTTGCCAGATGCAGGTGTGAACTTTACGGACCTCTCGGCCAATGGCGTGAGCTGGTATTGGGACTTCGGGGACGGGACGATCTCGACTGAGGCGAGCCCGAACCACATTTACCAAAGCGCGGGAGAATACTCGGTGAGCCTGACGGTAACAGATGTGAACGGCTGTGTGAGTCAAATCCAGTACGGTCCCTACATCGTCTTCAGCCCAGAGCTGGCGATCCCGAATCTGCTGACGCCGAATGATGATGGGGTCAATGACCGCTTCATCGTCCAGTACACCGGTAGTGAGAGCTACAATCTGGAGATCTTTGACCGTTGGGGGAGAAGTTTCTTCCAGAGTGATGCGCCGCAAGACGCCTGGGAAGGAACGGATCAAGCCGGCGCTAGCGCTCGAGAGGGCGTGTACTTCTACAGCCTCAAGATCGGGGAGAAGCTCTACAATGGTAGCTTCACCTTGATGCGATAGACCTGGTCTAAAAAGAGCAACAAGACAAATAAGACGCACTGTGTTCTCGAAACACAGTGCGTCTCTTGCTAAGGAGATAAGCGTTCTGCGAAGCGGCAGACAAAAGAAAAAACAGGCCGGTAGGGTAGGACAGTCCATCTTATCGGCCTGCCTGTATCTGATAAGCCCGCTTCGCGGAACGATTCGCTAATGATTGATTGAATAACTCTACCCACGCGTTTCGCAAAGGCGATGTAGCATGAAAATCAACACTCCAACAAATCAACACTCCAACCATTGCTAAGCGTTCCGCGAAGCGGCAAAAATGAAAACCGATCTTTCTTTTTCAAGAAGACCGGCTTTCCAATTACCAGGG
>JBCBFY010000255.1:3331-3678 GCA_038527325.1 Cyanobacteria bacterium J06614_10
AAAAAAGTATACAACTTACGCTGCAACTTGCGGATATAAATCTAACGGATTGAGTTCGAGTAATTCTTCGACAGGGTGAGCCGCCAACTGAAGGTTGGATTGAGTGTGGAGCAAATTGTGAATCTGGGGTAAACTGCTCTGCTGATCTAGCCAAACGCCTTCCAGGCGGCGTGGCAAAATCAAGGGCATTTGCAAGCCAAACTGACTGGCAGTCCCGATAGAGCCTGTGCTGATAAGCGAAAAATGATGCTCCATACAGCCATCTGCGCGCATTTGAGAGGCATAAATTCCCGCAAAGCAGAACGCACTTTCTTCGCGATGACTCAGTTTGTACTGACGATTGCGAT
>JBCBFY010000256.1:0-3674 GCA_038527325.1 Cyanobacteria bacterium J06614_10
GTCAACAAACAAAGGTAGAGTTCTTTTCAGTTTTAACGTAAGAGATTTTTATCGCTTGCATACCACGTGGCTAGAGCAAGGCATGCTTCACGCAGGAATTATCATTGCCCCTCAACAGCGTTATAAAGTAGGCACCTTAGTCAACCTAATTCTGAAGATAACAGCCGCTTGCTCAGCAGAAGAAATGTTTGGAGAGATAACCTTCTTAAGTAACTGGGCATCCGAGCAAAACTGAAAACAGTAAACGCCATGGATGCCTCACCAACCTTAGATATTAAAAAAGCAACAGAGACCTCTCGGCTATGGAATGCCTCTACACCAGGGATTGAACTGTTCGAAGCAAGGCTACTTCACCATCGTTTTGGCAAGCACTTTCACGAAGGCTACACCATCGGATTCAATGAAAGCGGTCAGGGTCAGTGCCTGCATCAGGGAAAGGTTCACACCCACTATCCCAATAGCTTCAACTGCATCAATCCAGGCGCGGTACATACTGGAGAAGTCGCCGCTAAAGCAGGCTGGGCTTTTCGCAACTTGTACCTCAGCATACCGCTCATTCAGCAAGTGCTCATTCAGCTAAATTTACCCGAACAACAGCTCCCCCACTTCCCAAACATTGTTGTCAAAAATCCGTCGCTAAAGCCAAAGTTCTACCAGCTATTTCAGGCCCTAAGTCAGCCCGCTTCTCAGCTAAAAAGAGACTCTCTGTTGCTACAGTTTCTCGCTTCGCTGTTTGAGCAAGAAGCCCAATTTCCCACACAACTCTCTCTCACCCGCTCACCTAGTCACACTCCTATAGCCAAAGAATCCACAGCCATCTCAACCCTTCGCAATTACCTACAGACCCACTGCACAAAAGACATCTCTATCGATCAGCTAGCCCAGCAGGTCAACCTCAACCCCCACTATCTGATCCGCTGCTTCCGTCAGCAAGTTGGCACATCGCCCCACCGCTACAAGCAACACTGGCAACTCATCAAAGCAAAACAGGCGCTATCGACCGAAAAGCCTATAGCCGCGATCGCAATCGAATACGGCTTCTACGACCAAAGCCACTTCACCCGCACCTTCAAGCGCACCTTCGGCCTCCCTCCCGGCCAATACCGCACCCTCAACGCACCTCAACAAGTCAGTTTTTTCCAAGACAGACCATCACCCCCTACCAAACACTGAGAAGCAGCCACGCACCCTTCTCAGCCCTATGACCTTCATTAGAGACCTCTCCTTCTCAGCAGTCATCGCCGGGTTTATCTCAGTGCTCGTAGGCTTCACAGGCGCAGGCGTGATTGTCTTCCAAGCCGCGCAAACCCTGGGCGCAACCCCCGTCGAAATCGGCTCTTGGATCTGGGCATTAGGGCTAGGCATGGGATTGACTAGCCTGTTACTGTCTCTGCGATATCGCAAGCCTGTCATCACCGCCTGGTCGACCCCTGGCGCAGCCCTGTTAATTTCCGTTGGCAGCGGCGTCTCTATGGCAGAAGCCACCGGTGCCTTCTTAGTCTGTGCATTGTTGATTATGCTCTGCGGCTTTACCGGCTGGTTCGAAAAAGCCATGAACAAAATTCCCCTCTCTCTGGCCTCGGCGCTGCTAGCAGGCGTACTGTTGCAGTTTGGCATTGCCGTATTCACCGCCATGGAGACGCAGTTTGTCATGGTGTTTGCCATGCTGTGCGTGTACCTCATCCTACGGCAGCGCATCCCCCGCTACGCCGTACTCTCGGCCCTAGTGCTTGGGCTCATCATCGCCGCTACCCAAGGCCTCACCCAGTTCGATAGCCTAAACCTGCAGCTAGCTCAGCCCACCTTCACCCGGCCCACCTTTTCTCTCAGCGCGTTGGTCGGCATTGGGCTGCCCCTCTTCTTCGTCACCATGGCCTCGCAAAATGTGCCTGGTGTCGCCATCATCCGCGCCTTTGGCTACACTACCCCCGTCTCACCGCTGATCGGGTGGACAGGGGCCGCGAGCTTTTTGCTAGCACCTTTCGGTGGCTTTGCGATCAACTTGGCCGCAATTACAGCCGCCATCTCAATGGGCGCAGAAGCCCACGAAGATCCCGACAAACGCTACGTAGCTGGGGTGGCTGTTGGTGTTTTTTATATGGTGATTGGGTTGTTTGGCGGGACGGTGGGGGCGATTTTTGCGGCGCTGCCGAGTGAGCTGATTAGTGCGATCGCTGGCATAGCCCTCCTCAACACCATCGGCAAAGGGCTCGTCACCGCCCTCACCAACGAAACAGAACGTGAGCCTGCCCTGATCACCTTCCTCGTCACGGCTTCTGGTATGACGCTGCTAGGCGTTGGGTCAGCCTTTTGGGGACTGATCGCCGGGGTCTTTGCAACTGCGATCGCCCGCCTGCTCAACCGCCATAGACCCCAATCCCCATACCCTCATTCCCCATACCCTCATTCCCCATACACATAGTCATAGTCAAAGTGAATCGCATTTGGATGACGTAGCACCGTAAAGCCAATCTCAATAATCTTATCTGCCTGAAAAGACGCAATCACCAGCTCCACCAGTCGCTGCGGCGCAATCTCCGGGCGCTGAATGTAGTAATCGCGCCTCGCAAAAAAAGCCTTCTCTTTGGTAGGCACCACGATGCCCTGCAGCCGGTGAGCCGCCTGCACCGGCTGCACAAACATCCGCGCAAACTGCTCCTTATTGACCTGCAGGCTGCTGAGCCGTTCATGCTGCTCCCAGCTCATCAAAAACAGCAGCTTCAAAATTTCAAACCCCAAGATGTAGCAAAGCACGCTGCTGCGCTTGCGAGCACTGCCAATCAACATCAGCACCGTTTCCAAATACAGCTCAGGCCGCTGGTCAGTATCCCGCATAGAGTGCAAATACACATGCCGAATGTAGTGCCGAAACGTATCGTCATTCAGCACCGTATGGCAGCGAAACCGCTTCAGATGCTCATTCACCCGCCTGCGCGTATCGTCATCATCGGCAATGTGAGACAGCAGCCCCTCCGCCGTATAAGCATCCAAAAATTCGGCCTGCTGCTCAGCCGGAGTCGCACACATCAAATGGCACAGCGACAAGATGTAGCGGCGCTGCTCCCAAGGAAGTGTCGTCAGCCACTCGCTAGCCTCATCCGGCAGGCTAGAAAGAATCGGCAGCGGATTTTCCAGATCAAAGGTGCTCACAGGTCAGCCATCCGGGTTTAGCAGGCACTTTTCAACCTAGGCTCTCGAAGCAAACTCTCTGCTGCGAAGCCTATGCATCAAGTGATATGCCTAGGTTGCCCAAGGGACCGTCCGGTTATCTGCTCACCAGCACCCACCGCTACAGCGCACTGTAGCGCTCCTCAGCAAAAGGCTCCCCTCGATGGTGGTAGCCATTTCTCTCCCAAAAGCCAAGTGCCCTCTCCGCCAGAAACTCGATGCCATTGATCCACTTTGCACTTTTCCACGCGTACAGATGGGGAACCACCGTCCGCATCGGGCCGCCGTGCTCTGCCGGTAGCGGCTCACCATACAGCGTATGGGCAAAAAAGTTCTCCTCTCTGGCAAAGTCTTCTAAAGAGAGGTTTGTGGTGTAGCCGCCGTAGCAGTGCTCCATCACATGCATCGCCTGAGGGTCTATTTCCAACGCGTTCAAAAAGTCAGTCACCTTCACCCCGCGCCATTTCACATCCAGCTTGCTCCAAGTCGTCACGCAGTGAAAATCT
>JBCBFY010000257.1:0-3668 GCA_038527325.1 Cyanobacteria bacterium J06614_10
CAAGGAAGCAGTAGAGTCATGCGTAAGAACTAAATTCTGCACGGTCACTTTAAGGATTTCTACTATCTCAGATTTTTATATGCTGAGTATTCCGCGCATGGTGTGTACCAAAAACGTTCGCTTCGCAGCACTTACAGATATTTATTTAGAGTCATCTATGTGACCAATACTATCTATATACATACTGCAGCCTCCCGGTTCATCTTTCCTTTGGCAGATTGACAAAGACAGCCGACTACCCTGCCTCCTAACCTTCACAAGCCTGCGAACCGACCCACACCCAAGCACATTTGATAGACTAAAAAGCAAAGATATCAAAAGGACTTGCTACCGTATGACCGCTGCGACCTTCGAACAGCCCCTGCGCCTAGAGCAGATTCCTTCGCTCACCTACACCTCCACCCCAGATAAGTTTGACAAGACTTGGGAAGCGCCCCTATCCACGCTTCTGGGTCTAGGCCGCGCCGTCGGGGCAGACTTCGTCGAATTTTTTCTAGAGCGTAAAAACTACATCAGCTGCCTAGCAGAAGACGACGCTATCACGAGCATTTCACCCAGCCTAGTCTCTGGGGCAGGCGTACGGGTCTTTCGGGGCAGCGCAGACTGCTACGTCAGCACCAACGACCTCACCTTTGAAGGACTCAAAGCCGCCCTCGAAAAAGGCTTGGCCATCATGGGCTTGGAGCTGCCCGGGCCGAATGCCAGCATCCCCGAAATCAACCTAGAGCCCCTGCGCGACTACGGCGTCAGCCGCGCCAAAGACAACTGGCTGGCCAGCTGCCCCTCCATGGAGACCATGGGCAACGTGCTGCTAGAAGCCAATGCCGCCCTCAATGACAAGGCCGACCACGTGCAGGCCCGGCGCGCTTCTTACTTCCGCGACTGGCAGGAAGTATTAGTAGCCTCCAGCGACGGCACCTTTGCCCGCGATGTTCGCCTCACCCAGTCTGTCGGCTTCAACTTGCTGTGTGCAGACGGCGAACATCGCGCTTCCATCGGTGAGCGCTTGGGCAACACGGGCGATCCGAGCTTCCTCACCGCTTGGGACTACCGCGAAACCGCTGCCAAAGTGGCCGAAGCCGCTGGCAACATGCTGTACGCAGACTACGTAGAATCTGGAAACTATCCGGTGATCATGGCCAATCACTTTGGTGGCGTCATCTTCCACGAGGCTTGCGGCCATCTGCTAGAAACGACTCAAATCGAAAAAGAGACCACACCTTTCATCGATAAAAAAGGTCAAAAAGTCGCCCACGAAAGCCTCACCGCCTGGGATGAAGGCCTCTCGACAGAAGCCTTCGGCACCATCGATATGGACGACGAAGGCATGCCCGTGCAGCGCACCCTGCTAATCGAAAACGGCATCTTGAAGAACTTCATTTCAGACCGGGCGGGTGAAATGCGCACTGGCCACCCCCGCACCGGCAGCGGACGGCGGCAGGGCTACACCCACGCCGCCGCCTCTCGCATGCGCAACACCTACATCGCCCCCGGCGAGCACACGGTCGAAGCGCTGTTTGCCTCTGTCGAAAAAGGCATTTACTGCAAAAAGATGGGCGGCGGCAGCGTCGGCCCCACCGGCCAGTTCAACTTTGCTGTGGATGAAGCGTATCTGATTGAAAATGGCAAAATCACCAAGCCGCTCAAGGGCGCGACCCTGATTGGCGAAGCCACCGGCATCATGAACAAGATTTCGATGTGCTCAAACGACATCAGCTTGGCACCCGGATTCTGCGGCTCTGTGAGTGGCAGCGTGTATGTCACGGTGGGTCAGCCCCACATCAAGGTAGATGATATTACTGTTGGTGGCCGGTAGGTAATCGTCGCTTTCTTTCAACAGTTTGTGAGAATGGGCCGGTAGGGGAAGCGAAAATTGATGATGTCCCATTCTCGACATTCCGGAGGCCCTCACCCTAGCCCTCTCCCCGAGGGAGAGGGGATCGGATTCAAAGTCCCTCTCCCTCAGGGAGAGGGATTTAGGGTGAGGGCCTCTAGGACGTTGTTCAACTGCAGCTCCTAAAAATAAACAGATCCATTCTCTAGTAAAAGCAACAATCTTTTTCTTTAATTGTTTTCACGGCAAATCATGGCAAAAGTTCAAACCATTGCAAAGCAAGCTGAAGCGATCGCACAAAAGCTCAGCATCGCCAAATACGACATCTACGGCTCTTCCGTCGATGAAACCAGCGTTCAGGTAGACAAGGGCGAACCCAAGCAGGTAAAAGCCTCCAATCGCTCTAGCGTAATCGTTCGCGTCTGGAATGATCAGAACCAGATTGGCGTCACCTCTACGACCGATGTCGATGAAACAGGTCTAGAACTGGCACTAAAGACAGCGTCTGAAGCCAGCACGTTTGGCGTTAAAGAAAATGCACCAGACTTTAGCCCCCAGGCACAGGCTCCAACCGTGAAAGTAGATTTTGTGAAAGCTGAGCCTGCGCCGGTGCCTCAGCTGATTGAGACCTTGGTGAAAGCGGAGAAAGGTGTATTGGAAGCGCATAGTGCGATCGCCTCTGTGCCCTACAACGGCATCGCCCAGCGAGACATCGAACGCTTCTACCTCAACAGCGAGGGCGCCCAGCGTAGCGAAGAGCGCACCTACGCCTCAGTGTACCTGTATGGCAAGACCGAGCAAGAAGGCCGCAAGCCCAGGGCCGCAGGCGCCATGCGCTTCAAAAACGGCCTCCAGCAGCTAGACGTAGAGAGCTGCGTAAAAGAAGCCGCCGACAAAACCATCAGCCACCTCGACTACGAGAAAATCGCCTCAGGCAAGTACCCCGTCGTCTTCTCAGCAGAAGCCTTCCTCAGCCTACTCAGCGCCTTCTCAAACATGTACAACGCCCAGAGCGTCCTAGACAACCGCTCCCTCTCCACCGCCGACTCTCTCGGCACAGAAGTCGCCAGCCCCCTCCTCTCGGTCTACGACGACGAGCTACACCCCGAAAATGTCTCCTCAGAAACGTTCGACGGAGAAGGCACCCCCACCCGCCGACTCGCCCTCATCGAAAAAGGCGTATTGAAAAACTTTGTGCACAGCGCGGGCACCGCAAAACGCATGAACGCAGAGCCCACCGGCCATGCCAGCATTGGCGCAAAAGTCAGCGTCGGCCTGAACTACCTGGAAGTACTACCCGGCGAGGCAGCAGACGATGCTTACAATATCGACAAAGCCGACGGTGTCGTACTCATCGACGACCTGCAGGCGCTGCATGCCGGGGTGAACGCGCTGCAAGGCTCTTTCTCTCTACCCTTCGACGGCTGGCTCATCAAAGACGGCAAGCGAATTAGCGTAGAATCAGCAACCGTAGCCGGAGACTTCCGCAAAGTCCTCAAAGACATTACGCACATTGAGCCCGAAGCTGAAGTCACCCCCGGCGGTGTTTGCCCCCGGGTGTGGGTCAGTGAGCTATCCATTACTGGTGAAGCTTGATACTGGACCTAGCAAAGATGAATATGGCACTCGGGGTGTAGTGGTGATGCGGGATAGGAGCGTTGGCGAAGTCTCTCCCAAGTAGAATCGCGTACCCCGAGAGTGGCCTATGTTGCAGATAAAACCTTAGGTTTCTCGGCAAGCAGGCCATCAGCTTCACAGTCAGCCAAATATTCTTCTATTGAATTAACAAAATCAGCAGCTAGTTCAGCAATATTGTTGCCGTCATATACGATGA
>JBCBFY010000258.1:0-3666 GCA_038527325.1 Cyanobacteria bacterium J06614_10
CTAGCGGGTCGCTAGGAATAACGGGCGATGTCCAAATCACCTGAATGTTTTCAAAGGCTGCCGGATCGCTCTTCTCCACATCTACTAGAGACTCACTGTTGTTAGTCGCAACGTCTACCTGGTTGTTCGCGACAGCCTGAGCCGTTGCTTCGTGGCTACCGGCAAAAATCAGCTCAGAAAACGCTTGCTCTGGGTTCACACCGTTGCTCGCAAATACATAGTAGCTAGGCACCAAGAAACCCGATGTGGAGTTGGGGTCATTGAATGCGAAGGTGAGGTCACCAGCGTTTTCAATGACAAACTCGTCGCCGTTGCCAGCTTCTACGTCAATCTCACCGACAATGGGATTGTCTTTATTTGTAATGAGGTGGGAGTAGTAGCCCTTGGTGCCATCTGAGGCCACCGTTTGTGCAAAGGCCTCAGCATCAGAGCGCTCAGCCGCCTCGATATAAGACTTACCGCCATACCAAGCCATTTGGATCTTGCCTGCGCCCATCGCCTCGATGACGCCCGCATAGTCTGTCGCAAAGAATCCTTCTACTTCTCTGCCAAGGCCTTCTTCCATAGCCGCCAAGAACGGCTCCCACTTAGGCTTGAGGTTGTCTTGAGACTCGGTGGAAATGATGCCAAATTCAAGCGTCTTGATATCGGGTGCACAGGCACCACCAGCGGCACTGGTCGTGTCGGCTGCGCCCGTTGCGCTGTCAGTAACGCTGCCGGTATCGGCCTCTTGGCTACAGCCAACTAGGGTAGCAGCACTCATGAGAGAAGCCGCCAGCAGGGCAGACCACTTTGTACTTCTTTTCTTGGGCGTATCTTTTAGCATGATTCCTTTCGAAAGATTTCTATGGGCTAGGGTTTTCAGAAGCGGTAGATCGTTAGCGCACTAGCTAACGGATGGTTTAGCAAAAGCGCGCTTCGTGGAAGGCACTTTTACTAAAGAGTGAAGTCGCTGTGTCCGCGGCGTACCAGTTCTTCAGCAGCTGCGCCGTATATGCGACCAAGGGTTTCGTCATCTAGCGCGGGGGTGGCCCCATCGAAGCGGACCTCTCCCGCCTGCAGCGCGACGACGCGAGGGAAATAGGCTCGTACCATCTGCACTTGGTGCAGCGAAGTAATCACCGTAATCCCCTGCTCATGATTGAGTTCGGTGAGCAGCTTCATAACCCGATGCGCCGACTCAGGATCCAAAGACGCAATGGGTTCATCAGCCAGAATGATTTTGGCTCCCTGCATGAGGCAACGGGCGATCGCTACCCGCTGCTGCTGCCCGCCCGAGAGCGATGCAGCCCGCTTGTAGGCCTGCTCAATAATGCCAACGCGCTCTAGGGCCGCGAGGGCTTGCGCTTTCTCTTCCTGGCTAAATAGTCGAAAAGCTGAACGCAGTAAAGCAGTCCGGGCCAAGTTCCCAACCAGCACGTTTTCGAGCACGCTCAGCCGGTTGACCAGATTAAACTGCTGAAAAATAAATCCGACCTGACGGCGCAGATGACGTACCTTGGAATGCAGCTTACCGTCAGATTGAAGGGTGGAGCCGAAGATTTCAACCGTTCCCGAATCGGCTTGGTGCAGTCCGTTTAGGCACCTTAGTAGGGTAGACTTGCCTGAGCCTGAAGCACCCACTAAGGCGACCATCTCGCCGACAGTCACAGCTAGACTGGCCTGTTCTACCGCCACATTGCCACGAAAAGACTTGGTGACATTTCGCGCGGTGACTGCAGCTGCAGTCGACGATTCAATCTTTTCAACAGGTCGACTTTCTAGAGAGGTCACAATTGCCGTCGCAGTTCGCTAATATAGGGCACTATTTTCGCCACGCAAGCATTCAACCATAGGCATCTTGATGGTGCTTTAAGCTTCCATAGTCATTCCGTTAAGCCGAGGTTAACGGAATATTAAGCAGAGGGTTCTGTTTTTCGCCGAAGTAAGCCTGTAATCAGCGCTAGCCCAAATACGCCGAGCAGCGCCAGAATCAGCACAATTTTTCCGCCGGAAAAGATGCCCGCGCCCAGCGCTACGATCGGCGGATTGGAAATGGCAATGCTGAGAACCAGCGCCGGCAAGAACTTGTGCCAAGGCGCTCGGGCTAAGCCCACCCCGTAGGCAACAAAGTCGAAAAAGCTGGTCATCATGAACGCGCTCATAAGGAAGAAGTTGCGCTCTAGGTGCTTTTTGCTGAAGCTATCGACACGGCCCATGAAGCGATCGCCCACTAACCGACTGACAAGCGATCGTCCAAATCGAGACGCGATCCAAAAACTCAGCGAACACGACAGCAAGTCTGAAATGCAAACGACCGCCAGCCCTTTACCGAAGCCCAGCAAGCTGCCTGCAAAAATCGAATACGCCGTTCCGGGCAGCGCCGGAATCACCACGCTAGTAAAGCGCAAGAAAAAAAGCCCTACCGGCGCCCACACGCCCAACCCCTCCACAAAGGCTCTGATATCCTCCCGGGTCACCCCAAGCCGATTTAGCACGATCAGTGGAACAGCCACAATCGCTATCAAAATCAAGAATCCTAGGAATCGCTGCGTTCGCTTACTCATAGCCATCCTTAAATTAGCGCTACAGAACAGCATAATCGCAATCACTCAGCCCGCATAAGCACTCGCTAGAAATCGGTTAACCGTCCATCTATATAATTGAGATAGTTTTCATTTATACCGCCATAAATTTCGCCTAAAATAGCCTAAACACCTCAAAAAGCCTCCAAACCCCTCAAAAAAACACACTCAGAAGACCAGCCAATGTTCAAGCCTGCCCTGCTCACCGCAATCCCCGTTCTGTTCTTTTTGCTTGGATGCTCCGAAGGCAGTCGTATCATCTCACCAGGCGAATCATCTACCAGCACTACTGAAGTCAGCGATGCCGGTGACCTCATCGCATCTGATGACGGCGAAGCAGGCAGCGCAGAGGATGCTAGCGAGGCAGATGCAGAGAACGGCGACGGTGAAAGCCAAGATGAAGAAGATACCGCAGGTATTGACCAAAAGAACGTAAAGCTAGTGGTAAAGAATCAAACCACCGCCGGTCAGATCGTTGTCGAGCAAGTAGCCACTGCCCGAGATGGCTGGATTTCTATTCACAAAAGCCAAGAAGACGGGGGCATTCAGCTACCAGAGAGCATTGGTGAAGCCCGCGTAGACTCAGGCAACAGTGAAGACGTCATTGTAGATTTGTGGGAAGCCCCTGACATTGATGAAAAGCTGTGGGTTCTTTTACATATAGATGCGGGCGAGCGCGGCACCTACGAATTTCCCGGCAAAGATCAGCCCGTTCGCAAAAACGGCGAAACCATGGCCCGCTCTTTCGTCATTCAAGATCCTAACCCTGAAGCGGAGGATGACGAAGAGGCGGCTGAGTAGGCGGTTGTGTTTGGTTGATGCGATCGCGCTAGACAAGCCCCCCCACAAAATGCATAATGGTGGTTTGGGAAACTTGTACTAGGCGAGTCATCCTCTGCGGGTATAGCTCAGTGGTAGAGCGTTTGCTTCCCAAGCAAAATGCCGTGGGTTCGAATCCCATTACCCGCTTCCTCCCGAAACCCCTTGAAACTCAACAGTTTCAAGGGGTTTCGCCTTTCGTGTCAAGGCCTTTCGGCGTTGCTGCATTCTGAACTATGAACGTCGAGTTAGACGCTTTTGGGTGGTTTTAGGCAGTTTATTG
>JBCBFY010000259.1:0-3623 GCA_038527325.1 Cyanobacteria bacterium J06614_10
TTACGCTTCCTCTTGTGATTGGGAACTCGAATGGGCAACAAGAGTTCGTCAATACTGTAATTGACACCGGATTTGATGGATTCCTGTCTTTACCCTCTGAAATAATCGTTCGTCTTGGATTGTCTTGGAGAACTTCTAATATAGCGACCTTGGGAGATGGCAGTAAAACTCTGTTTGACTTTTACAGTGGAACTGTAATCTGGGATGGTCAGTATCGCTCAGTCGATATTGCTGAATCAGAGACTGAACCTCTGTTGGGGTTGTCACTGCTGCGAGGATATCGATTACAGGTTGATAATGTTAAGGGAGGTATCGTCAAGATTAAAGCGCTGTGATTACTTAGAAAGACGCTCGAATCAGGTGTCTAATAATTTTAATTTTTTGTCATTTAATAAGAGCAACAACAATATGACTGAGCGACTTGAGCAGGTGATTATAAAGTAGGTCGCAAGGTCGCCTATAGGATGGCAAAATGAAAGGGCTCGGTTGAAACGAGGTCAAACTAATGGGCATGAGACAACTCCGATGTAGCAAAGAAGAGATTTCTCGGCGTGGTGAGGGGCTTTATGAGTTTCAAGTACGCTCTCAAGTTGAGGAAGGCAATCATGGCAAAATTGTGGCGATTGATATTGAACCCGGGGCGTTTGAAATTGCAAAGGACAGCCTCGCAGCTCAAGCTGTTCAGGCCTAGATTCGTGGACTGAGCAGCGGCCACCGGCTCACCCATCGTTGCACCAGCGGCTGGCTACATTCGGCTAGTAGAGCGGGTGCAAGATGGTTTTGAAATTCACGGCAACACGGTGGGCCTTGATCACGGGCAGGGCGTGCTCAGCATCATGATTCATATGAATCGGATTGAGATCATCTTGTTTGGGTAGATAGGAGACTCCTATGTTCAAGTGGATAAAGTACTTTGCGCTTGTTGTTGCTGCAATACTCCTTTTAGCTTTACTAACAGGCTACGTCTACGAGCAGTGGTCCCGCCAGAGCGTTGCTCGAACATTTCCACCGCCCGGCATACTTGTTGAGACTAACGGCAAGCTATTTCACCTTTATTGCAGCGGAGAAGGGAGTCCGACGGTGATTCTAGAGGCTGGCATCAACGAAAGCGGATCGCAGACTTGGGAGATGGTGCGCCCAGCAATTACTCCATTAAGTCGCGTATGCGCATACGATGAGGCCGGAATTATGTGGAGCGAACGTAGAGACCGCCCAAGAGATGCAGAACACATTGTAGAAGACCTTCATTCTCTATTGACAGTTGCGGGTGAGTCTCCCCCCTATGTTATGGTGGGTCATTCGCTCGGTGGATTGCTGATCCGAGTCTTTGCCGATCGTTTCAGTGATGAAGTCGCTGGTTTTGTTTTTGTCGATTCATCTCACCCAGAGCAGAATAAGCGCTTTCCTTCAGATGTAATAGACATCATGGCATTTCCTTCGCCACTGCTTCTCAGGGCTATCTCTGCATTTGGTGTCCTTCGCCTTGAATCTCCAGAATCCCCAAGTGGTCTTCCCCAAGAAGCAGGTGAGGCAATTCGCGCACACCTACCGCAGAGTATGACAGGCATAACTGACATAATCGAAGAGATGGACAACATTTTTGCTCAGGCACAACACACTGGGCCGTTTGGCGATCTACCCACAGTCATTCTTACAGCTGGCCAATTTCTAGAACAGCTACCTTATCAAATTGATGCAACAACAACAGCTAGATTACAAGATGTGTGGTCGATTATATGGCCTGAACTACAGGCCGAACTGACAGAGTTGTCTACAAATACAGATTGGCGCGTGATTGAAGGGGCATCGCATTACATCCCCCTGGATGCTCCAGAGGCCGTCGTAGCAGCAGTAAGAGATGTTGTTACCGCTCAGCGTGAAGATACTTCTGTGCGTCATGCCAACAGATAAAATCTAGATATTGTTTCTAGGCTTAAGATAATTTGATAGAGCGAGCGAATCTACTAACACAGAAACTACAACAGCGACGAGCAAGTCGCCCATAGGCCATGATTCGGAAGTATAAACCCGGTGATGAACAGACAATCGGCCAAATTTACTACGACGCAGTTCATCAACTGACCTGCGATGACTATACTGAGGAGCAGCGTAACGCTTGGGCCACACAATTGAGGGTGACGACGTGTGGGCTGAGAAATGGCGAAAGAGATGCGATCGCAAACAACCTTGGGTCGCAGTTGTAGATAGTGAGGTCGTGGGCTTCATCGAACTCGATGCTGACGGCCACATCGACTGCACATACGTATCACCAGCCCATGCTGGCAAGGGGCACATGTCAGCAATTATGAAGCGAATCTTCCAGGAAGCACGACAATCCAACCTGTTCCGGCTCTATGCCGAGGTCTCCATTACAGCACGCCCTTTCTTCGAGCGCCATGGTTTTCGCGTTGTCCGCGACAACCCACACAAAGTTCGCGGCGTTCCGATCCTGAACTACATTATGGAGTGTTGGTTGCATCCGAATGCGGAGTAGCTGGCCCACAGGCTAAAATGGAAAAAGCTATAGTCGCACGAAGGTCAGGCCGATGGTCGTTTCTCCAGAGGAGAGGTTTCCCCAACGAAAACCTCGGTACAGCAAAGAAGAATTTGCTCGACGTGGCGGTGAGCTTTACGAGTCTCAAATCCGTCCAAAAGTTGAGGCAGGCAATTATGGCAAGATTGTGGCGATTGATATCGAAACGGGAGCTTTTGAGGTAGCTGATGACGTTGTGACCGCCTCTGAGCTTCTCCTTACCCGATATCCTGATGCCCAAACTTGGTTTATTCGAATTGGACATCAAGCGGTTTACCATTTTGGCGCGCGGAGTCTTAAAAAAGCGCCATGATGCAGGGCGTAGTAAATCAGAGTTGTGAAGCGGTCCTTCCAGTTGTTGTGAAAAGTAATACTACAACGCAACTGGTTGACGCGATAATTGACACAGGCTTCTCTGGCTTTCTAACCTTGCCCTCAAACATTATTAACACTTTGAGTTTAAATTGGAAGGGGCGTAATGTTGCCACTTTAGGAGATGGAGCTTCCTGCATTTTTGACGTGTACATCGCCACTGTGATCTGGGACGGACAGTATCAAAAAATTGATATAAATGAATCAGCAACGGTTCCTCTGATTGGGATGCAATTATTACGAGGCTATGATTTACGAATTCAAACTATTGAAGGTGGCATCGTGACGGTTGAAGCCTTGTAATAGGTCGAGTTTTTTTAGTGAATCTGTTTATTTAAACCTCACAACTGAGATTTTGGCTCCCTTCGCGCCTTACTATCCAGGAGCTTTGCTATTGCGAATTTAAATACCTTGCCTGGGACTGAACAACAGTGCTAGTTAAAAGCATGTGAATAGGGTAAGCGCGATCTCAAGAGAATTGCTCTGAGTCCAAATCGGCTACTCTTCTTACTGTCTGTCCGCCGCAAGAAAAACGAATCTGATCGCTGTATGGGCTTAAAGTTATTATTGGCCAGCATACTCTTGCACAAAGCAAGCTTATAAAACAGGCGAATCTACTAACACAGAAACTACAACAGCGGCGAGCAAGTCGCCCATAGGCCATGATTCGGAAGTATAAACCCGGTGATGAACAGACAATCGGCCAAATCTACTACGA
>JBCBFY010000260.1:0-3585 GCA_038527325.1 Cyanobacteria bacterium J06614_10
CTCCTACTTCTGCCGTACTTCCCCCGTCTCTAGCTCCTTTCTTGCCCACTTGCTGTAGCTCTTCACCGTTTCGTAGCTCAGCCGCAAATCTTGCGCAATCTGCTTCAGTGACTCTCCCGCCTCACGCCTCGCCAAAATAGTCGCCATCGTCACCGCCTTTCGGGCAGCGCGATCGCCCCCCTGCTGCCGATTCTGCAAAAAGTGTTGTTTCAATGCCTCAATGCGCAAAGCCGTCTGAGCATATTGTTGAACCAGTCGCCGCTCATCTGTTGTAGAAGCCACCAGCATAGTCTCAACACTCTCAGTTAAAACAGTCTCCCGCTGTTTTCTATCCATTGCTTGCTCAACAACTTGCTCAACAGCGCGGCCCTCCGGCAGTGCACCCAGCCGAGTTTGACCCAGGCCAAACGTCGTCTTGTGCCCGGTGCCGCAGTAGGGTGCCAGCCCAGATAAAACGTGAAAATAATGAGCAAACTTTTCATTGCGCTGTGCCTTCGGCTGAATGCCCAGCTTCACCGTCCCCACAAACCCAGTCACCAAGCCAGCCTTAGCAACCGCCGTTTTTTCTGTTCTTAGGCTGTAGTGCAAAATGTTGACCGAATTTTCCACCCAATCGAGAAAGGCTTCTTCAGGTATAGACTTAGCTGCAAAGTTGTTCCAACGGCGCAAATAGCTATGGAAAATGTTTCTGGGTAAAGGTAACGGCAGGTGACTGCCGCGACTACGAAAGCTCGTAGGCGAGAGAAAAGAGAGCGTCAGGCTGTCGGCAGGCTGCTTTGTTGTTTTTAGCAGTTGGCTGTAGGTCGTGGGAGTATGGGCGATTTTCCAGCCTGTGATTGGCAGATAGCTCCCTCGGCGAAACTGAATGCGATTAGGAAGGTGATTCACCCATACCTTCAGCCAGTGGCAAATAGGTTTAGATAAGCCCGTGATGATGACCTGATAGGGTTTGCCCGCCTGCAAAAAAATGCGATCGCCCCGCCGCTCCACCAACGCTGACGCCACCGCTTCTGAAACGTCAGCCCCTAATATGTCAGCCCCCAAGATGCCAGAGAGCACAAAAGATTTTTCCGCTTGATTGTCGTGCAGTTGCGCAGAGAGCGCCGCATCATGCTCACCCACCTGCTCTAGCAGCCACCCATGCAGAGCCGTTGCAATCTTGTTGGGCAACGTCATTGACCGCTCCGGGCACAGCTGCAGCGCAATCCCCACCAGCTGATGAGTCTTCGTCCATCGCACAGTAGATGCACCAGCATTGCTGGCTCGCTTACGCGGGTTCACTTCCACAACAGAAAGCCTCATACTTCAAGCTCGAAACAACAGAAATTCTGGCTTTTCATGTTTGGTCTCTATGCCAAACCGCATAAAAATAGCAACATCAGTTCAGTCCCTTCAGGCATACTGATAGCTTAGAAGATAGTAAAGCAAAGCATCTACCAGAAAATCAATTCAGCATACTTTCCACCGTTTTACAACAGCAGCTTGGGAAACCGATAGTCGTAGAGGATAAAGTAGCTGTTGAACGTGGTCTTATCTCCCCTATCAATGCTGCATGAGGAGATGTCTCTCTCAAGAACTTGCTAAGGAACGAAGATTAAATAAATCGCTCAACTACTCCAGCTGCCCTTCGACTACGCTCAGGGCGCGGTTTCGACAACTGCCGATGGCTGAGCGTAGTCGTTCGCTTTGCGTCGCCGTAGGCGTTAGCCAAAACCAACCGACATGCAAAAGTGGATGTTATTTAATCTTTTTTCCTAAGCGCATTCGAGTCACAGCAAAAAACCGTTGCGGTGACTGCTTGAGTCCACAAAAATTCGTCATGGCAGGGCCGGAGATTGAGCACATCATTCCACTGATCAAGGGTGGTACCAATGACGAGATTGGGTTGAAGCTGGCTGGCACCGGCCTGCATCATCCTGATTCTGCCTAGGATATGCCTGCCCTGCTAGCACATCTCCGCAATAGCCATGGCCCTCACGAGGGTTACGCAAGGGCTAATACCATTAAAAAGCTGGTGATCCGACTCGAACGGACGACCGGCTGATTACAAATCAGTTATTCTAGATTCCTGAAACGCTTGTGAGTCAAGGCATACGCGCGTTCTATTTTTCAGTCTTTGCGTCTTTACCCCAAACTGTACCCCAAAACAAAACTTAATAATGGTGGTCTTCTGCACTTGCACTAAGATTGAAGGTACGTACTTAGTCTAATTTTCCATGGCTCAGTCTATCAGCCTCGATATTCCAGATAGCATTGTCCAGCAGGCTCAAAAGCTCGCTAGCGAGAACCAGCAACGCTTTGAGGATATCCTCTTGGAATGGCTCATTCGCAGTTTTACGGAGCATCCGGTTGAAACCTTGCCTGATAGCCAAATCCTCGCCCTCTGTCATATGCAGCTTGATGAGCAGCAGCAAGAAGCCCTCGATACCTTGCTTGCTAAGCAGCGAGAAGATGAACTGACTCCGACAGATAGCCAAGAGCTGCAATTTTTAATGAAACTTTACCGTCGTGGGTTGATACGCAAAGCACAAGCCCTCAAAGTAGCTGTTGAGCGTGGTCTAGTTTCCCCTCTAAATGCTGCATGAGCCGGTATATTTCGACAGAGCTTTCTCAGCGCGTTCGAGTTGCAGCACAAAACCGTTGCGGTTACTGCTTAAGTCCGCAACGGCTCGTTATGGCAAGGCTTGAGATTGAGCACATTATTCCGTTGATCAAGGGTGGTACCAATGACGAGTCCAATCTTTGGCTTGCTTGTCCTTTGTGCAATGGTCACAAATCTAGCAAGACCGAAGCGACCGATCCCAAGACTAAAGCAACGCTGCCGCTCTTTAATCCAAGGACTCAAGTTTGGTCTGAACATTTCCGGTGGTCAGACAGTGGAACTAGAGTAATCGGTATTACGCCTACAGGCAGAGCAACTGTTTCTGCGCTTTGTTTGGATAGCGACTCGGATGCAATTGAAGTTCGTCAGTATTGGGTTGAAGCGGGCTGGCATCCACCTGAGTCGTCTTGAATTTGTACAGGAATCAGGAGATGAGCCGCGATCGCATCCCTAATAACTCGCTTGATGCCTGGCTGACAAATTATTTGGCATTAGATTTTATTTCTACTTCGGTTGGTTTTCTGATTGCTTAATAGACTCTGCTGATAAACCTCAATAGCTCGCCGATGTGCAGCTGGATCATTACGGTTGTGTAGCCAATCCTTGATGAGTTCTAGGTTGTAGCGGACACATCGACTATTGATGCGAACCCAGTGTAGGTCTTCTATCCACTCGCCGTTGAGACGATATTTTTTGAGCGTGGAACCACTGAGATTGAGACACTCGGAAGCCTTACGCTTGCTGACGAAGAGAAGCATGATGATAACGCTTGAATAATTTGCTTGAGTTGCAAGCACAGCGAGATTAATCTTTCTCTATTTCAGAGCTTCGTAAGGTGAATGGTGGGCATCCCCACGGTTGTTTTAGTCATAGCGTTTTGAAGCGAGCTACACCGCAATATTAATCGCACTTTTATGATTGCGGTTCGCTGTGGTTAATGAAAAGAAATAATTAACCTTATTTCTCTTCTCGGGTTAGATAAG
>JBCBFY010000261.1:0-3558 GCA_038527325.1 Cyanobacteria bacterium J06614_10
TTATGAAGTCACCGGCTATGCGCCGAGCGCCCAGGCCGCGAACGTCCTTAGCGAAGAGGCCAACATCGAGGGCAACACCGTCGCTAGACTGCTGCATAGCGACAGCGACAATAGCCAACAAAAGCAGGCGATTTGGATCGTGGATGAAGCCGGACTGCTGAGCGCTAAAGACGCGCACAAACTCCTCCAGAAAGCGCAGACGCAGAACGCCAGAGTGATCCTTGTGGGCGACATCCGCCAGCTCTCAGCAGTCGAAGCGGGTAACCCGTTCAAATCACTCCAAAACGCAGGCATTCAGACCGCCTACTTAGAAGAGTCGCGCAGGCAGAAAACAGACGCCCTCCGCGCCGCCGTCGTGTGTCTAAATGCAGGTGAGCAGCGCGAAGGATTAGACCGGCTGGATAAGGCTGGAATGGTGAATGAGATCGTTGATGTGCAGGAGCGTCACCGCTGCATCGTGCATGACTACATGCGGCTATCGCCTGATACGAGAAAGAAGACGCTGATACTGAGCGGGACGAACGCCGAACGGTTGAAGCTGACAGCCGACATCAGGTCAGCGCTACAGGCTGAGGGGAGTTTGGGGGCTGATGTCTACCGGATGCAATCTCTGCGATCGCTTGACCGAACGGACGCGCAGCTGAAGTATGCCTGCTCGTATGCAGCCGGTGACGTGGTGGTGCCGGTGCGCGACTATCGCCGCTATGGGCTGGAGAAGAAGGCCCAGTACACCGTCCTCAGCCGTGACATAGAAAGCAACCAGGTCACAGTCAGAGCACCAGACGGCAGTGCGATCACCTTTGACCCATCGAGATGCGCGGATAAGACGACCTACGCCACCCAAGAGATTGCGATCTCGCAGGGCGACCAGCTGAGATGGACACGCAATGACGCGGCCAAAGGCATCCGCAATGGTCAGCTCGTCACGGTTGAAACAGTAGACGCCACAGGTATAGCCACGCTGAAAGATGCCAGCGGCGAAACCTCAACCGTAGACCTGAGCGGCCAGCAGTACCTGGACTATGCGCTGGTGAGCACTACCTACAGCAGCCAAGGCAAGACCGCAGATCAGGTGCTAGTCTCCACCGACCGCACGATTAGCAAGGAGGGTCTGTACGTCGCCGTATCGAGAGCCAAGCAAAAGCTGAGTGTGTACACCGCTGATAAGGAGCAGCTATTCAAACGCGCTGAGCGTTCTACCGCAAAAAAGAACCCGAGTGACTACCTGACGTTATTTAACCTAGTGAATCCCCATGCCCAGAACCCGAAAGCCGCCGATCCCGCCCGAGACCTACGAAGTGCAGATCAATCCGAATACCTTGGCGATCGCGCTGGAGAGCGCATTGCAGTCGGCCACCGCACCGCTATACGCAGAGATTCGAGAATTGAAGCAGGAGGTGAGCCAGCTACGGAAAGAGCAGAAGGAATCACACCGGAGTATGTCGCAGATGTTAGGGGTGTGGTCACAGGAATTGAGGACTATCTTGAAGCCGCAGAACTCGACAGGCAAGCCGAGCGCATTGGAGAAGCAGCTGAAGCGATTGTCAGCGGCGCTGGGCAGTTGGAGCTTACAGCAGCAGCAATTGCAGGGCTTGATGAACAGGTTGAGCGAAAGGCTCGAAGATTGAGCAAGCGAGTGCCAGAGCAGACGCCTGGAGATAGTGTGGCCGCAGCGGTGCTTCGGAACGTTGACCCAGAGTGGTTGGAGCGGCACAGAGACAGCGTTGCCGGGGATAGCGGGATAGAGCCACCGACGCGGCAGGTACGGCCATCGCCGCCTCAGAGGAAACGAGTCAAGGAGCGTGATTTTGGGATGGAGTTGTAGAGAGTGTGTGATTACACAGCAGTAATACAAGGATGTTGTGTAGGTTTTTATCTTGACTAGCTGGGCTGAGTGCTTGCCTGCTGCACTAAGGATGTACTGCAATATCAGGCCGCCTCACAGCCTGATACAAGGCACCCTAAGGCGTAGGGCTCAGTGGTGCAGAGAAGTCGTGAAAGTAGTACCGTGCGGGGATTCTTAATCTGAGACAAAGGTCGCTGAGGTGGGGCATTCCGTGAGAAGCTCAAGTTCCTCAACAAAAACTATCTCAGATGGAACTACCCCAGTTATATCGTCAACTGGAAACCCAGTTGCGTCAATACGTTTTACCCAAAGACCGTCGTCACTTGCAAGGCTATGCGGAAGCAGTCGCCGCGATTCTGCAATCAGGCAGCGCCTGTCTGAGTCACTGGCTGCCGTTTCTGGACCACCGAGGCTGTGGCGCTCGCGCTCACATGGAGCGGCTGAGTTATCTGGTTCATAACGAACATATCAACGCAACGCGCTACTATCAGCCATTGCTAGCACAGTTCATTGCTGAATTTGAGGGTGAATCACTGGTGCTGACGCTAGACACCAGCATTCTATGGGATACGTTTTGTCTGATAGAAGTCTGTCTGGCTTGGGGTGGGCGCTCTATCACGCTGGCTCAAACGGTGATCAGACATGGCAGTGCCACCGTCGGCTTCGAGACCTATCGGCGCGTCCTAGAAGCGGCCCAAACGGTACTGCCAGCAGGTGCGCAAGTGACCCTTCTGGCAGACCGAGGCTTTGAGCATGGTGAACTCATGCGCTGGCTCGACCAACAACAATGGGACTGGGTCATTCGAGCCAAATCTGACCTGATTGTCCACCTGGCCAGCGGTCGTCAACGCCCCGTTCGTGCACTATTACCGCCTGCTGAGGAGGTCTATCTGTTCAATCAGGTCACCGTTCTCGATGATATTGACTGCCATTTGGCAACCGCTCACTTGTCGGCGGCAGGCGAGCCTTGGTCAGTGCTGTCAAAGCAGCCTGTTTCGCTGCAAACCTTTGCTCTCTATGGGCAGCGCTTCGGTGGCATCGAACCTCACTTCAAAGACTACAAATCGGCAGCCTTTGACATCCTACGTTCTCATTTGCGCGACGCCACGGCACTCACTTGTCTCATCATGCTGCTCGATACAGCCGCCCTTATTGCCCTGGGATTGGGCTTCTTCACGATGCACCTTGGACAACACACTCGTTTGGACTGGCACCAACGGAGAGGCTTCAGTTTCTTGCAGTTAGGCTTACGTGAACTCTCTCGGCTGCGTTACCAGCATCTGCCTTTACCCTCGCTCTCTCCTTTGCCTAAATGCAATCCGCCACCTGCTTGTGCTTCTATTCGCAAGCAACAGAGTGGGGACTACCGCATTGAGTTCTCTCGCATCACTCGATTCTCAGGATGAGACTCTGCAATCACTGCTTCGAGTTTTCTGCACTACTAAGCTTTGACACTAATCACGATGTCTCGCGCTCTAAAGACAAATGCCATGATTATGCCCCTCCCCATGATAAAAAATTGCTACTAATCTGACACTGGTTTTGCGTATTCGCAAAATGTGCGCAGCTCCATTTTCAAGCCCCATAGGACGGGGATGGTGGCAATTTTTCTACGAAGAGGCTACGCCAATGCAGGTGTAATCATGGGTAGTGCCACGACATCTAGCATATACACGATTAGTTCTGTCAGTAGCGCTGCTTTGCCGGAGTTT
>JBCBFY010000262.1:0-3547 GCA_038527325.1 Cyanobacteria bacterium J06614_10
CGAAACAGGAATACTTATCAAGAAGACAGGTTCTCCGATCAGTTTGAACACTCGTAATACAACCGTCTGTCTTAAAAAGCTCTGATGTTTAAATGAACTTTATTCCCGAATGATTTCCCGTTTATCTTTGTGGAAGATTCTAATCAGAAGGTTAAGGTCGTAATAAATCCTTGTTAAACATTCGAGCGGTGGTATCGAACCTTACAAAACAGCTGTATTGCCCTTGGTGCCGTCAGCCGTTGTAGAAGTATTAAAGAGAAGTATTAAAGCGTAGAAGAAAAAAGCGCCCGTTAGACCAACAGCCGGTCTAACGGGCGCTTAAGGGGAGCGTAGGAGGGGGAGCTTAGGTAAGTAACACACTCTTGTGTGCACTAAAGCCCCTAATCAGCTTCTATGAAGCCTTCGATGTCTCAGCTTACACAGCAACGAAGTCAACTTCGGTCAATGTGTCTGTCGAGACGCCGTTGAGCATGGCTAGGACCTCGTCGCCGAAGAGTACTTTGTCTTCCATGAGCGTCAGCTGGCCGAAGCTCAAGCCACCGGCAAGGCCGATGAGGTCAGTGCCCACTTTGAAGTCAACGATAGTGTCAGTGCCTTCGCCTGCAGCCAGAACAAAGGTGTCTGTGCCCTGTCCGTCGGAGAAGTTGTCACCAGTGAGCGTGTCGTTGCCGAGACCACCAAAGATCAGGTCGTCGCCGTCGTCGCCCCAGATTTGGTCGTCGCCTTCGCCGCCGAAGAGCTGGTCGTTGCCACCCTTGCCGCCGATGCGGTCATTGCCCGCGCCGCCAAAGATGATGTCGTTGCCACCGAAAGAGGTTCCGGCTTTACGGCTGTCTGTGTCACCGCGCAAGATGTCGTCACCGGCGCCGCCATCGATGATTTGGGAGCCGTCGCCGCCAGCGAGAATGTCGGCAAGCTCTGTTCCTACGATGTCGGGCTCAGACCCCTCTGTGCCAAGGTCGATGTTGAACAAGAAGATTTGACCGCCCTGGTCTGCTGCGCGATCAAAGGTGATGCCACTGGATTCGCCTCTGTGCTGCACAACGCCGAGGAGGGTTTGCTGTGCCAGGGGCAAGCTTTCGATGACTTCTTGTGCGCCAGATCCAGAAAGCTCTTCTTGGGTGTAGAAGCTGCCGTCTTCCTTTTTGGCAACGAGGTGAGTCACATTCCAAGTACCGGAGAATTCAGAGCTGGTTGCTCGGGTGAAGGTATTAGGAATCGCCGAAACTTCTTCAATCGCACGGGGGTTGAGGCTACCACCTGCCGAAGCCAAGAAGTAACCTGTACCCTCTTCTGTCAGCTGGAGGGTATCACCATCAATGGGCAGAACCAGCTTCCGCTCACCGTAGTCGTTACCCGAGTCCTCATCCAGGATCAGATAGTTGCCATCGGAAGTCTTGATCCACTGCAGACCGTCGGGCTGATCTAGGCGAGCCTCGTTGTCTTCTAGGTGGATTGCATGGGTGCCCGTACCGTCGGGATTGTTCTCTCCCACGTGACCAGCACCTTTGCCGCCAGTCTTCAGCGTTAGGGCACCGTCGACACCTGCCAAGATGCGAGTCACATCTGCAGACAAATAATCCGGTAGGCCGTTGCCATCAGCATCGTTGTTCTCAAGTTCGTTGACGATGTCGGTAAACTCAATACCCAGCTGAGCACTCGGTACAGTCAGGTTCTGAATGTAGCGATGCTTGGTGGGGTCGGGATCGACTGCTGGGTGCTCAGTCTTGCTATCGCCGTTGAAGTAGGTGTAGCCGTCTGGCTGTTCGTTGGACTCGACGGTGCCATCTTCGAGAGTGTCGCCGTCTTTCTCCCAGAGGAACATCTCTGTTTCGTTGGCGTTTTCAGGCGTATCGAAGCCATCCCATCGGTAGCTGGTGGGAATGTAGCGCACGCTGAAGTCGTCGGGCGCGTCGGCATCTTTGGCGTACGCGTCCAGCATCTTAACGTCGGCGTCGATTTCTTCGATGCCCAGAGCAGTCAACGTTTCATTCGCTGCTGCCATGCCGTAGAGCTGACCGTACAGAAAACCGTTGCGACCAAGGAAAGAATCCCGCTCGCTCGCATCTGCAGTGAGCGGATCGCCGTTTGCATCTACCCCTTTTTTACCGATGTAAATTTTCATCGGTGCTGGCTCAATCTCCATGTTGTAGCCAGCTGCGACCATTACCACATAGTCTTCGTGACCAGAGTTGAGCGGTAGAAGCTTCTCATAGCCAGACTGACCCAGTACGGGCACTGTGTAGGCCGTCTTGTTTTCTACGTCTACAACCATGGAGGCTAGGCCCATGGTTTGAGTGAAGAAATCTGCGCCAGGGGATAGGCGAGCCTCTTCTTCGGTCATGCCTGCGGCAAGTGCAGCTTCTTCGTATAGCTGTCCGATGTTCCACTCTTCGGCCATCAGCCACACGTCATCATCGAAGCCGATGCCTCCACCATACTTGTTGGCTTCTTCGTAGTAAGCACCACAAAAAGAATGGAAGAACCAGTCAGCAAAAGAGAGCTGCTGGTCAGCGTTAAAATCAACAACTGTTCCGTCTGCCAGGGTTTGGTTGCCCCACTTAGCGCTCAGGTCAGTGGGGTCGTAGTTCTTACCGTCTACAACTTCACCAAACACGTTGTAAACCGTGTTGAACAGGTGGCCTGCACCTTGGAACATTTCATCAGCAGATTTTTCATTGTTGAGAAAGTCTGCGAAGGATTCACGGTCGTAGTCGATGGTGTGTACGTGGGAACCTGTGAAAGTAGCGCCGCTGTCCATGACCCAGGGGTATGTCTCACCGACAGAAGCAGTGAGGGTACCGTACGACTCAGACTGATACGCGACGCGTATGGTGTCTTCGTCTAGCAGCCAAGCTGCCTGACCATCTGGATAGCCTGTGAGTACGTGGCCATTGTCTGGGTCGATTTCGCCCACTGTTGCCAGTGGCTTAAAGTCTCCGTAGGGAAATGCTGTATCACCGCTGCCGCCGTCCTGCAGGTGCTGGGGCTTGCTGGAGCTGCCCGCCTGAGGAATTAGCGCTGTAGTTTCTCCGATATTTGCCATGTTTATATTGTCTAAACCTGCTTAACAACCAAAACCTGGTTAGTCACCACAGCTCACTCACTCCAGAATCTGTTCAGGCCAATGCCCCCAACGCTGGTTTTTGCAACAAGCTAACCAACATGACCTGATTGCATTAAAAAAATCTGATCGCGCTTACGTTAAAAAAACAGAAAGAAACGCTTAAAAAGACTGAAATAATGCTGAGAAAGCACTGAGAATGCATAACCGGGGCTAGTCTCTACCAGTTCAGTTAACAGAGCATTAAGGCTATGACAAGATTTCAATAAACTTCGGTTTGTCGCTCACGAATGTTCTGATTTTCTGAAATGTTCACGTAGCTACATCCACCGCATAACAATGGATGCGGTGCCGTAAGCATTCACCAAACAAGCTTAAGAGGCGTATTAAGAAGAATCTTTAACATGACAAAGATGTGTGAAAAAGAACATTTCAACTATCTTTGTAAGCATTGTCACAAAGGGTAATTTACAAAGAGCGAAG
>JBCBFY010000263.1:0-3439 GCA_038527325.1 Cyanobacteria bacterium J06614_10
GTCATTATATACCTTCATTATGAACTCTATTATCATGAAAACTGATACCTTCTGTGAACTAAATGGAAATAAACCTTTATGAACTTTTTGACGCGTTGTAAATCACAGCCTATGAACCTAATTTAAGGCCTAAAATAAATATTAAATATCCAAGAAAATATACCATAGTCTTGCATCTTTTGAGGTGTAATAGTTTAAAATTCATAGCTCTAGTTTAAAATTCACAACAAGTGAAGCTCCCTAGTTAAAATTCACACCGATTGGTTTGACTTACAATGATTGAAATGCCATAGTTTTAAATTAACTGATGAAAAAATAGCTTCTAATTTTACATTTGAACATAGGCCTAGTGTGAAAACTTAACAATATTTTATCATATAACTATTCTAAAGTGGATTAAATTTAAATGGTCTAGGCTTGTAGTGACGATATGCTTTAAATATTATAGCTGTTATAAAAGCTAATATAAGAAAATTTCCAAGTGTCGTATGATTAAAGTGTTATCTTTGAATTGAAGATTTGAAATCTATTTAAAAATGGCTTCCAAAGAAGATCTATTAGATGGGAATAGAGACTCATCTTTACAAATAAAGGAAAATCTTCTTGCTATGAAACAGGAGCGAGCTAAAGCAAAAGGAGCTATTACTAGGAAGAAAAATGCTATGGAAAAAATAGCTATATCGAAAGAAAATGTTGAAGAAGTGAAAGAAGATTTGTGTTCATTTCTTGAAATTATTGAAAATTTTGAAGGCATTCACCAATCATATGTAAGTTTATTGCAAGATCCAGATGACATCGATGAAGCAAAGTTTTATCGGCAAGCAGTTATTAGTGATGCCGAGAAATTTGAACAGCAGATGCACTGTTGGATTGCTAGACAAGAAGCTGACGACGATGAAGAAGAAAAGGCTGACAATATTGAGAAGGAAAAAGATGAAGAAGAAAAGGATGACGATATTGAGAAGAAAGAAGACTCTACAATTGTTGAAAATCCCATTACTCCAGATGTTGAATTACTGAAAGAAGAACATAGAAAAGTGGCTCAGTTACTAGCTGATATTCAAGAGGCTAGAAAATTGGAGGAGGAAACTCATAATATGAGACTAGCAGTTGAGAAAGAAAATCATCAGTTCAAGTTGAGGAAATATGAAAATGAAATTAGTCTACAGAAAGAAAGAATAGCTAATCATGACAAACAGAAGCACCTTGAAGAAAACCTATTGCAATACTCTGAAGCTGTAAGTGTAGGTCCCACTTTAAACTTACCCCTTATGTCTACTCCGGGACGCACAGACAGTGAACAGAATGCACTTTTCAAGCCAATTGTAAATTCTGCCTCTGTTAGGCAAAAAGAAAGATTGCATGATTCTAATTGTAGCCTAATTGAAGAGAATGATGAAGTAAAAGCAGTAAAGGAAGTGTTAACTTCAGCTGTTGCTAATGTATTAAATGAGTCAAGAGTTCAACAACAGAGCATAGTGCATTCGCTTCAACTTCCTCGTCGAGAATTGCAGACTTTTGATGGAGACTGTTTACAATACTGGCCTTTTATAAGAAGCTTTCATTCCATTGTGGATACTAAGGCTATAGATTCAGCTACAAAGCTGTCCTGTCTTTTGATGTATTGTAAAGGAAACGTCAGAAGAATGCTTAACTGTTGTGAAATCATGGATCCTGAAGAAGGTTATGTGCAAGCACTGAAGATATTAGAAGACAGATTTGGTAACAAGTTTGAAATATCCCAGAAATGGATTCAGAAAATAATCAACAGGCCAAATTTGAAGGGACCAAGCGATCTACAGTCATTTGCCGATGATCTGAAATGCTGCCAGCAAACTTTGAAAACTATGGGTTATGAAAGTGAACTTGATAATTCTGCAAGTTTGCATATAATTTGGAAGAAACTACCACAATACATGCAATACAGGTGGACTCGCATTAATCACACAATAAAAAAGGAACAGAATAGGATACCTAAATTGACTGATTTAGTTAATTTTATTCAGGATTTGGCAGAAGAAGCTAATGATCCAGTATTTGCTAAATCTTCATTCAATGAATCGACGAAAGGCAAAGAAAATAATCAGAAGTCAACTACATGGAATCAAAAACGAACAGGAAGTTTTGCTGTTAAGACCAGTTCAGGTACCTCGAAGTCTCATACAACAAATACATGTGATAAGAAACAGAATAATACCGGAGGATGTCCATGTTGTGGTCAGTCACATTATATCGTTAAATGCCCACAATTTAAAGCTATGAAAATCAAGGAACGTAGGAATCTTGTAATGTCAAAGGGCCTCTGTATAAATTGTTTTGCCAAAGGGCATATGTGTAATGAGTGTCCCAAAACTTTTGTTTGTGATGTTGAAGGTTGTGGTCTCAAGCATAGCAAGTTCTTGCATTTATCAGCTAAACCTCAAGAAAGTATTACAAAAACACAAATGAAACCTGCACAAGAAAACTCAGGTGAAGTAGCTACTATGCAACAGAGCAGTCATTATGTCCGTAGCAATGGTGGCAAACTTGCTGTACCAATTGTTGTAGCTAGAGTTTGGTGTCCTAATACTTATAGTTATGTTGATGTCTACGCTATGCTCGATCAAGGTAGTAACTATACATATTGTACTGAGGAGCTCTCTAGATATGTAGGAGCTAAAGGTTTTGCTAGTTCTTTTGAGTTGACAACACTTACTCAAGAAAAAATGAACATAGAATCAGCTGTCGTGAATCTGTCAGTTTCTAAAATGAAGGATAGCATGGGACCTAATTACACTATTGAAGCCACTGTATTACCAAAGCTCAACATCGATCTTACAGGACGATCAACACAAGTGGATGTTGAACGATGGCCTCATCTGAAGGATTTAGAGATACCAGAACTGGAAATAGAACAAGTACACTTGCTGATAGGACAAGATTCTTCTGATTTGCTAATACCAAGTGAGGTACGGAGGGGTGGACCTGGAGAACCATTTGCTGTACTTACACCCTTAGGATGGGCTATAAATGGACCTGTGAATCCACTTGGAAATTCTTCTCGTATTTCCTGTTTTATCCGATCATCTAGAGAGATAGAAAGTGACTTGAAAAGGTTATGGGAAATAGAAGGAGCTCATAATGAAGAGAAAGCATGGTCAGTTAGTGATCATAAAGCTGTTAATAAATGGAATAGTACACTTCAGGTAAAGGAAAACCATTATTCCATGAGCATACCATTCAAGGCAGAGCATCCTACTTTACCGGATAATAAGTCAATGGCAGAGAAGAGATTGAAATCATTGTCAAAACGGCTGGATAAAGATGAAACCTTAAAGAAGCAGTATACTGGAGAAGTCCACAAGTTGGTGGAGAAAGGATATGCGGAAGTAGTTAGTGAAGATGCATTACATGAAGATGGTAAAGTGTGGTATCTACCTCATCATCCAGTGATAAACCC
>JBCBFY010000264.1:0-3437 GCA_038527325.1 Cyanobacteria bacterium J06614_10
CTCTTCTAATTCTTTCCGATGCTTCTCTTGAAGCTTTTCATTAGCTCGCTCAATCTGCTTCTCGTATTCTTTCTTCGCCTTTTCTATGACCTCATTATTTTGACAACCTTCATCTTCGAGCTTTGCCAGTCTCTCTTTCAGCCGATCATACGGTGCCATCAAACCTTTCCTCTTACAATTGTCCAAATAACTACTACGACCAGGAAGTATGCCCAACAGGAGGGAAAAAACTACTCTCTAGCAAACTTCCTAAATATAGTTCATATGAACTATCAGGGCAATGTACGAGATATAATACAAAAGTGGTCTCTTGATTGATAGGTAGCTATCTGCGAAATTCTGTAGAGTTCCTAAAAATTCAAATAGTCTTTTCTAGAGCAGCACCAACCCAGACCGAATACCGACCGCGATCGCCTCCGTCCGACTAGCCACACCCAGTTTGTTCAAAATCGCACTGACATGAAACTTAACCGTGTGTTCTGAAATGCCGAGCTTTTGCGCGATCGCACGATTCGTCAACCCACCCGCCAGCTGATTGAGCACCTGCACTTCCCTGGGCGTCAGCGGTTCTAATACGACATCCACTTCATCCGGCCAAAAGCCAACCTGCGTAGCAAACAATATCTCTGCAATATCTGGGTATAGCAGCGTAAATCCACTACTTATCGCTGCGATCGCACTTCGCAACTCATTCGCCGATACCCCTACCGGCAAAAAACTCACCACACCCGTCGCCATCAGCTGAGCCATTAGCCTGCGGATACTCGTCGGCCAGTCACTCTGACCCAGCGGCAGCAACCCCAACACCGCCAACCGTTCCTCCACAGGCGTCGCCTCTATCAGCTGCAACAGCCGCTCAGCCTCCTCAACCTCCACGCCAGACATCTCTACAATTGCTAGGTCGGCCCGCTGAGTCTGTAGCCAAGCGCCCAGCGCGGCTAAGCTGCTCACTTGGCCCACCACCTGAGTCGACGACGCACTCGCCATAGCCGCCAGCCCCGCCCGAGTCACCGACTGCGCCGCGCAAATGACCACCGCTTCCATCAGCGATCGCCCACCGTCGGCGTCACAGTCTGCAGCACCCCACCGCGCAACAGCGTTATCTCCAAAGGTTGCCCCACACTCTGAGGCCCCAGAAAAGTCTGCACCTGCCGCAAACTCTCCAGCGGCTGATCGTTAAAAGCAACCATCACATCCCCCAGCAGCATGCCCGCTTGCTCAGCAGCGCTGCCCGGCTCCACGCTCACCACCATGATGCCGACCTGCTGACTCAGCCCGTGCTGCTGCTGAACATTTTCAGGCAGCGGAATCGCCTGCATCCCAAGGCCCAAATAGCCCCGCGTAATTTTTCCTCTCTGCTGCAGCTGGTCCACCACGCCATTCACCGTCGTCGCCGGAATCGTCAGCACCCGCCGCCGCGGACCAAACGTATTGAACCCCACCACTTGCCCGCTGTGGTTGATTAGCGGACAGCCAGCACTGCCTCGATATAGTCTCAGGTCCGCCACAAGGTAGCGGTCAATCTGCCCGCCCTGCTGACTGCGCCAAGGCCCACCCGCCTGACTCACCATGCCCAAGCTAGAAAATAGCTGACGTCCACCCCGACCCATAGAGTAGCCCACTGTCGCAATCAGCTGCCCCATCGCCAGCGCCTGCGAATCTCCCAAAACAGCTACTGGCAACGCCACCCCGTCTGGCAAAGCCAGCACCGCAACATCCGTCGCCGGATCCGCGCCCAGCACTTCTGTGTCAAAGGTTTGGCCATCGGGTGTAGCCAGCCGTAGCCCCTCAGCCGAGTTCAAAGCCTCACAGGAAGTCACAATCAGTCCCTTACGCCAGTGGATGCCCGTGCCCGCCGCGCGACGCCCCCGCACAGACACAACCGTGCGACTCGTCTGAGCAATCATGTCTGAAAGGTTTTGAGAAAGGGTCTCGAAGGTAGTATTCATCGGAAAATACTCCAGATATAAAACAGATAAAAACAGCAGCGCGTCAGAAATTGGATGGGTAACTAACTATTTCCATAGCTGGAAAACTCTCCAACACTGACCATTTTTATCGCCCCAAAGCAGCATCAACATCACCGAGACGAGCAGGCCGCCACCTAGACAGATGGCTAGTCGTGCGGGTGAATCTAGCAGCCCGCTCCCACAGCCTATCTGCCAACTTTCCAAGATTTGACCGATGTGATCCCCAGCTCGTGGCACAATTGGTACAACCTAACGGAACAGAAAACCGGACAATGAAAGAGACGTTTAAGATGCTGAAGCGGTTTGCATCGCTGTATGTCATGCCCTTTGTGCTCGTACTGGCCCTTGGCCTGCAGAGCTGCTCATCGGGAGTGAGCCTACAGTCCTACAATGACAGCTACGAGGGCTACGAATTTAAGTACCCCACCGGATGGGTGCCCGCCCAGGTCGAAGACGGCCCCGACACCGTCTTTCACGACATTATTAATTCCAGCGAAAACGTCAGCGTCGTCGTCAGCCCCGTCTCCGGTGGCAAAACCCTGCCAGACTTGGGTACCCCCACAGAAGTCGGCTACACCCTTTCTAAGAGCATTACTTCCCTTGCCCCGGATGATCGCAACGTAGAGCTGGTGAATGCCCAGTCCTTCGAAGCAGGCGACAAGCTTTACTACATTTTGGAATACGTCGCCAACTTACCCTCTGGCACTCGCCACGACCTGGCTAGCGTCATCATCCGTCGCGGCCAGCTCTACACCTTCAACGCCTCCGTGCCAGAAGGCCGCTGGAGCAAGCTCAAAGACACCATGAAGCAGTCAGTCGCTTCTTTCTCTGTTTACTAGGGCCAGTTGAAAGGCAGGTCAGAAAGGCAGGTCAGAAGAGCAGCACAGAGCAGCACTAGCAGCAGTCAGCTGAAACCATGCAAAATGCGCATTTTGCATGGTTTTCTTGTTAGGCTGGTCTTCTGAGGTTCCATTTTCCAGCGCTCCCATGGCAGATATTCAGTTCGTGCTGGCTTCCGCATCAGTCGCACGTCGCAACCTTTTGATAGATGCGGGAATTCAGCCGTTTGTATGCCCTAGCAATTTTGATGAAGATCAGGTCGTAATTAGCGATCCAAGGGAGTTGGTACAGGCGCTTGCCCTGGGGAAAGCGACGACCGTTGCGCCGCAGTTTCAGAATGCGCTGGTGTTGGGGTGCGACTCGGTGCTGGCAATCGATGGCGTAGTGTATGGCAAGCCAGAAAGCAAAGAAGAAGCGATAGACCGCTGGCGGGCAATGCGAGGAGGGTCGGGAGAGCTGCTGACTGGGTATGCACTGATTGCACCGGGCAAAGAGCCGCTGGTGCGCTATCGGATGACGCGGGTGTTTTTTGCAGACGTCTCTGACTTCGAGATTAAGGCCTACATTGAGACGGGGGAGCCCATGCACTGCGCAGGCGCCTTTGCAACCGATGGAAAAGGCAGTATG
>JBCBFY010000265.1:0-3437 GCA_038527325.1 Cyanobacteria bacterium J06614_10
ATATTGATGTGAATGGGGCAGAGGTCGATGCGACGGGTGCGAGTGCCCAAGGGCACTGGCTGATCGATCCGGTAGATATTGAAATTGTGAATGGGCCCGGCGGAGCCCGTGGGCACTCGCACCCGTCGCATCGACCTCTGCCCCATTCACATCAATATAGTCAGCCGAGGTCTCGACAAAGCCCCCCGCGCCTTCCCCCCGCGCAGAGATCTCACCTCGAACCGTCGCCCGGTGACGAGCCCCTACATAAATATCACCACCATCACCGGTAGCCCCGTCAGCCCGCACCGTCGCATCCGATGATAGATGAGTCGTCTCAGCCGCAGGCATCTCTTCCTCAGCAAACCCGCCACCAATGCGCACCGAGCCCCCCGACTCCCCAGAAGCATCGACAACCCCGCCCGCAATCTCAACCGACTCCCCAGAAAGGGCGACGACACCCCCCGCAGCCGTTTCTGACACGACAGAAACCGTTCCCGAAACGGCCACATCACCGGCATCTACTGTGACATCCCCTTCAGCGTGTCTGAGAACGACATCGCCATTTGGCAACAGCTCCAAAGTGTCAGCAGCCGGACTTTCTTGACCCGTCAGCAGTCCGGGCAAAGCCGCCGCCGCAAAGTCTCCGTCCATCCCTTCGGCCAATCCCCTCTCCGAAACCTCCAAACTCAGCAAGCTCCCCGGCGTCTTCAGCCGGACGGTGCTTTCACCCCCCACGGCAACCAGCCCGATCTCTCCGCCCGGCGCCTCCAGCTCACCCGTATTGACGACACTGCCGCCCACCAGGGCAATCGATTCACCCGGCGCAACCGCCAGATTCCCCTGATTTACGACCGCGCCCGCATCAGACTCACTAAAGCGAAACGCAGAAGGATCTTCACTGAGCGCCGCATAGTCAGGATTGGTATCAGCCGCGCTCAGCCACTGCTCGCCAAAACCCACCTGGTCAGCCGTTGTTGCGGTAAAAGAGCCTGGCAGGGCCAGCTGCGCGTTGGGGCCAAACAACACACCCGATGGATTGATCAGGTACAGATCGGCGTCGCTACCTTCCACCTGAACAGTGCCATCTATGTAAGACGGGTTCGCAGCAGAGACCCGGCCTACGATGTTGAAGACACCTGAATCGCTGGTGAAGTTAGCCGTCTCCGTTTCGCTTAGGCTAAACTCCTCAAACTCGTGAAACAGGTTGCCGCCCGCCTGAGTGCCGCCAGCGATGTCGTACTGGTCGCCGCTTTCGCTCACCGTTGTCCCCGCCCCATCGGCGGTGGGCACGACTTGGGCAGCTGCGGGCTTTTGGACGGCAGGAGATAGCGTCGCAGCGACGCCCGCCACCCAGGCAACCGGCTTCACACACAGCTTGGCGACCCGCGCTGTCCACTGCCAAAGACGCTTTTTCATACCCATGGGTGACACCTAGAAGAAACAGAACCAGGAGCGACCTTGTCGGCCCTCGTTCCATATAACGAACGTACCCAGCGCCAGAAAAGTAAGCTAACAAGAAGGGTTAAATCATTAGCTCACGGGTCTGACGACATGACGTATTCACTTCTTCTCAAAAGCGCAAAGGCTTCGGCATAAAAGGGTTTGGGTAAATATGCCCGACTTTTGGTCACCGGCTAGGTCGAGCTAGCCATCCGCTGGCGTGCCGTCCGAGTTTTCACGGCTTTTCTAAACTGCGCGGTCTCGAACGGACTGCATGACGCTGGGCAAAACAGACTTGAATTGCCTGCCCAGCAGCCAGCCAAAGAAAAGTCCTAAAAATCCTTCAAACGAAACCTCGTGGGTAAAGCTGAGTGGCGCTTCACCTTGATGCACGACTTGGCGCATGTAGCGATAAACCTTGAGTCTACACAGCGGCAAATAGGTGATGTAGGTGTAGCTTTCGCCCCAATTCACCTGCACAATCGAAAATTTTAGACGAGGACCTTGCTTTGGCGTCAGCCAGCCCATTGCGCCTAGCCGAAAGCCACCCGCTAGCGTCGCGTCTTTCAACTCACTATCCCACTCTGGCCAGCGAGCAACATCAGTCCACACAGCCCAAACAGATGCAGAATCTGCGGTGGTTTCGAGCGTGTGAGAAAATTTCATCCCTTTACCTCCGAAAGCTTCGGATGTTGGCTGGTCTGGCGATTTGACCGACGGCTGCGGCAGGCCGACAGCGTACCGTCTAGCAGCACCAGACCAGCGCCCCACCCCAGCAGCGGATAAATCGCCCAGGTAATGGCTCCTGCCACCGAAATATTGATACCGATCAGCAGGGCATTTACCGCCAAATAGGGCAGCAGCTCTTGGCGATAGAAGCGCTGACGACGCTGCAGCTTTTCTTGCTGCTGCGCCTTTTCGAGCGCCCATTTTTCCATGGCGTAGGTCAGGTCTGCATCGGGGATAGACAGGTCCTCTGCCATCTCCCTGAGCTGCATCTCGGATGAGCTTTCTCGGCCCATGGCGATCGCTAAAATTTGCTTCACATCTTCTGTGGAATATTCAGTCGATTTCATATGAACCTCCCTCAATGCTGACAGTGAATGCTGACAATAATGTTGACAATGTAAACTTGCTGGCAGATTCAAGATAGCGCAAGCATGTTTACGCTGTCAACACTTGTAAAATGTGAATCCGGTCTACCCGCTACACCTTCACCCCTCACCGCAAGGCCATGGCCAAAAAGCAACCCTATCACCACGGCGATTTGCGTCAGGCCCTGCTAAACGCAGCCCTCATAGCGCTCGAAACCAAAGACGCCAACAGCCTTTCGCTCAGAGAAGTCGCTCGCCAAGCCGGGGTTTCTCATACCGCGCCCTACCGCCACTTCGCCGACAAGGCCGCGCTGCTATCAGCCGTTGCAGAAGAGGGATTTATTGAATTTGGTCAATATCTCAAAGACGCTTTGATTGCCGGTGACCCAGCAGGCAGCCTGCAGGCGGCAGGCACCGCATACGTGCGCTACGCGCTCGATCACCCTACGCACTTTCGCGTCATGTTCAGTCATTTTCCCGAGTCAGAACCGGTCGATAGCGCTTTATACACCGTTTCTAAGGAAGCGTTTCAAATCCTGGTTGACATCATTGAGGCGGGCCAGGCCGCAGGGGCCATGAAGCCCGGGGATGCATACTTACTCGCCTTGGGAAGATGGTCGATGGTGCACGGTCTGGCCATGCTGCTGTTAGACGGCATGCTGCCCAATGAGGAAGGGTCAGGCATTGCCCTCGCCCAAGACCTGATTCGACAAAATCTGACCAGCGTCCTCGTGGGATAGTCTTGCTAGCATCGCTTGCTAATCACTAATAGGCCTGAGTTAACGCTCTGCCAAACAATCGCTGTGGCACCTCGGGGAAGCCGCCGTTTGTCCAGGCTTTGAGCAGTAGCATTGAGTCGGGTGCTTCTAGCCGGGGGAGGGCGTAGCGATCGGTGTGGGCTCTTACCACCGGGTCTGCCGG
>JBCBFY010000266.1:0-3435 GCA_038527325.1 Cyanobacteria bacterium J06614_10
TGTGAGGCTAAGGTTGCTCGATCCCTTGATATACATAGCCTGAACAGATCCCCTCTGGAGGGGTGGCCGGAGCGCAGCGGAGGTCGGGGTGGGTCCGCGACCCTTACTGCCAGCCGGAATCTTACTCTCGCACTGATGTGTATACGGAAATCTTGAAGGGATACAAAAAAGCCTAGGCGCATCGCACCCAGGCTAGTGTTTTACACTTTGCTGTAAAAAGAAGACAGCTGGCTGACAAGCAGCCAATCAGTCAAGGAACAACATAGAGGGATTAGTCAATAGCGTCTTTGATGCCATCTTTGACATTTTCCTTGGCTTTTGTTGCAGAGGCTTGTGCTTGCTTAGCTTCACCCTTAGCCTGAGCTTCTGTGTTGTCAGTGGCTTTACCAACAGCTTCTTGCGCCTTGCCTTCTAGGTCTTTGGCAGTTGCTTTTGCTTTTTCTTCAAGACTCATAGTTGTGTTCTCCGAATAAATTTCATCGATACTTAAATAGTAAGCCGCAGGCCGCTCGCTGACTTCTCTCTTTCGACCCTTTTGTTGTTCTTCCGTAGGGCAGAGTTTGTAGAGGGTGCTGTTGTGGTTTATTGGAGATCTATACGTGTTTGAAGTAGTGGGTGTCTGAAACAATATGACTGAGAATGACTGAGAATGACTGAGAAAAACAAGACTGATCAGCCGCTAGGTCAGAACGCACATAGGTACGACCGGCTCAGCGGCTACGCTGACCCGAGTCGCGCTCGTCATAGACACGATGCTGCTCTTCCCGCTCCTACAGACCGCACTTCTACAGGCCGCACTTCTGCAGACCGCACTTCTGCGGGTTTACTACCTACTGACCCAGAAAAGAGCACAAAAATAAAGCCCAAACCTAAGCATGATCGTCCTGAACCTCGGCGATTGCGGCTGCTAGTGCTGATTCGACGTTACTGCCCTCAGTCTATACATCGCCCTATCGTGCGCTTTTTTCGTCTGCTCAGTCGGCGGCTGGCGGTGAATAGTGGTGATTGGCACTGGATGGCAAATAATCCACTGCCACTAAAGAGCCTAAACCGAAACCTATGGCGGAGCGCAGATCCCTCGTTTAATTACTATGTGATGCTGTTTCTCTCTGGCGTTATTTCGGCGCTGGGGTTGTTGGCAGGTAGTACGGCTGCCATTATTGGTGCGATGATTGTAGCGCCGCTGATGGGGCCGATTACGGCGATGGCTTTTGCCATTACGATGGGGAACCGAAGGCTGCTGAAGCGATCAGGTTTGTCTGTGGTGACGGGTGCTTTACTCACTATTGGGACCGCTTACTTTATCTGTAGTTTGGTGGGACTCAATACGCTCAATCCTGAAATTTTGGAACGGACTCGACCGACGCTGATTGATTTGGTGATTGGCTTGGCGGCTGGGGCGGCAGGGTCTTTTGCGAAAACTCGTAAGGAAGTGGCTGATGCGCTTCCGGGAGTGGCGATCGCAGTTGCCCTTGTACCGCCGCTCAGCGTGATCGGCATTGGCCTAGCCTACTCAAATCAGCCGGTGGTGGTGGGCTCTACGCTGCTGTTTTTAACGAACCTCTCAGGGATTGTTCTCAGCGGCGGACTGGTCTTTATCTGGCAAGACTATGGTTCTATCCGCCGGGCAAAGCGCGGGCTGACAGCGTCTACTTTATTGCTGCTACTGCTGACTTTTCCGCTGGGACTTTCGATGAAAGAACTCATCATAGAAGAGCGGGCACGGTCATACGTAGGCAGCCTGATAAGGCGCCAAACTGAAACCTTTAGCTCCACAATTATTCGCAAGCTGCGAGTGAATTCGGAGGACAGACTTTTGGTGGTTGACTTAGAAGTTGCTGCGCCGGTTGGCTCAATTTCGGAAAATCAGGTAGGGCTGGTTCGCGAATTTTTGGAAGAGAAGCTTGAGCGACCTATTGAGCTGCAGGTGAAAGTCTTTCCGGTGGAAGAATTTTCTGCGCAGTGAATCTGTAAGTGAGTCTGTAAGTGAGTTTGTAGGTGCCTTTGCTTGCTACGAGGACAAAGGCACTTGCTTGCTGCGTATCGCACGCTTATATCAACTACATCAACCGAGCGCTTACATCAACCGAGGGAGTGCCAGGGTGAAGGTGCTGCCTCGGCCCACTTCAGAGTCGAGGGTGAGGGTGCCTTCGTGCATTTCGGCAATCCTTTTGGCTAGGTGAAGCCCTAGTCCGCTACCTGCTCGCATGTGGTCGCCCTGCTGAAACCACTCAAATATTTGTTCTTGGTCAGCTGGCGAAATGCCCGGGCCGGTATCGGTAATCGATACTTCGATGGCCTCTGTAGAGGGAATGGCTTCGCAGGTGTCGGTACTAATAGATAGATGAACTAGGATGCTGCCCGTATCGGTAAACTTAATGGCATTCCCCAACAAGTTTGTAAGCAGTCGGCGCAGCTCGATATGGTCGCCTTCTGTCTGGTAAGAGGCTTTGGCTTTTTCTTCGGCTTTGGGATCTGTTTCTGATAGAGACGGCCGCGTATCTAGACTGAGCGCAAGCTGTTTTTCGTCTGCTAAAGGCTTTAGCTCTTGCACCACCTCTTTGGTAAGCACATAAACAGACAGGGGCGATCGCACTAGCTTTTTCTGTCCCGCTTCGTGTCGGTAGACCTGAAGCAAGGTATTGGTCATATGCAGCAGGTTGCTGTTGTTGGAGATGACACTGTTGATGGCTTCTGCCATATCCTCAGTCGGCTCACCAAAAACGCCCTGCAAGGTCAGGTCAAGCATTCTATTGGCGGCGACTAGTGGCGTTCTAAGATCGTGGGTCAGTCTGGCGACGAAGTCGTCCCGCTGGCGAATCATGGCAGACTGTTTGTCCATGCTGTACTTCAGCCGGAGGAGCGATCGCACCCTAGCCATTAGTTCATTGATATCGAATGGCTTGCGAATAAAGTCATCAGCCCCGGCATCTAGCCCTTCACTGAGACTCGACTGATCGTGAGCAGTCACTAGCAAGATGGGAATGTAGGGCAGCTTGCTATTTTCTCGGATGCGCCGAGTAACTTCGTAGCCATCGAGCCCTGGCATCATGACATCCAACAAGATCAGGTCGGGAGGGCTCTTCAGAACATGCTCAATTGCCGATGCTCCGTCTCTGATACAAGTGACGTTATAACTTTCGACATCAGATAAAATAGAATCTAGAACGAGCAAGTTATCGGGAATGTCATCAACAGCTAGTATGTTCACAGAATTTCGTGCCATAGGGCACACTATGAGGTCTTAAAGGACTTTACTAAGCGTTAAACTATGTCTTTATGAAATCTAGTCCGATAGACGTACTTGTATTTGACTAAAGTACCTAAAACCTAAGGTCTGCTGAACGGCTATTTTTCGCCAGTGCAACGGATTCTAGACTCTGCACAGCTTTGCTATGCGTTGAGACTAACATTTTGATTGCAGCTGATGTTTCC
>JBCBFY010000267.1:0-3425 GCA_038527325.1 Cyanobacteria bacterium J06614_10
GAGGTCAGCAGCTTCAAAAGCGCAATGCTTGGTATTTTCTCCAGGAAAAGCCACGCATCTGAGCCCTGCAGCCTTTGCAGACCGCACACCACCAGGATTGTCTTCGATAGCCACGCAGCGACTGACCGGCACTTTCAAACGTCTGGTAGCTAGGCAGTAAACCTCCCCATCAGGCTTCGCATGTTCCACATCGGAACGATCCATCACTAGGTCAAAATCATCGACAGAGAGGTATGCGCTCAGCGTATTTAGGATAAAGGCTACATTGCGCTTAGAAGTTGTTGTTACAAAAGCAATCCGAATCCCTTTGTGCTGTGCGGCCTTGACCACGTCCATCACACCTGCCCTCGGATGCAAAGCCGCCTGTCGGATAGACTGTTGAAAAATTTCAGATTTTGCTCGGTGAATGGCATAGGCATCCACCGAGCGACCCTTTTTTTGCGCATAGTTTTCTATGCGCTTCCGGCCACCGCTAGTTTCTAGCATAGGTAGATAGGCCTCTCTGGACCAGTACCAACCTAGCTGATGACGATCAAAGGCTAGATTGAACGCTTGCCGCTGAAGCTCGGACGTATCAACGAGGGTACCAATTGAACCCAAAAGAATAGCTTGTAACATTATTTTTCGCTGCAGATATTTGGGAGTTACCTAATTTCTGTTAGTCACCTGCTTTTCCTGCTATGGCATTTTGCCCTGGCAGACTTTTTAAGACATCGGATAATAGCAACTGATAAAGGTCTAGATTGTTGTCTCTTAGCGCTTTTCCTCTAAGTGCTCTGTCTCTAGATGATAGGTAACCATTTCACTCATTAAAATAACGACCAACACCGCAACTCGCCATCTATCCTATGGCATGCTCCAACCTATGGCATGCTCCAAAGGTCTGTATAATTTCGCCTACGCAAAGACTGCGTACTCCGTAGCGCCATAAGCGTCTGTATCAGACACTGGTTGTTCGGCAGAAGACGCCAGGCACGCCGCTACTGCCTGGTCAAAAAAGGTTTCTAGCGGAGTGCCGGCTGCCGCTGCCATAGAGGTGAGAACGCTCTTAGGAGAAAAAGAACAATACAGTCCAGCTTCTATAAACCAGGGTTGACCCGACGGATCGACGCGAAAATCGAAAAGGCCATAGTGACGACATCCTAAGGCATGGTGACACTGCCTCGCGGCCTTCCATACCAACGGCATATCTGGGTCATCTGGAGAAACTATCCATGAGTGACCCGCGTCTTTTGATCTGTAGTCGAGGTTGTTTTTCTCATCTCGAATTAGCTTGTGTTCAAAGGTGCGAATAGGCATAGAGGAGGTATCGAGTGCGTATTCCTGAAGCGGTAGGCACAGCAAATCATGTGCATTTTCTGTAAAGTCGATGACCCCGCAGCGAACCTCCCGGCCAAGGGGAATAAATTCTTCTACGATCACCTCTTTAGAATGGGCAAACGCCTTCTCCAGAGCTTCTGCATAGTCTTCAGTTTTTTTGACGAGGGTAACCCCAAATGAATTGTCTGCGCTGTTGGGTTTGACAATGGCTGGGGGTGTGATCGTGGGCTGGTCTCCTCTGGTTAAGCATTCTCCTTTGGGTACTTTGACGCCTGCTGCGGCAACAATGGCTTTTGCTTTTGCTTTGTCAGCTGCGATCGCCATCTGAGCAGGCAAGTTACCTACATAGGGAATCTGCAGCAGCTGCAGCAAAGCGCGATATTCTGTCATACCGGGCAGACAAAACATTTGCGGCAGGGCAAAGTCAATCTGCTGCAGGGCCAACATACGCACCGCATCCGAAAGCGTGTAGGATTCGGCCGACGCGATATCTGCCTGCCTCAAAGAGGGCGGAAAACGCCAGCGACGATCTGGCGTAATGTAAGCGATTAGGTGAATGTAGCGAGGAGACTTTGAGGATGCGCTTGAGGATGTGTGAGTTAGCTTGGTCAAGCAGTCGCGGGCATAGAGTAGTGAAAGCTCAGCGTAGAAGTCGCTCGTTGCAGACCCGACTAAATGAAGCATTCGCAGTGGTGCCATTGCTTAGTCGCCTCCTAGCTGAACTAGCTTACCAATGTTAAAGTCGATGCGAATCCATCCCTTGAGCTGCCGCAAATCCCGTAGTAACAGAAGCGGGATCTGCCAGTGATGCACCATCAGAAAGGGCAGCGGATCTCGCCAGTCAAAAATTGCATCTTTTCCACTTACGATGGTGCGTATCCTAGCGACCGTTTCCTCGGGTGAAAAGAGATGGGTCAGTAGTCTCCAAACTTCGTGATAAATCCAGTAAGTAGGGCGACTAGTGCGCAGTGGCTGTACCGGAAAAGAACAACGCTGGTCATCTTTCTCTCTGCCATCTGCTTTTTTGCTGGTGGTGCCATCAGCGGAGGCAACCTCATCACCTAAGTAGGCAGTTGCTACCCCTGGCTGGTTGTAAAACATCGTGATCGCAGAGTGCGTTCTAGGATTGCATTCGATGGCGTACACCTGGCCATCTTCAGCCGCTTCGATGAAGTCGAAAGAGGCCTGTCCAGTGAGGTTTAGCCCAGCAGCAAAGGTCCGAACCCAGCTTTCTATCGCAGGCTTGTCCACGTTTTCATAGTTCACCTGAAATGCCGACGATTGGCAGCAGCAATGCATTCTCAGCTCGCCGCCGCGAAGCGTGCTGTGGGTACAGTACTCTTGCCCGGCAATAAACTCCTGCATTATCCAAGGCGTCTTCTCAGAGATGGGCAGCGATCGCACAAACCGAGCGGTGGCTTCTGGTGTCTCGCAGGGCAGCTTAGTCAGGTCTAGCCGCCGGACCGAATCGTAGGGAATACTTTTGAGAATATAGGGGCGTGTTTCGTTTGAAAAGTCGAACGCTATCACTTGGTTAGGATGGGTAATTCGAAAAGACTTTGGCACGCTCAAGCCAAAAGATTCGGCAGCTTTAGCAAACTGATATTTATCGTCTAGCAGCTCTATGCGCTCCGGTCTAACGTGCATAATCTCGCAATGGTCAGCGAGCAGTGGAATTGCCTGAGAGTCGTAATAGCTGGCCACCGGGCTACACACCGGTACATACATGTCCACCTGCTCTCTTTTTACAATCGCTAACAGAGCCTCCGCGTAGTTAGGGTCACTAGGATTTGGCACGGTATAAAACTTATCTACCGCTTTTGAAAATCGATGCCCAACGAGCCAATATTTGTGAGTCTCGATTAAAACAACGCGATGCCCCGCAGCGTAAAATGAACGCGCTAGCTGCAGCGCCTTCGTCATTTTGCCGCCACTTATCAGCACTGTTTTGGATACTGTTTTGGGTGTAGCAGCTCCAGAGGCAGACTGATGATTTACCCTTGATGAGAGGCTCCCAAAAAAATTACGCCCTTTGCTATACAAGAGTGCAGTCAACACCAAAGCAGCGTTGAGCGGCAATACCGTTGTCAGTGCCAACAGCGTGG
>JBCBFY010000268.1:0-3383 GCA_038527325.1 Cyanobacteria bacterium J06614_10
ATTGACCGCCTACTTCCGTACGCCCAAACAAACACATCCCTAATTCAATCATCACCAGTCAAAAGACGGCTCCCGCCCTTGCAACCTTGAACATCCATTCAAAGAACATTCTCATTTTGAGACCAATGTGCACCTTATTGAGTCTTTTGATGAGCTAGAAAGTCTCTATTTAAGATTGAGGACTTCCTACTATCCTTCAACTTTATCCAAATTACCGTACTAGCCCTAAAAGGACCCGGCAAATCCAGACAACTCCCTTCTCAATTGTTCATTGCTAGGTACACCAGTCTGAAGACCGCATCTTCACTGGGGAAAGCGGACTACGATGCGGTAATCTCCTAAGTTGATAGGATCTTAGTCCGCTTACACAATACTCTGTACAGTCTCTGACTTGCTAAAGTGGTTAGACCAACAATTCGCAAAAGACATTGACTGAGTATGGTGAGAGGGTGCGGTCAGTACTATCTCTCCACTTTCTAAAGTCGTCCAGGCAGCGGCTTCTACTGGTCTTGCCTCAAATCTTGTGCTTATGTCTATATTGCTGCTGACTGCCTCTGACTCCGAGAGAAACATACGAATGTCTGCCCAAGGACGACTACTTGTAAGTGTATTTGTAGGATTGGATGGCAGACCACCTCGCCCAGTTGCTATAAACTGATTGGTCGTTGTATTTGCACAACCTACTGCGAAGTGGTCACCTGAATCAGCAAGATCCTCAGGCAGTGGAGCTGTTTCGGTGTTCAGATCACTCTCTAAATCATTAATTTCTACAACTCCACTTGCTCCAAATTGAGAGCTTGCCGTAATGTCACTCTCTGGCGTTAGCTGCTCTCTGAATTGAGTTCCCAAAATAGCAAGCGCATTAATCTGAATATTGCCGCCACTTCCTTGAATTGCGCTCGCTGTAATGTCGCTATTCTCTGAAGCAATAATGAAAGGCGTGTTCAGAGCCACACTGCCACCATCACCCGTGCCATTTGCTTCTGCCGATATACGACTCCCGCGTCGTAATAGCAAAGGATCTTGCAAACTAATCATAAGGTTGCCACCGTTGCCTGCTTGAGTAGACGCCGTAACACTGCCGCGATCGCTTAAATAAACTGAATTTGCATCTACGCTTAGCGTTCCGGCATCGCCTGTGCCATCATTCCTCACCGTTATCTGCGCACTGTTTGTCACCGCTACACTCGGCGCCTCGATAATAACGCTACCCGAGACCCCGGATGGTATGGGCGGTAAAATTACACCAATCGAGGCAAAAAACTGTCGTTGCTCGTTGTTTGGAATGTTGGCCGATGAGATGATTAGGCTAGGAAGCGGCTGTCCTGTTACCGTGCCATCGACTGAAAGCGATTCTAAGGCCGTTACGCGCACAATGCCCGAATCGCCCTGTGCTAGCGCGGACGAGTCGATGCGCCCCCCCTCTGCCAAAAATATTTGACGCGCGTTGACAGTTACATCGCCTGCATTGCCTGTGCTCACAGTAGGTGCGGAAATCGTACTTGGCACAAGAGAAACCGGATTTGTACCTCGGATATTAATCGTATCCGCAGTTACGTTGACATCGCCGCCCTCCCCAGATGCCAACGTACTAGCTGCAATATTCCCGCCACTTTCTAGCGTTATATGGTCGGCAGTGACCTCAACGAGCCCGCCTTTTCCAGAGCTAAAAGTACTGGCCGCGATGCTACCTGCATTTTCTATGGTGATGTTGTCAGCCTCTACACTGACAAGTGTGCCTGAACTGGCCCCTGCTGCCTGAGAGAAAATACCCAGACCTAAGATGACCAAATCTCCCGTTGAAACAACAAGCTCACCCGATGCACCAGTAACAAATGAATTGGTTAATATCTGCCCATAGTCAGGCAGGAGTTCTTGATTACCTTCGAATCGAATTGTTTCCTTTGCATCGACAGTAACATTCCCTCCTGAAGCAGAGCCAAAGGTGAGTGTGCCAATGGTGGCATTGCCAGCTAGCAACAGCCGAGGCGCAACGACGTCTATATGGCCGCCGTCACCACTGCTGAAGTTCGTCGTTAACAGGCTCGATCCATACTCCCCGGTGGAAGATGCTCCTGCTAGCTCAAGCACATCGCTGGCGGTCACCCGAATATTGCCAGCAGTTTGCGTGCCGTAGTTTTGAATGAGCGCTCTGGAGGCGTCTTGAAAGGTGAGGTGATTCCCCTGAAGCTGGATGCTGCCACCTTGAGTATTGACAGCGTAAGGAGCCCCGGTTGAATCAAACAACAGACTGCTGGTGTCAATGAGCGATCGCGCCAAAAAGTCTATATCACTAAACCGTTGTACATCTGTATAATCAAAGCGCCAGTCACGGCTATCAAAGTTGACAGTCCCTTCACCTACGCTGCCAATTTCGATATGTCCACCGGCAGACGTCAGTACGCCACCATCAAAGTCAACGGCGTTCCCAATCAGTGCTAGCGTACGCCCTGCATTCACACCCAGCCCCATTGAACTGTCCAGCCTCACATTTGGGTAAGCGATTGTCGGAATTGTTGTATAGCCAGTATCAGCGACGGCTACAGAGCCAGAGCTAGGGCCAATCTGTAGCCCAATAGGCGTACTGATGCTGAGTAGCGGATCGAGGCTCGATGTATCGGCCCCAAACTCAACATTATTATCGAACAATAGACGCTCTGCCGTTGAAGCCAAAAAAGAGCCCCCTATTTGAAGCTCAGCGTTCGGGCCAAAAGTAATACCGTTACGATTGAGAAAAAAGATATTTGTGTCGGCTCCATTCGCTGAGATCAGCCCATCGATAACAGAAGCCTGCGTGCCAGTCACCCGGCTAAAGATGTTGGTAACGCTTGCCGAATTATCAAAAACTGCCGAGCCATCAGTCGGAATTGAAAAGACATCGAACCCATGAAACAAACTGTTGCCGAGCTGAGTGCCGCCTGTGATGCTGAAATTTTGGTTATCTGCGGTAACAACGTCTCCCACAGTTGTCAGAGTGTTATCAGCGCGGATTGACTGCGCCCTAACAGAGCGCTGAAAGGGTACTAAAACGCACATGACTGCGCCAGTAGCTACACCAGTCCGAACAGTTGCAAGCAAACACTTCAACAGCGTTTTCATCTTTTAGGCACTGCCAATTGAGTCCACACGCTGCTATCGTTCCCATTCCCCTTCAGATGAGGAGATAGCCCCAGAAACACTTGCCGACAACCACACAATCTCATTTTGAGACTCAGCAGAGCCAAAAATAGTCTTATCGCGACTCACTTAAGTCTTAAAACATAAAAATAGAATTAAGTTAAGACTCGCTTGTGCAAAAACGGGACCTGAGGTAGTTTGGTCCGGTCTTATCTTGATACAGCCAAAATGACCCAATCAAACGACATCTCTGCCGTTGCTGTTCC
>JBCBFY010000269.1:0-3316 GCA_038527325.1 Cyanobacteria bacterium J06614_10
AGATTTAGTGTGTTTGTCCTTGCACGGAAAAGTAGCACAGAGCCGAATGTGTTGTCATATAACACATTTTCATTTTTTATTTTTTGTTTAAAGTTCTTGTAAATAGACAACGTTGATTTTCCTCTTATTTCTTTTTCCCATTCCTGGGAATCGAATGCGTCTACAATTTTGTCAATTTCTTCCTTTTTCATTGTTTTTAATTTTGGTATTGTCAGGTTTACACACTCCAGATAACTATATACTGTTTTTGCCCACTTGTCTTTTTTTATTTCTAATAGATCCATCAGAATATTTTTCAATAAAGAGTTATCTTCTTCTAGGAGGTGTCTGATAAAGTTAAATTTTGTTTTCATATCTCTTGATGTGAATGTAGAGGCACCGATTTCACCTCTAAGTGTGACTATTGGCGTGTAGATCGGGGCTTTCAAAATAAACCTGAATGCTTTATTTTCTTCTCTTTGCATATGTGCTAGCTCTGATTTATTGAAATCCAGTACCTCTAGTCCGTATAATATTTTTGATAGAACTACATTTTTCCAGTAGGTTGTTCCAATCATAGCTCTGTTACAGCTTCTTTGTACTATAGAGGGTACGATATTTGAGTATTTTCCTGCTTCTTTCATAATTTTCTCTTTTTGTAGTTTAAAGCAATCTTTTTTGTTAGTGATGTTAAGTCCGAGGTAATTTATTTCCGATGCTACTTCTATTCCTTCTATGCTTTGGATATTTTCGTTTGAGTTGAAGATTAGAATATTGCTTTTTTCTTTGTTTAGCTCTAGACCACATTCTCTTGCAACCTCTATTAAGAGTGTAATGCTTTCCCTTGCTTCTTCCATACTCTGTGCCATTAGCAATCCATCATCAGCAAAGAAGATAGCTGCTATTGTACATATGTTGCATCTGAAATTTGAACCCGATGCCTGTAGTTTTTCCAGTATTATATAAGTTATCATTAAGAACAAAACTGTTGATCCATTGCAACCTTGTTTTATGCCATTTGTTATATTTATATCACATACATATTCGCTGTTGATATACATGCAGGTTTTATCATTTGTATAGATTTTTGCTATGAAGTCAATTAAATTTGGATGTATTTTGTATTTCATCATAACTTGTATAATAGTTTCTCTTCTAATTGAATCAAAAGCTTTTTTAAAGTCTATTGCAATTACCACCAGCATTTGTTTCATATAAAAACTTTTGAAAACGCAATATTTTAGGATGAATAAGTTATCTGTGGCTCTTCTACCTTCTGCGTATGCTGCTTGTAGTTCACTGAGTTTATTATTTCCGATAAGCTGGTTTTGAAATTTTATTCTTAATATACCCATCATTAGCTTATAAGTTGTATCTGTGAGGGCTATTGGTCTGAGATCTTTTTTAGTAGGTTTTTTTATTTTCTGTAGCAGGTTTGTATTGGAAGTATTCCAGTTTTCAGGAGCGTCATTTTCTTCTGTTATTTTGTTCATTGCACATTCTAACACCAAAAGTCCTTTTTCACTATTACCTATTTCTATCAATAATTCAGTTTTTATGCCATTTGGTCCTGCCGCTTTTTTCTTTTTAGTTCTTTTTAGCTGATCTTTAATTTCTTTAATATTTATTTTATAGTCACTCATAGGTACAATTTCGTCTTGATTTATATTATGGGCAGCATCCATATGCTCCCTAAGTCTCCACGGAATGTCAATTTCCTCATTATTTGCATTCACTGTTGTCCTTCTTTCATATGCCTCTAATGTTTCTATGTAATTTTGTTTTATTTCACTATTCCACACTTCTGGTATTCTATTTTCATGCTTGTTATATACTTTTTCCCAGAATTCTTTTATTACTTCTGGGTATTCTTCGGTATTTATCACTTCTCCTTCTTCATTATAAAGTATTATATCTTTTTTCTCTTTTCTTTTTCCTCTTAGTTTGTCGATATGCTCCCACACTTTTTTACCACTTTTGTCAAGTTTAATTTCGAGGGTTAAACTTTTTTCATTTATTGTTATTTCTTCTTTTATCATCATTTTTGCTCTTTCTTTATGTTCAAAATATAAACTTTTAAAGGATTCTTTATCATTTTCTGTTGTGGCGTTTCTCCATTTTCTATTATATTCTTTTCTTTTTTTAATTTCTTTTCTTATATTTTCATTAAACCAAATTGGTTCTACCTTCTCTTCTTCGTCTGTTTTATTTAAAACTTTTTTCTTAAGCTTACGCACTACACTCTTTGATGCTGCTTCTTTAATTTTTTCCTCTAGGTTACTCATGTTCATGCCAACACTTATACTATTTTCTAGTATATTTAAATACTGTTTCACTGTTTCATCATTTATCTTAAGATATGTTATTTCTTTGTAGCTATTTGATTTATTTATTTCACCTTTATTTATGACAATTTTGAAATTTACTATGATAAGCTTGTGATCTGATAGATCGTAAATATTTCCTTCTTCGTCTATTTTCATGTTTTCAAATATATTATATAGTTCACTATTTATTAATACAAAGTCTATTGCACTTTTTTGTTCACCTCTTTCCCAGGTTTTTTCTCCCTCACATTCTAGGTCACAGTTTAGTATTCTTAGCTCAAGCTTATCCACTAGGTTTAGTACTCTTTTTCCGTTTAAATTTATATTTTGTTTTCCTATTATTCCAATGTGACCATTGAAGTCTCCTATTATCATGAATTTTTCCTTTAGTTTCTTTGCACTTTCGATAATGTCGTTTTCTATTCTATCATTTCTTAATTTATCGTCCACTGATAGATATACAACGTATATTATAAAAGTCATGCTGTTGAATTCGCATTTAGCTACCATGTAGTCTTCGTGAGTTGACACTTTTTTTTCTATGTTAATTTTATTTCCTTTTGTTAATATCATTATTCCTCCACCTTTTCTGTCTTCTTTTTTACGCATACTACTTATTACTTTTATACCTTCACTAAAGTTTATAGAGTCCCATAGTAACTGAGTTTCTGTTAGACACAGGATTGTTTCACTATTTATTAAGAGTTCTAATTCTGCCGCTTTCACTCTTGTTAAACCTTGTACATTTAAATACTTAATACTAAAAGTTTTTTCTTTTTTTTCTGTTTTGTTATTTTTACTTACATTATTTTGTTCACTAATTGAGTTATTAATATTTCTCACTAAATTACTTTCATTACTAGTTTTTGATTTGTTTTTTTCTTGGTATGCCTGTGTCATGACGGCAGTGATGTCAATATCGCTATAATGAAACAGAATATAAAACAAAAAGTATTTTATATCTTATAAAATGAATTAAATTACTAATTTTGATATTTGCAAAATATTGT
>JBCBFY010000270.1:0-1509 GCA_038527325.1 Cyanobacteria bacterium J06614_10
GTCGGCCCCATTGAGGGCGTGCGATCAAGCGGTGCAAGCAAGCTGCAAGAGGTTTTGTTTGGTGTGATTCCTCAGGTGATTCCGCTGTGGATCTCGTTTACGCTCTATCGCTTTGAGGCCAATGTCCGCTCTGCTTCGGTGCTTGGCATCGTCGGTGCGGGTGGCATTGGTGTGTCACTCTATCAAAGCTTTCGTTCGTTTAAGTATCCCAAGGTCTGCGCGATTTTGATTATTCTAATTGTGGCGGTTAGCTTGCTGGACTTACTGTCGGCAAACTTGCGACGACGATTGGTATAGAAAGGAGACACTTGTGCATACGCTGTTATTTCTCGCTTTGGGGCTCGCGGTTGGAACACTGAGCGGTTTGATCGGCATTGGCGGCGGCGTCCTCGTTACCCCAGCCCTAATTTTCTTGCTTGGATTTTCTCAGCACCAAGCACAAGGAACAACCCTGGCGATGCTGGTTCCGCCCATTGGTATTTTGGGCGCTTGGACCTACTACCAGCAGGGCTATGTGAACGTGCAAGCAGCGGCGCTGATTTGCTTGGGATTTGTGTTGGGCGGGTTGGCTGGTGCGAAGCTAGCGGTGGTGCTCCCCGCCCTGCTGCTCAAGCGGGTATTTGGCGTTGCAATGCTTGGGGTAGCCGTCCGCATGCTTTTTTTCTAGCCAAAGCACCGGCTCGCTAAAGTTTTGAACAATTTCCAGGTTGCCTTCTGTTTCAATGAACATTAGCTCATTACTCACGTGAATCGCTCGAATAACCAGCCACTTCTGCGCTTGCTGTATGAGTAGCCGAGCCTCCTGATTTGCGTCTTGAAAGTGTGCCTTTCGCGCTCTCCACGTTTTCCAGAGGACGTGACCTTTGTTGCAGTTGAAGTGATAGCCGCGCTTTATGCAGTGGTAGCAGTAGGTGTCAAAATGAGGGTCTTCAGCACTTTTTGTCTTTAGGAATTGGTTGCGATTGAGCTGCTCTTGTAAAAACAGTCGGTGGGCCGATTGTCGGCGTAAGTGGAACTGCAGGGGCTGCTGCTGAAGATTGACCTTTATGAGTACGCCCTCGTGGCTGTTGGCAAGCTGATTGGTGCCGTAGACAGAAGTTGCCTGAAAGTCTGCATTGGCAACGAGAACTTCTTGGCGTCGCAAGGACGCTTCAATGAAAGCCTCTACCAGCGCTACATTTGACTGATTTTTATTATCTTGAGTGGTTTTGGTCTGCGCGTTTAAATTCATGAGCGGTAGATGATGTCGGTATCCCGTTTTCTGACCTGTGAGAAAGAAACCGGAAAATAACCTCAAAGTTCAGTAGATATACGGCGAAAACGCATTGCATTGCCGTATATCTACTGGTCTACTGCTTGTTGTTGCATTATCTCTGCGATACAAGCTGCTGCCGTGCTGCGATATCTCAAAGGCCCTTACTGTTAACAAGCATCAACCACGCTAGAATCAATCACTTCAAAGGAACTGTTGACCGGAGAAGGTGGTCGTCTGCCGCAACTATTAGGGGT
>JBCBFY010000270.1:1609-3313 GCA_038527325.1 Cyanobacteria bacterium J06614_10
TCAACCACGCTAGAATCAATCACTTCAAAGGAACTGTTGACCGGAGAAGGTGGTCGTCTGCCGCAACTATTAGGGGTACTTACGGCGACCCGATAGAGTCCGGCAGGAAGGGAAGCCAGAGAGAGAATCCAGTGCTCTGTCTGAGTTTGCTTGAAGGGTAATACTAGCGGGGAAGCACTGCCTGCAATGGGTGTAATCACCGCCTGCAGCTCAGTCACTTTGGGGTAGGCAATTACCTGCGCGCGTAGCACAATTGGCTCGTCGGGCAAGTACGCATCGTCTACCGCTAGGCCAATTGTATTTGGCACGTCTCTGATGGCGTAGGCATCGGTGAATTGAGTGGTTGCGATCGCATCTTTTACACTGCGTAAGATCTGTTCTTGATTTTGCAGCGACCCGTGGGTCTCGGCAATAAATTTGTTGCTAAAGCTATTGGACAATTCGTTGGGAATGGCCGATATCTTTGGCACCGTGCCGTCCCCATCCAAAAAATCTGTTCTTCCCTGTAAGACTTTTGGTAACTTTTTACTTGCCACCAGCTTGTCTCCCATCAGTTCTGCAGACTGCAGGGTCGGCTGACGAATACCAACGACGGGCACAGTAGTAAATTCGTTCCGATAGCGTTCGTCTTTTCGGTTAGCTTGCACAGCGTCGTATATTTCATCGTGAAATGTTCGCGCATCGGCAGCTCTCTCTAAATTCACGTTTGGGATTTTTTCAGTTTCGGTCACCCGCACGTAGTCTTCTCCAATTTTGACCGCAGGGTAGAGGGGTAGTAGCTGATATATCGACGTGAGCGATCGCATTACATCTGTAAAGTCTAACGACAGCTTCTTATAGCCATTTGCCAAAAAGTTCAGGCTATTGACCGACCCGCGATGAGGCGTTCCAAAGGTAAATAGCGCTCTAGCATCGCGCCACCCACCCAACACTTCGAGATAGTACCGGGCGACCAAACCGCCCATACTGTGAGCCAACACTATCACCTTGGCATCCGCGGCCCCGCTACGCGCTCTCCAGCACCTTAACCGCAACTCTACCAGAGCCTTTAGCTTATGAGCATGCACCCGGTTATCTCGCCGCCAGTCGTAGGGAAAAGGGTAAAAATTAGCAGGCTTATCTGCCGGATCACGGTAGATATCTCCCTGAGTCACCTGGAAGTTGTCGACAATCATCCGCGTCGTGCGGGTGTAGCCATCTACCTTTGCCAATCCCGGTACTAAATGCAGGTCTTCTATCAGTGCTGTTGCCTGAATACCATCACCCAAGTCATCTAGCGTTGGGTCGTCAAAGCCCAATGCTAGTGACGCCATCGTTTTCTGCGATCGCGCCACCAGGTTCAAAATCGACTGTCCAGAAGGTGCCCAGAGATCTTTACCTTCCTTCTGCAGCACACTGCCCAAAATTCCGGGCAGCACAATCACCATATCTTTCATCGGTATTTTGGTAGGCATCGTAGCTTCTAGGATGGAGTGCTGTTGCGATACCTAAAGAATTGCCAAAAGAGCGCCAGGATAATACAAGATCCCGGAATAAAGGATCTGCAAGCAAATAACATCCCGGCCCTCTCACCCTAGCCCTCTCCCTGAGAGCGGAGACATTACTAATTTGCGCTTCCCTAATCTGTACTAAGGAACGAAGATTAAATAAATCGCTCAACTACTCCAGCTGCCCTTCGACTACGCTCAGGGCGCGGTTTCGACA
>JBCBFY010000271.1:0-3304 GCA_038527325.1 Cyanobacteria bacterium J06614_10
TTGGCCAGAAGACAAGCCCACAGAAGGGACTGAAGACGTCAGCACGAAAGACACTTCAAAGGTTAGCCAGCTTCTATCAGAAACGTCCCATAAAAACGACCATTAATATTTAGGAGGTGAATTGTGGACGGTAATGTCTCATTAATTTTGCAGGCGCTGCTGGCTATCTTTTTGGGCTCGGTAGGGGTGATTGGCATCTTTTACGCGCTCAATATTTTAGTTGAAAAGCTATTGCCCGAAAAAACGAGAGTAAAAGTACTGCCCTGGATCTATGTGGGACCGGCGGTGCTGTTGCTCACGGTTTATCTGGTGTTGCCAACGCTGAGGACGTTTTATCTCAGCTTTTTTGGACCTAGCTCCAATGTGTTTGTAGGGCTGCAAAACTACATTTTTGTATTGACTGCGCCCGATACGCTAACTACGTTTCGCAACAACTTGCTATGGCTGGTGTTGGTAACGGGAATTAGGGTAATTTCCAACGAAGAAAGTCCCATTAGATAGGCTGAATGAGAATGTCCCACTTTGGCAAAGCCGGATGGCGCTCCAGTCGCGCTTCAATAGGTTGCATCTGTTCTTTTGAGAGCCTAATTCCTCTTTCATAAATCGTTGGGTTGAGCATGACGCTCGGGTGTGCCCCCTTCCATCTCATCGTCATAGCCCAAACTAACATCGTGGGTAAGTCAACCAGCCGAGTGCCGTTCCAGTGTTGTTCGAGTATGCCCCAGCAACGTTCTATCGGGTTGTACTTGCTGTGATAGGGCGGATAGTAGAGCAGTTGAATCGGCTTGCCAATCTGGTCTGCCCAATCGACTATGCGCTTGAGGAACTGCGTTCTCATCCCGTTGTTCTCAGGGCCGTTATCCACTTTTATCTGTAGCCAGGACAGCTGACGTTGGGTCTGCGGCGAGAGCTTCGCCCACCATGCCTGTAAGGTATCAACGATAAAGTCGCTGGTCTTGTAGGAACTACCAAAGCTAATGAACAACTCGCCCGTATCTTCATCGACGATGCCGCAAGGGATGTAGCTGTCTTTGGCCCCCATATCGTGGTCATCCGCCTGACGATGTCCACGCGTGAGGCCACCTCTCGATAGGTTGCCAAGCTGAACGGTCGCCTTGCAATCCAAACTAATACGCTTGGCACCCTGTGCCATCGCTTGCTGGTTCCTACGCTCAACGTTCTCGAAGATCTGCTCAGTCTCTGGGACTTTTTTTAGGCTTGACTTTGACCACTGGGCGCAAGCGGTAGCCCAGGCGGTTTAACACCACCGCCATCGTACTCGCCGCTGGCAGTTGCGCTTCCGCATACCCCTGAGACTTTAACTGGCGCAATGCTTCAGCCGCAGTCAGTCGAGTGAACGCGATTGAGCTGCTGAAGCTCGGCTCCTGTTGAGCGTGGGCTTCGGCCAGTTGTTTGAGCGCGGCTGCCGCTGCCGGTTCTCGCTCTTCCCAGCGCTTGTTGCCACTTAGCTCTGACTGCGCACCTTGGCAGGTCACACCGGTATGCTTCTCACCTAAGCCCGTCGCGACCGTTCGACGGTTCCAGCCGAACGCATCTTCAGCTTGGCGAGCGCTGCCGTTGCAATACTTCAGCGTCATCTCTGCCTGGAAAGCGCGGCGCCTAGCACCGGTCAGATAAGCTGCGGCTAGCCGTAAGTCTTCTATCTGGGACGCACTCAATTTTTCAACCATGAGCAAATGACTTATATCTTCAGCTTGAATGACAGCTTACTCATTCTATATTAATGGAATTTTCTTTACTAGAAACTACCTTAAGCCTGTAAGTTTGAAAATTACTTCAGGTACTTCTTGAAAAAGGTTTGAGCCTATCAGAAGTTTCTCTAGAACAGCAAGTTGATCAATCTGCTGAGGCAGACTATCTAGCCGATTCTCCCAGAGAAATAAAGATTTTAGGTAGTTTCTGCCAAAGAAGATACCGTTTAGATAGAATGAATGAGTCAGCCTCCCCGAGGAAGATTCAGGTAATTGTGAATGGTGGAACCGTTGAGTGAGTCACAGCTCGAAGATTTGCGTCTAGCCGCTACTTACCTAACAGGCGTCAAGCGCAGAGCTTTTCAAGCCGAGATGACCTTAAAGTATTGCAACGGCAGTGCTCGCCAAGCAGAAAGCAAGTTTGGCTGGAATCGTCGCAGCGTGAGCGTTGGCTTAGCTGAGAAACGCACGGGTATTGTCTGTCAAGGCGCACAGTCAGCCCGCAGCGGCAACAAACGTTGGGAAGAGCGCCAGCCATCGGCAGCCGCAGCACTCAAACAACTGGCAGAAGCGCATGCGCAGCAGGAGCCGAGCTTTAGTAGCTCGGTCGCCTTCACTCGACTGACCGCTGCAGAAGCGCTCAGTCAGCTAAAATCTCAAGGCTATCGGGACGAGCAACTGCCCGCGCCCAGTACAATGGCCGTGGTCTTAAATCGACTGGGCTACCGCTTGCGCAAAGTGGTTAAAGTCAAGCCTAAAAAAAGTCCCTGAGACCGATTTGATTTTTGATAACATCGCCGACAAAGATCGGCAAGCGGTAGAAGACTCAGCCAAGCGTGTGAGTTTGGACTGCAAAGCAATGGTTCACCTAGGCAACTTATCGAGAGGTGGGCTGACCCGAGGATATCGTCAGGCGGATGACCATGATATGGGTGTCAAAGACAGCTACATCCCATGCGGTATCGTCGATGAAGATACCGGAGAGTTGTTCATCAGTTTTGGGAGTTCTTACAAAACGAGCGATTTCATCGTCGATACCTTGAAAGCTTGGTGGGCAAAACTCACACCTCAGCAGCAACATCAGATACCGCTGCTGCAAATCAAAGTGGACAATGGCCCTGAAAACAGTGGTGTGAGAACTCAGTTTCTGAGGCGGATGGTCGATTGGACAGACCAGATGAGAACGCCGATTCAACTACTTTACTATCCGCCCTATCACAGCAAGTACAACCCGATAGAACGGTGCTGGGGTGTGCTCGAACAACACTGGAACGGAACGAGGTTAGTGGATTTGCCCACGATGCTAGGGTGGGCGATGACGATGACGTGGAAAGGGGCGCATCCCAGCGTGATGCTCAATCCTCTACGCTATGAAAAAGGCATTACGCTCAACAAAGAACAGATGAAAGCGGTTGAGGCACGGCTAGAACGTCATCCTCTTCTGCCGAAGTGGGATATTCTCATTCGACCGAGCTGATGCTATTTTGGACGGTACTTTCTTCGGCGGAAACCGCCTTAGCTGTGCAAATCACAACCTCAACCAAACCTACTCGACGCCTTCAATCCGGTTTTCCACTTCCTCGTATAGCTCC
>JBCBFY010000272.1:0-3302 GCA_038527325.1 Cyanobacteria bacterium J06614_10
CTCCCCGCTTGGCGGTAGACTGCTTTGAGGGGTCTCGAAGGTCGCGATTACCACGTCTGAGTAGGTCGCCGATGCGCCTAGCCGACCTCTCTTAGCTTTAACTTCCCACGCAGCAATAGCTGCTTCGTCTGACCAAAATGTTAGACCTTCGCGCTGCTTCAATCCAGCGCTATACTCAGACCAGTTGAGGATGCGGTAGCTCATTTCAGGTAGTGTTTTTGGTGGTACTTAAACCTTACCTCACACCCCATCTGCAACCCCTATTTGTGCAACAACGCCGTGATTAGCTCCATAAACTGCCAGCTCGCAACAATAACAACTTGCCAACAGCGTCGATTAAAGTAGCTAACTAAGCCTTAGCGCTATGTCGAGAAATAGCGGCGATACAACTGGCTCATCTTTACGAAAGCGTGAGACTTCGTGCTCTCCATCGACTAGGCTGCGCACTGTAAAGGTGGGCTGCTTTGGCTTACCGATATGGCGCACACCGCCAATACCTGCATAGTCGATGATCCAGTATTCAGCGATGCCGACTGACTCATAGCCTGCTAGCTTAATCTCGTAGTCGTCTTGCCAGTTGGAAGAAACCACTTCAACCGCGAGCTTAGCAGTGGTACCACTTTGGATAGTAGATGCTTTTTCCCACAGGGGCTCAGAGGTGAACTGCTTCGATTTTTCGGTAATTGCAGTCATCGCGATAAGACCTCATTGTCTATGCAACTCAATAATAGCTTACTGGATAGCAACGAACAGGCGGAGGCAACAACACACATCTCTATCTAACGCCAACTGTCATAAATCCGATTTTGTGTTGTTGGCGAATCATCAAGAGATATTGTCACGAATATCAGATATTCTCACTTGTCTAAGAGGTAATCGGAGTGCAGACTTCCTTCTTATAAAGAAAAATGCGACTCTCTATTGATGTAGAACAATAAAGAATCGCATTTACTATATGCATATATCCAGTTTTCCAGACAACCTACAATGTGAAACCTGAAATACTCATTTGTGACAGGTCCTTACGCCGATTAGGTAACCGGACCCTCAATCTCTAAAGTAGCCAAATTCCCCGTAAAGCCAGAGATGTCGATTACAGCATCCGTGGTTGCCAGAAAGCCTGCTACACCATCGTTGATTGCAAGATAGTGCCGGCTGCCTACAGAGAAAGTAGCTGCTGTATCTTCTTCAAAAACAGCAGAAGTCAACAGTGTCTGAATATTTGTTTCAGTCAAACTTGCTATGGCACCAAACTGATCTATCTCCGAAGCCAGCACTGCATTAGACCCAACGATAATATCAGTACCAACAGCCAAGTCGGTGATCTTATCTCTGCCAGAAAGTAGGGAATCGCTTAGAGACGAATAGTCAAACACGTCACTACCAGTTCCCCCCGTGAGGATATCTGCACCGGCACCACCATTGAAGACGTCGTTGCCGCTATCGCCTCTGAGCTTGTCTTTTCCGCCATCGCCAAAGAGAATATCGTTATCGCCGCCACCTAATAGTAAGTCATCGTCGTCGCCACCAACGAGGAAGTCATTGCCACTATCACCAGACAAGTTATCTTTACCGGCAGCGCCGACTAGATAATCGCTACCATCTTTCCCCTTTAGACGGTTGTCCTGTCCGTCACCTGTTAGCTGATCATCCAGGGCAGAACCATTAATGTGCTCAACATTGACAATGGCATTACCGGCATCTTCACCGGAGGTAATCGTACCGAAAGCCAGGTCTAAAGTAACCCCCGCAGTAGCATCGCCAAAGTCCACAGTATCTATGCCAGCACCGCCATCGTAGCTATCACTACCGGCATTACCTTTTAGGATATCGTTTCCGCTATTGCCAAATAGCCTATCATTACCATCGCCGCCAATGAGAACATCATTATTGCCATTACCAGACAGCTTGTCATCGCCGTCGCCGCCAAAGAGCTTGTCGTTTCCAGTACCACCAGAGAGCGTGTCCTTTCCGGCATCGCCCTTGAGTACATCGTTGCCGCTGCCGCCCTTCAAGTTATCTCTACCGTCGCGGCCTTGTATCTGGTTATCATTTGTATCACCAGTTATATTATCAGCTTGGTCAGAACCGATGATTTTTTCAACACCAGTGATCGTCCCGCCTGCATCATCGCCAGCGGTGATGGTACCATTTTGAAGATTTAGTTTAACGCCTACTAAGGCATCCTTGTAGTCTACGGTATCAATACCAGCGCCACCATCGTAGCTATCAACACCATCACCGCCTCTTAAGGTATCGTTGCCATCAGCTCCGTTGAGGACATCGTTACCATCTAGGCCTCGTAAGACGTTGTTACCACTGTTCCCAGTGATATTGTCAGCATGAATAGAACCGTTAACATTCTCGACATTTACGATTGTCTTTCCGGCGTCGTCACCACCTGTAATGTTGGTAGTATCCAGATTCAGAATGACACCTTGGATCGCATCACTGTAATCCACAGTGTCGATACCCGTACCCCCATCATAGCTATCAGCACCGCCTTCTCCTCTCAAGAAGTCATTGCCGTCGCCGCCATTGAGCGTATCGTCCCCTTCACCACCAGAGAGCCTATCTCTATCTTCCCCGCCATTGAGTGTATCGTCACCGGCATCGCCACGTAGAGTGTCTCTGTCGCCTTCGCCATTGAGCGTGTCATTACCATCACCCCCAACAAGAATGTCTCTCTTGCCACCACCATTAATAATATCGTTACCAGAAAGGCCTGCCAGGAAGTTGGCTTGGCTATCACCGGTAATCGTGTCAGCCGAGTCGGAACCCACTACATTCTCAAAGTTATCAATGGTGTCGTTCGTCCCGCCGTCCGTGGCGTCGCCGCCGCTAGCGCTATTAGTGCTCAGGTCTACGGTTACACCGACAGCAGAACTTGCGTAGCTCACGACGTCCTTGCCATCACCACCGTTCAAATTGTCAGCGCCTGCGCCACCTTCAATAAAGTCATTACCGTCACCACCGAAAATGGTGTCGATGCCATCTAGGCCGAAGAGCTTGTTCTTGTCGTTGTTACCAGTAAGGGTATCGGCCTGCGCTGTGCCAATAACGTTATCGACATTAGTGAGCGTATCACCACTAGCATCACCGCCTGTGAGAGTACCGCTATTTAGATTTACGCTGACAGCAGTCGTTGAGTTACTGTAGTCAATGGTGCTGAGTTCATCACTACCCACAAAGGTATCGTTACCAGTACCGCTGGTAAATACAACCTCCACCGTTAGACCTGTGGCAGTGACACTGTCATTACCATCTACGAGGCCTAGAATTTACTTTTTGAACAAGAACGT
>JBCBFY010000273.1:0-3264 GCA_038527325.1 Cyanobacteria bacterium J06614_10
ATGCTATTGGATGCGAAATTCGATATAACCATTTCAAAATCTCGAACTTACGTATCCCAAGATTTCTTAATAAGTTAACAACAGTTTTCATCTATACAGCCAATAGCATGGATACGCGAGAAAAATAAGATATATCTTATCTACACGCTGGGAAAAGTAGGCTCTCAGACCATATATCTGACGCTTCGCGAGTCCTTGAAAGAGCTAGATGTTTTTCATACACATTTTGTTTCAAAAGCATGGTTAGAGAGTAATCACCTGCCGCTGTCGAAGAAGAAGAAGCCTGTTGCACTAGCAAAGTATATTAACAAAATTATTGCTTCTCCAGGTAAGCAAGTGAAGATTGTCAGTCTTGTTAGAGATCCGGTTTCAAAGACTATTTCTCAGCTATTTCAGACGCCAGAGGCCTTTGGGACAACCCACGATGACCTGTTGAAGATGGATGTAAATGCTATCTGTCATTTACTGACTGATCTGAAAAGAGAGCAGTTTTCTTACCCCTGTGAGTGGTTTGATAGCGAATTCTTTGAATTTACGGGTATTGATATTTACCAAGAACCATTCGATCATGCATCTCACTGTCAGGTCGAATCTTTCAAACAGTTTGATGTCTTAGTCCTGAGGGCAGAAGACCTAAGCGATGAAGCTCTTATACTTCAGAATATCAAAAAAATTGTGCATAAGCGTGTTGAGGCTGAGCGTCTTATGGTCAGCAACACAACAACTCAAAAGAAAACTGGTGAGCTTTACAAAAAAGTTAAGCAATCTATTAAGTTTACGCGTGACTTTTTAGACCAGCTCTACAGCTCGAAGTACTGCCGCCATTTTTATACAGATGAAGAACTTGACATGTTTAAACGCCGATGGTGTCAGTAGGCGCTTGATTAGTGACGTTGAAGTGAACAGAGAAATCGGTGCTTATTTTTCCGCTAATGATAGGGTTTATGATTGGGCGATTGCTTTTCTTAATAGCTTTAGAGCTTTCAATCCTACCCTGAAACTCTTCCTGATTCCTTTTAATGAGGAGTGCGATCGCCTACTCACCCTACAAGATACCTATCAGTTTGAAATCTACACTGACGCATCTTTTGATCGCCTCGAGGCAATCGGTCAAGCCTTCGAGCTAGGGCATACGCCGACAGGTCCCCACTGGTTCCGTCGGTATTCTGTTTTTTGGGGACCGTGTGATCGCTTTATTTATCTCGATGCTCGGCAGCTAGTGCTGGCGAATTTGAAAGCTGCTATCAGCGCGCTCGACGACTTTAGTTTCGACCTTCTTCATTTTGACTGCGATATCGATCAGGTTTATGAACCAGGAGAGCTTAAGAGAAATTTATTGCATCGGCAAAAAGCCAGAGGGTTTAATTCTGGTCGGTGGATTGCTCGAAAAGGCCTATTTACGTTAGAAGAGCTTGAACAGCTGGCTGCAGAGGCATTGACTGTGCGCGATCAGCTAAATAAAAGGAATACCGATCAGGCCTTCATCAACTACTGTTGCGATATGAAGCCAGTTCACTATAGGCACATTGCAGATCTACTAGGAAATAGTTGTCACAATAGTTGGGCAAGTCAACCAGGTCACGTGTATCAAACATGCGGAACGTTTCGGCGCTGGCATTATGGTGGGCAGAACCATAGAAAGCAGCTGCTAATACTGCACTGGGCAGGTCGGAAGAAAAGCGCGATTATGCCAGAGCGATCGCTCTGGCGAAAGTTCTTCCTAGAAAAACGTTCGTGGTTGGAGAAAACGCGGACACTACTTTCCGATGTGTTTTTGTGGTTTCCACTAGCTGTATGGCAGGCAGCTAGAAAGAATAGAAAAATTAATACTCTCTACCACTTTCTGAATCTGGGCTTAAAGGAAAATAACACTGATTGAGCGATGAATATTCCAAGCATAGACTATCTTGTTATCGGTTCACCGAAATGTGCAACCACTACGATGTGTAAGCTCTTGGAGCAGCATCCAGAAGTTTACATGAGCCAACCGAAAGAGCCAAGATTTTTCTGCCCAGCAGTTCCGGAAGAGAAACAGTCTTGGGAATGGTATAGCAGCCTCTTTGAGGGTGTCACCTCAGAAAAGGTAATTGGGGAAGGGACAGTTAACTATACAGCTTCTGACTATCGCTCACTTGTCGATCCTCAGCTCATTCACAGTTATTATCCCGGCATTAAGCTAATTTATATGGTACGTGACCCTATAGAGCGCATAGAATCGCACTGGCTGAGTCACGCCATTATGGGATGGCCGCAAAAAGTTTCTGATTTTGACATAGCTGTTCGAACCTCTTCTGTTTATATCAACACGTCAAGATATTGGTCCCATTTCAATCGCTTTCGAAGATTTTTTGACGATTCACAGTTTCATATCATCTTTTTTGAGGACTTCGTTAAGTCTCCTGAGACCTCAATGGCAGTGCTATTTGAGTTCTTAGGTGTTGATCCTTACTTTCAGCTCAAGGATGCTGGCCAAAACTATAATAAGGCGACGGAAAAGAGATTTAGAGATAGCAATCTTACGAGGATGTTGCGAAGCATGGGCGTTATTGAGGGTGTTCGACAGCTGATTCCAAGACCACTCTACAAACATGCCATTCCCTTCCTAAAACAAAAGAATGTCGGGCGTCCCGCCTGGAAAGATGAAACGCTTGCCTGGGCGATTAATGAGCTGAGAGATGATAGCTTAAGGTTCTTATCCTATTGCAATAAACCCGATGACTTTTGGAAGTCGTATGCAAATGATCAAAAGTCATGCTACGGAGATCGCTTCACAGCCTTCACAGGTGTCTAGTGAAATGATGAAAGTAGTATCCTACATTCACCCTACTCGCACATATCTTCCCTGCACAGGTGCTGGAAGATACATTAACAATGTTATTGCTCAGTTGCATGGTCAGTCAGATGTCGATTTAAAGCTGCTTTTCTCTCAGCAGTGGTTAAATGAAGATAAGCTGCTTCCAACGCGCTGCCCTCTTAGAACGGTGCCATACGACACTTTCTCTATGCCAGAAAATGTTTTGGAGCGGCTGTGGAAACTGACCGGGATGCCACGCATGGATAGGTATGTAGAGGGAGCGAACTGGCTACTGGCTCCTATGGAGACCTACTTCCCCACCTCTAGGTGTCCGGTTGCTATTACCCTTTACGATCTACAGGCCTTCGAATCGGACTTACCCTGGTCCCAGTCTTGGCAGCATCGCTGGTTTCGCTATAAGTGGGGAAGATGGGCTAGTAAATCTGTTCAGCACTCCCGGATCGTGTTCA
>JBCBFY010000274.1:0-3257 GCA_038527325.1 Cyanobacteria bacterium J06614_10
TGGCTGAACTGTGGTCAGCGCTCTTGGATGTATCGCCCGTAGGTATCGAGAGCAGCTTTTTTGAGCTAGGGGGGCATTCACTGTTGGCTATGCAGCTACTCTCTCGCATTCAGCAGCAGTTCGAAGTTCAGCTATCAATAGGCGACCTGTTCGCACAGCCAACGATTTCTCATCTGGCTAGTCTGATTCAATCAGGTGAGCATAGAGCCGTTGAGCTACCCGAGATTCCGATTGTTGAGCGTGGCAGGCCGCTACCAGTCTCGATTGCGCAACAGCGTATCTGGCTGCTTGAGCAAATTGGTGATCTGGGTGCGACCTATCACATCGCGCTACGACTAGAGATTAGCGGCGAGCTACAGCGCGATGTCCTCAATCAAGGTTTAGCGCTGCTGATTGAGCGGCACGAAGCGTTGCGCACTACGTTCCACATGCAGGACTCGCAGCCAGTGCAGGTAATTCATGAAAGTTTGCCTTGTCAGGTTGAGTACGCCGAGCTTTCAAGCAATGACGATTTAGAAGAAGTTGCCCAAGCATACGCGCAGCAGCCGTTTGACCTAGAGAGCGGTCCGCTTTTACGCATCAAGCTGTTCCAGCGTTCCTCACAGCAACAGATGCTAGTGTTTGTGGTGCATCACATCATCGCTGATGGCTGGTCTGTAGGTGTACTGATTCAAGAGATGATGCATCTATATCCGCCGTTGCTAGCAGGGCAATCCCCAACGCTCTCTGATTTAGCGGTTCAGCCAGTGGACTTTGCCCAATGGCAGCGGCAGTGGTTGCAAGGTGAGGTGCTTCAGCAACAGCTCGACTACTGGCAGCGACAGCTAGAAGGCGCAGCGGCTAGCCTGGCGCTGCCGACAGATCGCCCTAGACAAAATGAGCAGAGCTTCAAGGGCGAGGTTTTGAGCATTGCAATACCAAAGACCCTCAGCCAGCAGCTCAATCGCTTCAGTCAGCAGCAGGGAATCTCGCTATACATGACGCTGCTTTCGGCCTTCGGCGTCTTGCTGCACCGCTACAGCGGTCAAACTGACATTTTGATTGGCTCACCGATTGCCAACCGAGCGCACCCACAGGTGCAGGAGCTGATAGGTCTATTTCTCAACACGTTGGTGCTAAGGCTCGACTGTGAGAATAACCCTCGCTTCAGCGACTTCTTGCAGCAGGCGCAGTGGGTAACGCTCGATGCTTACGCGCATCAGGACGTACCGTTTGAACGACTGCTGGAGAATCTACCACCAGAGCAGCAGCGCAGTGCGTCACCCTGGTTCCAGGTGATGTTCATCTTGCAAAACGCACATCGGCAAACGCTCGACCTAGAAGGTGTTGAGGTAGAGGCAGAGATGATCGATATGGGGGTTGCGAAGTTCGATATTACCCTCTCGATGACGGAAACTGATGCGGGGCTAGTTGGCGAGTGGGAATACAACAGCGGTCTGTTTGAGCGAGCGACTGTAGAACGAATGGCGGCTCATTTTGAGCAGATTTTGCAACAGCTAGTAGCGGACGCGCAGCAGCCCATTGACGCGGTACCGCTGCTAAATATGAATGAGCAGCAGCAGGTGCAGTCTCTTTGTGTGTCGGCTAGCTTCGCTGATGAGCCGCTACGGCCTGTTCACGAATGGTTTGAGCAACAGGTTGTAGAGTCACCAAATGCAGCAGCCCTGACCGCGAGTTCTAGCACTTGGAGCTATGCGCGGCTGAACCGGCGAGCGAATCAGATTGCTCGTCATCTACAGTCCGTCGGCGTAGGTGAGAATCATCTGGTTGCCCTGTGCCTGGAGCGCAGCCCTGAGCTAATCGCTGCGTTGCTTGCAGTGCTGAAAGTCGGCGCAGCTTATCTGCCGATGGATCCGAGCTATCCGGCTGAACGTCTGCACCAGATGGTAGAAGATGCGCAAGTCGCCGCGCTGGTGACCAAAGAAGCGATTCAGTCTCAGCTCAGCTTTGATGTTGCTCAAGTTGTTGATATTGACGACGCAGCAATTCAGGAGCAATTAAACGAGAATCTGAGTCAATCTGTCTCACTAGAACAACGTGCCTACGTCATCTTCACCTCTGGCTCTACCGGCAGGCCAAAGGGCACCGAGCTGACCCATCGCGGTCTGGCGAACTTTGTGCAGCAGTCCACCGTTCAATACGGTTTCGGCTCAGATGAGCGTGTCTTGCAGTTTGCTTCCATCAGCTTTGATGCGGCAGTAGAAGAAATCTACCTGACGCTGTGCAGTGGTGGCGCGCTGATTCTGCGCGATGACGAGATGATTGTGAGCAGCGAGACGTTCTGTCGGGTTAGCGCTGAGCAGCAGCTGACCGTGTGGGACTTGCCAACCGCCTTCTGGCATCGTCTCACGCAAGATATTGCTCAGGGACTCACCGAGCTGCCAGACTCTTTGCGCATCGTCATCATCGGCGGCGAGAAGGTGCAGCCGCAGATTGTGCAGCAGTGGCAGCAGATTGTGCAAGGTCGTAACGTTCGACTGCTCAACACCTACGGCCCGACTGAGGCGACGGTGGTGGCAGCTTTCTATGAAGTGGATTCCGACTGGCAGTATGTACCCGGTGTGGACGTGCCGATTGGCCGACCGCTGGGCAATGTTGAGGGCTACATTCTCGATGCGCACATGCAGCTAGCACCGCTGGGCGTAGCGGGTGAGCTTTACTTAGGTGGGCCTGGCCTGGCGGCGGGCTATTTGAACCGGCCTGAGCTGACGGCAGAACGTTTTATCGCGCATCCGTACGATACAGGCGATCGCCTGTATCGTACGGGCGATTTGGCAAAGATGAGTGCTGATGGCAATCTGCACTATTTGGGTCGCGCTGATGACCAGGTGAAGATTCGCGGCTTCCGTGTAGAGCTAGGCGAAGTTGAGGCCGCTCTCAGCAGATATCCCGGCGTTCAAAATGCGGTAGTGCTGGCCAGAGAAAACGAGCCTGGAAAGCTTATGCTCTGCGCCTACATTGTCTGCCCGCCTGGTGTAGAAATTGAGGCCGCGGTGCTGCGCCGCAGTCTTAAGCAGACGCTGCCAGACTACATGGTGCCATCCTATGTTGTGAACTTAGACGAACTGCCGCTGACACGCACCGGCAAAGTAGACCGTAAAGCACTGCCAGCACCGGACAGCAGCCATCTGGCCATAGCAAACGAATATGTAGCCCCGCGAAATGAGATTGAAACCACGCTGGCTGAACTGTGGTCAGCGCTCTTGGATGTATCGCCCGTAGGTATCGAGAGCAGCTTTTTTGAGCTAGGGGGGCAT
>JBCBFY010000275.1:0-3130 GCA_038527325.1 Cyanobacteria bacterium J06614_10
AATCATCCTTCTTTTCGATGTGTTCTTCTTTGCAACTGAGAAAAGTCGACTGCGAAAAATCTTGTGTTTGCCTTTGTAAACACGAATTACTCCTTTGTCCAACATCTCCTGAATATATTGGCATATCAATGGAGTTGATTTCTGTGGAGGAGTACTGATAGACAAATGGGGTTTCTTTAACCATCTCCAAAAAAGGCCCCTTCTTACTACATTGTAGCCCCATTTGTCTGCTTTCCTCCAAACTTTGGCAGACTTTCGCAGACGACTCCCCATATCACTGATTTGAGGACTTATTTGAGATAGTTTTGGCTCTATTTGAGGAGGAAGAAGAATTGGAGAAACTTTTTGGACGAAAGGACTGACCTGGTTGAGAATGGTCTGCGGAAAAAGATTTAAAGGACCCTGAACCTTTGCCCCTACTCCCTCTAAAAGATTTACCTCTCTTGACTGAACGGTTAACATTACCACTACTAGAACCAGAAAACTCTCCAAAGCTTTGAATAGGATTTTTTCTCAATCTGTCATTCAAATATCTACTATACTTAGACCTAACAGAAGAGGCCCTACCAAAAGATTTACGTCTAAGAGAAAAATTCTTAACAGGATCAAAAACTCTAGTTAAAGAACTAAGAGATTTCTTATCACTTAATAGCTTCTGTTTAATCCTGTCGACAACATCTGGATCAAAAAGATTTAAAGAAAAGGGATCAGACAGCAAAAGATCCATAACTTCCTCAGATTGAGAAGAATGAAGAGCAAATTTCCTCAAAGCAATTTTAGCCTTAAACCATTGTTCCATGTGAACATTAACTAAATGAATAACATGAGAAAAAGTACCCGCCAGGATATCACCATCTGTACGGGCTGCAGGATGAGACAAAAGTTCATTTTGTACTGCAAAAGCAGAGATTACACCCAAAGCTGCAGAAATAGCATGGCCTGTATTCTTTCTCGCCAAAAATTCAGCTTGAATCAGATTATTTGGTAAACGAATTGAAGAACTATCGGAAAGATTAAACTCATCAGACAAGGCATTCTTGGACATCTCTTCCTGATAAAATATTTCTATAAGATGGGCTTTAGCAGTCCATGAAAACAAACCTTCGTAAGATAAATCCTCATCAGCAGGAGTAACCTTCCAAGAAGGTCTAAGAACCATATTCCTAAACCACTTATAATGGGTGGAGAAAGGAATGTTCACAGGAATATAATCCTCCGTACAGTCTAATTGTACTATAGGACAAGCCTTAAAACCTTTAGCAGGTTTAAAATTATCTGCCTTGAGATCATCTTTATCTTTTTCAATCAAATAAGGATTAGAAGAAAGAACAGCAGCTAATAAACATTGTTTGGTTGAAAACTTAGGAGCTTTCGAATGAGAAAATTTCTTGACTCGAAAGTGAGTAGGTTTGCGAGTATTAGGAGGATATAAGACTACAACTCTGCCCAGAAAAATCTGATTATCAAAACATAACGATTGTAGAACGTCCTTAGAATCAAATACCAAGCCTGAATCAGGATTAATTTCATACCAAACACCAGGATTTTTCATCACATCTGCAGCAGACATAGCTACCTTAACCAACCGTTGATAAGAAGGATCAGGAACAATAGAATCATCAACAATTTCAACAGGTTCAACCTCCCTATTAATCTGAGAACTATCAAGATTAGAAGGAACAGAAACAGAAGGAGGAGTAGGAGGAGGAGGAGGAGGAGGAGTAGGGTGAGTAGAATCATAAGTTTGAGCCGAAACTGAAATATGAGAATCCACTGGAGAATTCAAAGGATTAAATGGAGTTTGTATCGCTACTGACTGGGAACAAGAAACAGAATTTGAAACTACCTGATTTGATTCAATTAAAGAGGTAGAAGTTTGTACCGAAACCGATTGGGAAGAAGGGGGAGTAACTGGGATAACTTGAATTAGATTACCAGAAGTTTGTACACCAACTGACTGGAAATAAGGAGTAACATTTGGAATAACTTGATTAGGTTCAGCAGGATAACTGACAAACTCAGAAGAATCAGGAAAAAATTTCATGGCAAAGGCTCTGGAATTAACGTCGGAGTTTCGAGGATTCTCATTTGGAAAAGAAATAATACCAGAATGTGAATTTCCACTAGGATGGGGAACAAAATCATGAGAAGTAGAGGGCTGCTCGTGAAAAAGGCGACGAGGAAAAACCGGTACTGAATCGTCAGAATCAGGCAAAACCTGTTGACTGTGAGCTGGGGAAACAGAGGCTACATGATGCACCTGAGCAGTCGTGTCACTAACTACCATCTGATTGATAGGAGAATCTTGTCTACGAGTTACCTCCTTAGATGAAAACTGAGATTTATTACCGGCTAAATCACTAAGAGAATGCTTAACATCTACTTTCTTAGGTTTAGACTTAAGTCTTTTAACCGATTTAACAGATTTAGGAGATTTAAAACCAGAAAATGAATCACCATCAGAAGAAGAAGCGCCATCCAAAGAGGGTAAATTCTTTTCCAACTGAACCTCGATACCTTTAGTAATCGTAGAAATAAGATTAGGGGTTTGAGACTCTAAATAACTCTGAACCTGAGAATTACTATTTGCTGAAAGCTTTCGATCTACAATATCACTAAAATCCTTAGTGACAGACTTGAGAATATTAGTCAAATCAGACCTAGAAATACGAGAAGAAGACTTAGAAACAGAAGAAAAATTAGAAGATTTAGAAGTAGAAGCATTACTAACCACATCAGATTGATCAACCTCGACAGAAGAAGAAGGATTCAGATCAGAATCTAGAATATGTTGAAGTTGAACTTTTGCAATTTCAACTAAATCAGAATTAATGAAATGATCAATGAAAGAAGGTTCAAGCCAGGGAACAGATTTGTTACGGTAACGTCTAAGCTTCTTACGGAAAGAGATAAAGACATCCTTAAACCCCAAAACTGAAATGCCACTACGTGCTTTCACAGAAACATAACCTAACGCCACCTGACAAAAAGGGCAGTTACCAGGCCTAAATTCCGAAGCCGCCGAAATACAAAGGGAATGTGAAGGACAATTCCTATGTCCAAGGTCAGAGACGAAAGCATGGTTACAAACGGCACAATTTATCTTCGGTCGAGCTAATAAATCATCTTC
>JBCBFY010000276.1:0-3109 GCA_038527325.1 Cyanobacteria bacterium J06614_10
TTCGATGATACGCGAGGAACCTTACCTGGGCTACAATGCCTCTGCTACCTCCTGAAAGGGAGGGTTTCTTCGGAACAGAGTGCAAGGTGCTGCATGGTTGTCGTCAGCTCGTGCCGTGAGGTGTTGGGTTAAGTCCCGCAACGAGCGCAACCCCTATCGTTAGTTGCCAGCAAGTCAAGTTGGGGACTCTAACGAGACTGCCTCCGCAAGGAGTGAGGAAGGCGGGGATGACGTCAAATCATCATGGCCCTTACGGCAAGGGCTACACACGTGCTACAATGGCAGTGACAATGGGTTAATCCCCAAAAGCTGTCTCAGTTCGGATTGTCCTCTGCAACTCGAGGGCATGAAGTTGGAATCGCTAGTAATCGCGTAACAGCATGACGCGGTGAATACGTTCCCGGGCCTTGTACACACCGCCCGTCACACCATGGGAGTTGGTTCTACCCGACGGCCGTGCGCTAACCTTTTGGAGGCAGCGGACCACGGTAGGATCAGCGACTGGGGTGAAGTCGTAACAAGGTAGCCGTAGGGGAACCTGCGGCTGGATCACCTCCTTTCTAAGGATGTTCCTAGTAGATCAGCTTGCTGGTTTCGTGGAACACTTAGCAAGTTCCTGTCCTTTGCAGGAACACATCACACGGTCCAGGCCGTCCTCATATCTCTTTAGTAAATCATAGGTTTCACGCTAAGGCGCGGACCTGACGGGGCGTTAGCTCAGCTGGGAGAGCACCTGCTTTGCAAGCAGGGGGTCATCGGTTCGATCCCGATACGCTCCACCAGATGGGTCGGTAGCTCAGGTGGTTAGAGCGCACGCCTGATAAGCGTGAGGTCGGAGGTTCAAGTCCTCCTCGACCCACCACCGTTCAAATCATTGATTTGAACGTGTGTGCGGCAGGGCATTCGCTTGCGAATGACCGAGAGCAGCACCCGGTTGTATTGGAGAGCATTGTTAATGTTCTCTCATCCAACTGGATGGGGTTTGGTCGCAGTTTTCCCTCGGAGAACCGCTTACCCAAACTCGTTGAAGCGCGATGCGCTTCAACGTTGACATCGTTTAGAGAGATACACATCAGTTTTATGCTGATCCTTGCAGTGCGCTTGGATCTGGGGCCTGACCCCGAGGCATAATTCTATCCAAGTCAAGTATACTAAATCCATGGCGCTTCATTCTGCACGGAATGGGGCGCTGACTATGTTCTCCCTCACGAACCAGGAGGGAGGGCGGGAATGTATGCTTTTGATCAGTGTCGCCGAAGCTCACAAAAGGGTCGGCGGCCTCAGAAGAAGCCTGTCTTCTTCTGGATCAAATCAAGCGCGAGAAGGGCGTTTGGTGGATGCCTTGGCAGTAAGAGGCGATGAAGGACGTGATACTCTGCGATAAGCTGTGGTTAGCCGAGAATAGGCTTCGATCCACAGATCTCCGAATGGGGCAACCCACCTGACATTCCACTATAATCAGCATTGCTGTTTATAGCGGGGTGAACCAGGTATTTTTAACCTGAATACATAGGGTTAAAAAGGCAAACCCGGGGAACTGAAACATCTAAGTACCCGGAGGAAAGGAAATCAACAGATACTCCCCTAGTAGCGGCGAGCGAACGGGGACCAGCCGAGCTGTGAATGTGACCAGAACAACCTGGAAAGGTTGGCCATAGCGGGTGACAGCCCCGTATGGGAAGCATGATCAGACGTATTAAGTAGGGCGGGACACGTGAAATCCTGTCTGAACATCGGGGGACCACCCTCGAAGGCTAAGTACTCCTTACTGACCGATAGCGAACCAGTACCGTGAGGGAAAGGTGAAAAGCACCCCGACGAGGGGAGTGAAACAGTACCTGAAACCGAACGCCTACAATCAGTCGGAGGCTCCTTGAGAGCTGACGGCGTACCTTTTGTATAATGGGTCATCGACTTGGTCTTACGAGCAAGCTTAAGCCGATAGGTGTAGGCGCAGCGAAAGCGAGTCTTAATAGGGCGAATGAGTTCGTGGGATCAGACCCGAAACCGAGTGATCTAGGCATGACCAGGCTGAAGGTAAGGTAACACTTACTGGAGGGCCGAACCCACACCTGTTGAAAAAGGTCGGGATGAGTTGTGCCTAGGGGTGAAAGGCCAATCAAACTCGGAGATAGCTGGTTCTCCGCGAAATCTATTTAGGTAGAGCGTCACGTCTTACCCCGGGGGGTAGAGCACTGGATGGGTAATGGGGCCCCACAGGCTTACTGATCCTAACCAAACTCCGAATACCGTAGAGTACTATCTGGCAGACACACGGCGGGTGCTAACGTCCGTCGTGGAGAGGGAAACAACCCTGACCTACAGCTAAGGCCCCCAATTCATGGCTAAGTGGGAAAGCATGTGGGACGACCAAAACAACCAGGAGGTTGGCTTAGAAGCAGCCATCCTTTAAAGATAGCGTAACAGCTCACTGGTCTAAATAAGTTGTCCTGCGGCGAAGATGTAACGGGGCTCAAGCCATGAGCCGAAGCTTAGGACTGCGTATGCAGTGGTAGCGGAGCGTAGTGTGATATAACACCATGCCTCTTCTGCATCCTTCGGGATGTATCGGAGGCGAGGTGTTTACTGTGAAGCCGGCGCGTGAGCGATCCGGTGGAGTGATCACTAGCGAGAATGATGACATGAGTAGCGACAAACAGGGTGAGAGACCCTGTCGCCGAAAGTCCAAGGGTTCCTGCTTAAAGCTAATCTGAGCAGGGTAAGCCGACCCCTAAGGCGAGGCCGAAAGGCGTAGTCGATGGGAACCAGGTTAATATTCCTGGGCCGTGTGGTGGTGACGGATCTCGAAGGTAGTTCATCCTTATCGGATTGGGTGGGCCGCTAATCAGTTCCTGGAAATAGCCCTCCATGAGATCGTACCAAAACTGACACAGGTAGGTGAGGTGAGAATCCTAAGGCGCTCGAGAGAACTGCTGTTAAGGAACTCGGCAAAATGACCCCGTAACTTCGGGAGAAGGGGTGCCCCTGGCGGTCTACGCTGCTGGGGGCCGCAGAGAATTGGCCCAACCAACTGTTTACTAAAAACACAGGTCTGTGCTAACTCCTAACGAGGACGTATACAGACTGACGCCTGCCCAATGCCGGAAGG
>JBCBFY010000277.1:0-3094 GCA_038527325.1 Cyanobacteria bacterium J06614_10
TCAGGAACTTCAACTAAGCACTGCTGCTGAAGCAAACGCAGCGCCTGAAGCGTATCGCCCGCAGCAGACTCATCGGATGGAGCATGGTTCAGCAAATCTTCTAGCAAGCATCCAAACGCCCTAACTTCCAAACGTTCTAAAGCATGTCCGGTCACCGGGTCAGCCGGATCATAAAAAGAGGCCGCACCAAAGTCTCCCAAAATGCTGTGCCCTGCCTGATCGACCAAGATATTGTGGGCGTAGAGGTCACCATGCATAATGCCTCTACGGTGGAGGTGCGCCACGGCAGAGGCGATCCCCCGTGCGATAGTTAGCACGACGTCGAGCGTAAACGCCGTTTTCTCAGGGTAGGTATCGCGGGTGCAACTGTCCAAATCGGGCGGGTTACCCAAGTTGACGTAGTCCGGTGAGATAAAGTCAAAGACCAGTCCAGCCGTATTGTCAGCGGCGTATTTTCCCAACACAGTCACCAAGTTGGCATGTCGACCTGCAGCCAGACAGGCCCTCATTTCATCCAATGGAGAACCATCGCTCGTAATATCCCCTTTGAACAACTTCACAGCCACCGTCTTCTCAGCGGGTGGACTGGTGGCATCAGCTGTTGTCACCAAATCTGTTGTCACCAAATCTATTGCCGACCTCGGTGCCCAGACGCCCTGATAAATAGACCCAGACGCCCCCTCACCCAGCAGCGCCCCCTTTTGAATTTCGCTAGCGGGTATCTCAGATAAATTGCCCGATAGCTGCAGCGACGGGGCAGGGCTCGCAGTCTCACAGAAAGGATTACCCGCATAGGCGAGCCAAGCGAGCCGAGGAAGCCTCATTAGCCATCCTGGCAGGGCTTCAAGACGATTTGCCGACAGCCGAATCAGCTCCAAATTCTTGCAGTTTGCCAGCTCCTTTGGCACGGTGGTCAAGCGATTGCCTGCGAGCATCAGCTTTTGTAGCCTGCTGAGGTTGCCGATGGAGGGCGGTAGCGATTCGATCTGGTTATTGGTGAGAATTAGCCAGCGCAGATGGTGAGAAAGAGACTCAGCGCTGACGGTGGTTAGCCGGTTGTTTTTGAAGCTCACCATAGAAAGCTGCGGGCAGCGGCTAAGCACTGATGGAAACGCTTCAAACGAATTGCGATTAAAAAAGAGTATTTTTAGCTGCTTAAATTGGTCAAACGTTTCGGGCAATCGACTCAAGTGATTACCCGAAAGATTGAGAAAAGTGAGCGAATCTGACAGCTCAAAGAGTATCTGCGGAAATTTAGTCAGCCCGTCCGACAAATTGAGATGAGTGCATCCGGCAAGGCGACCGGATGCAATGCCCGACCTCAGCGTGTCGAGGGTTTCCACCTGTCTCACTGAATCGCCTGAATGAGTCCGTCAGTCATGATGGCACAGGAGCGGTCCTGCTCTTGTGTGTAGGTATCACGAGCAATTTCAATGTCATCATGATAGAGTTCCACCCACTTTTCTATCTGCTTTTGAGCAGGCATGTAGTAGGTAGATTTTTTGGGAAGGCTGCAAAATTCTCGGGCCATCGGCAGCCAACGCCCGTTCGTAGCATGCTCTACACCCCTGTCAAACAGTGCTCGCTCCGCTGCTTCATCGCTAGCAACCACCGGCGGTGAACTGCTTGGCACGAAGGTCGGTGTAGGGGCAGCCGGTTCACTGGAGGTAACCTCATCCTGAGTCGCCAGTGCAGCTTGGGTATTTGCCGCCCGCAGGTGAGCCGTCAGCGCAGCGCCAGCCACTGCCAAAAAGCAAGCAGCGATCGCAATTTTCGGATACAGCGCCGATGTCAAAGATAGCTTGCGATCGCTCTTTGACTGAGATTTTACAATTGTCACCGGACGGGTAATACCCGGCAGCTGCTTTTCGACCCACGCGAGGTCGAAAACTTTTGCATAGAGTCGGTTGGTAATTTTTAGCCTTCCGCGCTCTTCTGTTACCAAACCAGAACTTAAAAGCACTTCCTGCTCGGGATTTTTCTCTGCAGGCACCGAACCACGCTGCAGTATCTGCATATACAGAAGCAGCAGCACGTCCCGCTTCTCGTAGTCCCTGATTGCCGTTTCAATCCTGTTGAGGTGAGAAGCAGCCAGGCTGTTTCGCCAGTCTTTAAGAATATCTCGAAAGACGATCCTATCGACGATACCCGCCGCGTCTCCTGCCTCTATTTGAGAAGCATATCTACAAACATAATTACAGAGAATTTCGGTAACAGCGGGCTGATCCCCCGACCAAGCCTTGATACGCTCAATAATTTTTGGAATAGCATAAGAATCTTGAACCTTTGGAAAGAGTTCTTCCCAAAATTTTGACAGCGCTAAAGAGAGCTGGTCAGAGGACTTTTCTTCAAGCATTGTTCTACTGATGTCAAAGGGTTATGAGTGCAATCTGATGTCATGGGTAGAAGACCAACTGATGTCATAGTCTTGAGCAAGGGGCACAGCCATACAGCACAAAAAGCAGCGTAAATAAGGCGCAAAAAACTGTAATTAACAAGCCGCAGATAACAGGGGAATTAATCACTGCGATCTATGGGGAGGTCGCCTACCGAAGCCTTTGCTGAGTAGGGTAAGCAACCGAAGAATCGCATGGCTTAAATCTATTAATGAGCTGTTGACAACTATCAACGATTTGTTTGACAAGGGTTCAAGCCTTTGCGTACGTATTTGTACGCCCGTATTATCCCTTACTGCTCAGGTTTTTTTATAAAGTAATGACAAGTATTATGCTGCTTTTTTCGCCGGATTGCTCCGTTACAAACCAGTAATATCCCGGTCGGGCAAGTGCTATTTTTTACATTTCAATTAGGTTGCATTTTCAGCTTAAGCTAGGCAAATTTATGTTCTGCTGTTATCAACGACGAGCGTCCAGTCACCGATTTGAATGCACATGCCTTCAAATCACCTCAGAAGTAAGACATTAAACACGCCGACGCCGACTTCAAAGGAGGCGCTACTCGTTGGGCAAAAAAGTAATGCATTAACCAACAGCAGCCAGACCTTCCGTAGCCATCGAACAAATCGAACATGGCAATCAACCCAGTTCATCCGATGGCATTCATAAAAAATGTGAAGCTATCACTAAATTTAGGA
>JBCBFY010000278.1:0-3072 GCA_038527325.1 Cyanobacteria bacterium J06614_10
TCGGTCGCGGTGCTGGGAAACACCTTGCCCGGTGATAGGGCACGAATTGCGATCGCCTTTAAAAGCTGCTTCATAGAACTCTCAATTGTTGTCTTATGCGGCGTTGCGACGGCAAGCTAGTTATGTCCAGATGCTAACCAGATAACTAAGCTACAAAGCCTGAAGCAGATCCCCTCTGGAGGGGTGGCCGGAGCGCAGCGGAGGTCGGGGTGGGTGCAGCCGCTGACGCTACACACCGGACCCACCCCGTCCGCTACGCGTCCACCCCTCCAGAGGGGATTTTACTTCAGGCCAGTTCTATTGGAGGGCCATAGCAACATTGATCGCTAGCTGATGAGGCCAGAGCGCAGGGCGCGTACGGCTGCCTGGGTGCGATCGCTCGCACCTAGCTTGTTCAAAATATTGCGCACGTGAGTTTTCACCGTGCCCACCGTAACAAACAGCTTCTCAGCAATCTGAGCATTGCTGCAGCCCGCTACAATGCACTCCAAAATCTCTAGCTCGCGGGCAGTGAGCGGGTAGGCTTCAATGATCTGTTCATACTCAGGATCTACTGCCCGAATCTCTACCGTCTTACTATTAAAGTCTTCACCGACAGCAGCAGTAGGCTTCACCTGAGAAAGCACCAGGCTCGCAATCGAAGGGTCAATCCAAGAGTTGCCCGACTGAGTCTCCTTGATTGCGGTAATCAAATCTTCGGTATCGATCTCTTTTGTACAGTAGGAGTCAGCCCCTGCTGCAAAAGCGGCAAGCACGGCCCGCTCGCTGTCGTGCATGGTCAGCATCAGAATGCGAGTATCGCTCTCAGGGTTATCTTGCTTGAAGCGTTGAATCAGCTCTATCCCGTCAATATCGGGTAGGCCCACATCAACGACCGCGACGTCGGGGCGCATTTCTTGAATAAGTGAAAGCCCTTTCTTGCCATTGTCGGCTTCACCCAAAAACCGCAGCCCTGCCTGACGAAAAGCAGCTCTCAATCCCATCCGGGTCAAATCGTGGTCTTCAACCAATGCAACACTAATCTCTTGATCTATCATGGGGCGTCTAACTTTCCTTATTTGATTGAGATAGCTGCTTTTAGCGCAACCTGCTTTAACTGTGCTAATAATTTTCTAACGATTTAGACATTAAAGTCGCAGCAATGGCGGCATCTGAGCATCTGCCTGCTGGAGGACAAATGCATTGTCTGCCTCTATCTAAAGGGGGAGTGTTTTAAGAGATTATCTCTCGGTTGTAGGAGGCTATTCCTGCGCGTAGCGTAAGTCTTTAGAGGTGGTGTAATACTATTGATGTTAACTGTAGAGGTCATTCCCTCTACCTTACTGCTCTGTAGGAAGGGTATCGCTTGATAGCGTGGTAAATCTTGACAGTTTTTTTGAACTCACGACCGATTTGATGTGCGTGTTAGACGCAGAAGGACGGCTTTTGAGGGTGAACCCGGCTTTTGAGCGGGTACTTGGCTACGAGGCACAGGCGGCATGCGATCGCACCCTCGCCTCCCTGGCCCATCCAGAAAGCAGCACCCACTTCACAAAAAAAATTGAGCAAGCAATCGCCCAAGCAGCGCAGCAGCCCGCTTCCCGACACTCATTAACCGAGCAAATCACAGGCCGCTGGCTAACCAAAGACCATCGTGAAAAGCGTCTGCAATGGACACTATCTGTAGATAACACATCATCTGAAGAGTCATCACCCTCTGCCGCAAGCGCAACATCCAGTACAAGCCTTATGGTGTACTGCGTCGGCCACGACATCACTGAGCAAACCGAACAGCGCCAAAAGAGCAAAGCAGAAACGCAGCTCTACCTGCAAACCGTCCAAAATATGCAGGTTGGCATCTACATCTGGCAGCTAAAAGACCCTGACGATGCCAAAAGCCTCACGCTAGTAGCAACCAACCCAGCCGCTAGCCAGCTTACCGGCGTACCTGCAGAGCCCATCCTCGGGCAGAAAATACTCAAAGCCTTCCCAGCCCTCGCCGAGACAGGAATCCCAGAAATATATGCAGGCGTTGTGCGCAATGGCAAAGCCCACGACCTAGGCGAGGTCCCCTACAGAGACAGCCGCATCGAAGAGAGCACGTTTCGGGTCAAGGCTTTTCCCCTAGAAAGCAGCTATGTTGGCATTTCTTTTGAAAATGTCACCGCACGTAAGCAGGCAGAGACTCAGCTACAAGAGCAGGCCGCGCAGCTCAAGATGCTCTTCGACCAGGCGGCAGTCGGCATGGCCCGGCTCTCCCCAGATGGCCATTGGACCCAGGTCAACCAAAAGCTCTGCGACATGCTGAAATACACCATGCCCGTCCTGCTAGAAAAAACCTTTGCTGAGGTAACCCATCCCGACGATCTCGAAGCAGACAGCCAGCACTACAGCCAGCTATTAAAAGGCGATCGCTCCCAGCTCAACTTCGAAAAACGCTACCTCGCACAGGATGGTGAGGTCGTTTGGGCAGATGTCAGCGTCTCTACCTCGCGAGATTATCAGTCGGGCGAGCTGATCGAATTTATTGCCACGATTCAAGACATCACCCAGCGTGTAAAAAACCGATCAGAGCTAGAGCGTCAGAAAGACGAACTGATCTCTGTGAACCTGATCCTCACGCAGACAATGGCCCTCCTAGAGCAGCGCAACCAAGAGCTAGACCAGTTTGCCTACGTCACCTCTCACGATTTGAAGGCGCCTTTGCGTGCGATCGCAAACCTGGCCACCTGGATAGAAGAAGACATTGGCAGCACGCTAGCCCCCGAAAACCTAGAGCAGTTCGAGCTTCTAAAAAATCGCGTCCAGCGAATGGAAGGATTAATTAACGGACTCCTCGAGTATTCACGGATTGGCCGTGTCCACCAAAGCTACGAACAGATAGATGTCGATGAGTTGCTCAGAGACATTGTAGATACGTTGCCGCGTCCAAATACCTTCACCGTCGAAATCGGCCCTCAAATGCCCATTCTTTCAGCAAAAAAAGTACCCCTCAACCAAGTGTTTTCTAACCTAATTGGAAATGCTATAAAGCATCACCACCGAGCAAATGGCAGTGTTTCTATCTCTGTACAAGACAAAGGCGAATTCTAT
>JBCBFY010000279.1:0-3046 GCA_038527325.1 Cyanobacteria bacterium J06614_10
GGAGCTATACGAGGAAGTGGAAAACCGGATTGAAGGCGTCGAGTAGGTTTGGTTGAGGTTGTGATTTGCACAGCTAACTTCACTAACTGAAAAAGGAGCGGCGAGAGCTGCTCCTTTTTGTTGCGTAGATTCTCATGATGTGGGCGAAAGTCGGTATTTGTTGACAGGTGTTGAGGGAGTGGCTATGGCACGATTGTCTACAACCGCCTGACTGTGTGCGCAGTTAATGAGCGACTGGCGTTGACTGTTGTTGGTAGCAGTCAGCGTCAGCGTTTGCTCAACTTTCGGGCGGGGTGCGATCTGTGTGTGATTGCTACAAAATTAGGTGTATCAGCGTCCTTTTGTGACCGTCAACTTGTGTCCATCGAGTATTTCTAACAGGAAGCCTTAGCAAAACGTGTAGGGCGAAGCATACCTTTGAAACAGATTATGATAGATGTAGCGATGCTAGGGTTCAGAAAACATGACTCAGGCAATTTTTCAGGGTAAGGGCTTTGCTAACACCCGCACTTTGACCTTTGATGAGTTCGTTCAGTTTGACGATGGAAACGAACTCAACGAGTACGAATTGATAGCAGGCAGGTTAGCGCTGATGTCAGAACCTAGTGATTGGCATGAGGAGATTTTAGAGTTTCTGTCGTTTATGTCTGAGCTTCAGTATCGACGGCAGAAGCTGAGCTACTCGGTTCGCAAGCGCAGCGCTTTGATGATAGACAGTATTCGAGGTAGACGGCCTGATATTGCAGTGATCGATCGACCATCGACAAGGCGAGAAGATCGCTTGCCGGGAATTCGTACAACGCCGAGGATGGTTGTAGAGATTGCCTCTGGTAACTGGAGTACAGATCTTGTTGACAAGCAGGAAGAATACGAAGCGCTTGGTGTCAATGAATACTGGATAGTTGACTATCGCGGTCAAATTCCGGCTAAGTACTGTCAGCGTGGGAAAGGAAAGAAGGTCATTGTTCTGAAGTTATTCAATGAACTGTATCAGAAGGCAGAGTATTTGGAAGGAGAGATTGTTCCTTGCTTTACTTTTCCTGATTTGAAACTAACGGTGGACCAGATTTTAGCAGCTGAGGAGTAGACACAATGGCCTAGCCTCTGCTGTAGAGAACCGCGTTGGACGAATTAATTCGATGTTGCCTCAACCTTCGAGAAAGCCCTTGATGCCTTCTACGATGACTTTGGCAACAGGGTGATTAATCGCTTGCTCTAGTGCTTCGTCGCCTGCGGATTGGAGCGCTTTTATTGTGCGCTGTCTGAGGGTTGGGTTTTGTTGGATTTCGGCGAGGGCGGCTTCTTCTATTCTGGCCCGGCCTTTGGCGCTGTGTGGATTGTACTCTTCGGAGAGTTCGTTCAGGAGGGCTTTGATGTCGCGGGCCGCTTGGGCGAGGTCTGGATTGTTGTTGATTTGGGTTTGGATTTTGTCGCCGAGGACTTTGTCGCCTGCTATGTTGTCGCCTTTGCCGTATTGGTTGATTTGAGTATTCATGTTTGGTGGGATTGGAGTAGGTGTCGTTTGAGTGGTGAAGGGGCTGTAGTGAAGGCGGATGAGCTGGCTGGCTTTGAGGGGGAGCATGGCGTAGGTTTGGCCGTCATCGTCGCTGAATTCAACCTCGTAAATGTTGGGGGCGAGGGTTTCGACGATGGTACCGACCTGACCAGGAACGAGATTGTAATCTGGTAGGGTGTCGGTAAGGGCGACTACATCTAGCAATTTTAGGGTGGTGAGGGTGGTGGTCATTGGTTTGGTTACCTCCTGACGATGTAGCAGCTGGTTAGGCGTGGAAAGTCTTCGGTGGGTCGGATAATCCAGCTACTACGAATGGTAGCGCTTTTTTGACGGCGGGTAATTGGAAGGTCTACAACATATCGGTTGCCATATTCAGTGGGTGGTTTTGGTGTCGCTTCGTATTGCTGTACGGCAGATAGAAGAATGCTTTTGAGTTCTTCGGCATCGGTGGGGCCGAAGCCGAGAATAGATGAGAAGAGTCTGGCTTTGTGTTTGCCACGATGGTGGGTTGGATCGAGGCTGTAGTTTCGGAGTTTGTTGATATCGACGTAAGCTGAGGCGGCGTTAGGCAGTTTCATGATTTGCCATCTTGGAGGTCGATATTGTCACCTGCAACCTTCTTTCCTGCTACGTTATCACCAAAGCCATGTTGGTAATAAATATCGCCATAGTGATTCGTAGAAGTGGGTCGAGCGCCGGTCTCATAAGTGGGTTGATCGGTGATGTCGCTGATGAGGCGTCGAACGTCTACGGGTTCGATGCTGGTTCTGCATTCGATGTTGTAGCGATGTTTGGCGATGTATTTCATTAACAGGTCGTAGGGATAGAATTCTGGTTCGTTGCTGCCAGTGCATTCGGGGCAGTTGCAAGGGATAAGTTCGTCGTATTTCAGTTTTTCGTAGGACAGATGAATTTTCCCGAATTCGTGGCGGATGATTTCGAGAAGGGGCTTTTTGTTGGTGCCGCTGATGTGGATGGTGATTTCGCTTTTGGGGTAGTTTTCGATGATTTGAGCGCGGGACCATTTGTCGGCGAGGATGAGGCCGTTTTTCCAAACGTGATCTTGGTTTTCGATGAGGGGGTGGGTTTCTACGATGAAGCGGGTGAGGATGCCTTTGGGCATGAAGTCGTAGCGGTAGCGGAGGATGAGGTTGTTGGTGTTGTCCCAGTCGTATTTGGGTTGGCTGACGGGGAGGAGTTGGGGGGCGATGTAGGTGCCTGGGGTGTTTGCCCCTCGATTTGGAATTTCGTAGGCGAGTTTGAAGCGCATCATGAGCTGAAGGAGTTCGTCGCGCAGGTCTGAGTATTGGCTGTCGGACCAGATTTCGGCAATGTCGGTTTCGGTGAAGCGGCCTTTGTTTTTGCGGACGGTGTCGCTGTCGGCGACTTTGTAGACGGCGGTGGTGGCCCATTCGGGCTTGAGGATGACGGTGCGTTTGAGGAGTTTATCGTCTTGGAAGTGGAGGCAGACGCCAAGATCATGGAGATAGCTGCTGAGGAAGAGCATCTGTTGCTTTTCGGCGAAGCCGT
>JBCBFY010000280.1:0-3046 GCA_038527325.1 Cyanobacteria bacterium J06614_10
GTACACTAGATGCAGATAGCGCGCGGATGAGAGCAAAGCAAGCAGACGACACTCTAGCGAAAGGAGAAATCTGGGGTGCTCTGCACGGAGTTCCTATTACTATCAAGGATTTTTATGAGACCAAAGGTCTGCGTACGACAGCTGGGTATAAACCGCTTCAAGATTATGTCCCGACGCAAAATGCCACTGTTGTAAGTCGCTTACTTGCAGCAGGCGCAATTCTTCTGGGGAAAACGAATACTTCAGATGTCAATGGCACCTATCAGAGCGACAACGACCTATTTCCCCGCGTTAACAACCCTTGGAAGCTAAGCCATACACCAGGGGGGAGCTCTGGTGGGAGCGCGGCGGCGATCGCAGCTGGATTTTCGGCGCTTGATGTTGGTAGCGATGTGGCCGGTTCGATTCGTCAGCCGGTTCACTGTTGCGGTGTATATGGCCTCAAGCCTACAGATGGCCGCGTCTCCTTAGCAGGACACATTTTAGAAGCGCCAGAAAGCCCAACTTGCATTCGTAAGCTGTTAGTTCCAGGGCCCATCGCCAGATCAGTAGAAGATTTAAAGCTTTGCTTTTCTGTAATTGCAGGCAGTGATTCACACAGGCCTGATATTCCCCCTGTTCCATTAGACACACCCAGCAATAAATCCTTCGATGAACTAAGGCTTGCTTGGTCGGATGACTTTATTATTCCAGTCGCAGCAGATATCCAAAGCACGATTCGCTCAGCTGTAGATCAGATTGCGGAGAAAGGCGCAGTCGTTGAAAACTGGTCACCGAAAAACATCGACTGGGCAGATGTGCAGAAGCTTTATTACTGCCTGACAGCCTGCTACTACCGATATGCTCAGCCGATTGATTTGGATAGGGTGCAAAAGTCTCTCACCTTTATTTGGAAAGAGGCCACTGAAGGAGCGTCTTCTTTGCGCAGAGCCGGTGTTCCTTCACAAGTTTTGAGAAAGGTGCTTTCGCCTAATTTGAAAGATTATTTTCAGGCGCTGACCGACCGCGATCAGTTTATTGCCCAACTTGATAAAGCGTTAGATCCTTGGGATGCTTGGCTAATTCCCGTAGCGGCAACACCGGCGTTTACCCATCGTTCGGCCTGGAGTGCCATTGAAATTGATGGAGTAGTGTATCCCCATGCGATCGCAAATGGAGCCTACCTAATGCCATTCAATCTTAGCGGTCACCCATCTGTCGTCATTCCAATAGGACAAACTAAAGATGGACTGCCGATTGGCCTGCAGATTATTGGTAAGCGCTGGCAAGATATTGAGCTTTTGTCCATTGCTCAGACCGTGGACGAAGCTATTGGGGGATTTCAGCATCCGCCTGACTACACATAAGATACGCTCGGCAGAGATGACGCTTAGGTTGCGATCGCAAAAGCACTCGAATACCCATGCCTCAGCCCTCACCCAACGCAACAACGCCACCGCAGCGATGTCAATCAGGCCGCGCTGCAACAATTCTTATGGATACGTAAGGCTGTTTTGTTCGCTAGTCACTAGAAAATTGCGTCACTAGCTTTTACGCTAGACAAAGCTTAGAAAATTCTTTGCGCAGCAATTGCCACACTGTCTCTCAATTACGCGCTCAAGACCCGACAGTACTGCTCTCTAAAGGAGGCGTTAATGACTGCCAGGAACATAGGTCAGGCGTACTTTTACCAAGGGCAAAAGGTCACCATTGAGAAAAAGAAAGGCAATAAGCTCCACGTGAAGCCCGCCAATGGGTTCTGGCGAGTGAACACCACTCACAATGCTCAACCCATTGAAGGCTTCACTCACGGCATAGAAGTGGCCCTCTCAGAAATTGCCCTCTCAGAAGTCGAAGCCCGTTAACTGACGGCTGGCACCATCACCTAAAGAGCTTCCTTCAGGGAACTGCTTACTGCTCAATCACTTCCTGTTCTATGGCTTCTTGCTCTATCATTTCTTTCTCAAGCACTTCTTGCTCAAGCACTTTCTCTAACTTAATTCGAGCAGGCGCACCCTCAATTTGCAGTATCAAAAATCGCGTTTCAATTGAGGCTTTAAAGTCGTACTTGTTCAAAACACACAGCAGTGTAATGCTTGAAAAACCCGTCATAACAATGCAAGCCAATAGAGCGAAATGGTTCATTTTCATGATTCCTGCCGCTGGATAGATGGATCACCTTGAACTTGAACATTTAGGAACGTTGCAAATTCTTTTCCTAAGATAATCACTTCCAAGCTCTCAATGCATTGCCTTCTCTAGCTCTACACTCAGTTAGAATTCTCGAACAAGCAACAGATATTCCTACAATTATCTTCGACAGTCTTTTTTATAACAGAGCGGCAAGTGGGAGAGGTCGTACGACTCTCGCGATGACTTGCGAAGTAATATGTCAGCCCAGCGAACGACAATCACTTTGCACATTGCGTTCCTATCCTTTCTGAAATTGCGCAAGCCCTTTCCGTTAAAGTTTTCCGAAATTACCTCTGGCGAACGATAAGTAATCTTTAACACACTGTAACAATTACGACTCATTACGTTCGCTGATCACAATTGTTACATTCATAAGTCCATACGCTACTAGGTAGTTCACGAGAAGTCCTCGGAACTATTGCGAAAAACAAGGAATACATAGAGAATTAATAGGTAAGTATTGAGAAGCTGTAGCGTGGCCAATGATGTAGGAAATAATGGGGATGCTCAGGATAGGGATGAGCAGCCGGTGGAGGCCATTGATGAGCAGCCAGTGGAGCCTGCTGAAGAAGCGGTCCAAAGTCAAAGTCCCGCAAAGGCAACTCGCTTAGAGTCTGGGTACATTGCCAGAAAAATTCAAGAAACGCTGGAAAAGTTACAGACAGACGGCCAGCAACGAGCCTATGCAAAGGCTATGGTAATGTCCGCTAATTTAGGCGACCTGAACTTAGCGTCACCCTGCCATTCACAGCAAATTACCGACGAATGCCGCATCAATACCTACTACCAGCGGGAATATGGACTCATTCTGTCAAAGGATGAAGCGATCGCATTCCTAGAGGACTTCTGCACAGGCAGCATTGCCAAAGCTGGC
>JBCBFY010000281.1:0-640 GCA_038527325.1 Cyanobacteria bacterium J06614_10
AGCCGAACCCTTGGGACCTGCTCCAGCCCCAGGATGTGATGAGCCGACATCGAGGTGCCAAACGATGCCGTCGATATGGACTCTTGGGCATCATCAGCCTGTTATCCCCGGAGTACCTTTTATCCGTTGAGCGATGGCCCTTCCACTCGGGACCACCGGATCACTATGACCGACTTTCGTCTCTGCTCGATCCGTCGATCTCGCAGTCAGGCAGGCTTATGCCATTGCACTCTAACGACCGATGTCCGACCGGTCTGAGCCTACCATCGCGCGCCTCCGTTACGATTTAGGAGGCGACCGCCCCAGTCAAACTACCCGCCACACAGGGTCCCGGGCCCATCCAGGGCCGCGGTTAGACATCAACGAGAATAAGGGTGGTATTTCAAGGATGGCTCCACTCGGACTGGCGCCCGAGCTTCAAAGCCTCCCACCTATCCTACACATATTATCGTTAATGCCACTGTGAAGCTGTAGTAAAGGTTCACGGGGTCTTTCCGTCTGACCGCGGGTACCCCGCATCTTCACGGGGAATTCAATTTCGCTGAGTCTATGCTGGAGACAGTGGGGAAGTCGTTACGCCATTCGTGCAGGTCGGAACTTACCCGACAAGGAATTTCGCTACCTTAGGACCGTTATAGTT
>JBCBFY010000281.1:650-2970 GCA_038527325.1 Cyanobacteria bacterium J06614_10
GGGGAAGTCGTTACGCCATTCGTGCAGGTCGGAACTTACCCGACAAGGAATTTCGCTACCTTAGGACCGTTATAGTTACGGCCGCCGTTCACCGGGGCTTCAATTCGACGCTCTCACATCTCCTTTTAACCTTCCGGCACCGGGCAGGCGTCAGACCCTATACGTCGCCTTGCGGCTTCGCAGAGCCCTGTGTTTTTAGTAAACAGTCGCAACCCCCTGGTCTGTGCCCCTCTATCCTGGTTGCCCAAGTAGAGGCCTCCTTCTCCCGAAGTTACGGAGGTAATTTGCCGAGTTCCTTCAGCATAGTTCTCTCAAGCGCCTTGGTATTCTCTACCTGTCCACCTGTGTTGGTTTAGGGTACGGTCTATAGGAGGGCTATTTCCAGGGACTTCCAGGCTGCATCCCCAATCCAATAAGGGGATACAACTTTCGAAATCCGTCACACACTCCATGGCCACAGAATATTAACTGTGTTCCCATCGGCTACGCCTTTCGGCCTCGCCTTAGGGGCCGGCTAACCCTGCGCAGATTAGCTTTACGCAGGAACCCTTGGACTTTCGGCGAGCGGGTCTCTCACCCGCTTTGTCGCTACTCATGTCAGCATTCTCACTTCTGATATCTCCAGCATCCCTCGCGAGACACCTTCACAGACTTACAGAACGCTCCGCTACCGCACTTACGTGCTCGCAATTTCGGCGAATGACTTTAGTCCCGTTACATTTTCGGCGCAGGATCGCTTGATCAGTGAGCTGTTACGCTTTCTTTAAAGGATGGCTGCTTCTAAGCCAACCTCCTGATTGTCTCAGCAATCCCACATCCTTTCGCACTTAGTCATTACTTGGGGGCCTTAATTGGCGATCAGGGTTGTTTCCCTCTCCACCACGGACGTTAGCACCCGTGGTGTGTCTGCCAGATAGTACTTCCAGGTATTCGGAGTTTGGTAAGGTTTGGTAATCCGGTGAGGACCCCTAGCCCATCCAGTGCTCTACCCCCTGGAGTATTCGTCTGACGCTCTACCTAAATAGATTTCGCGGAGAACCAGCTATCACCGAGTTTGATTGGCCTTTCACCCCTAGGCACAGGTCATCCGAGAACTTTTCAACGTTCAACGGTTCGGGCCTCCAGTGCGTGTTACCGCACCTTCACCCTGCCCATACCTAGATCACTCGGCTTCGGGTCTAATGCTACGTACTTGGCGCCCTATTCAGACTCGCTTTCGCTGTGCCTACACCTAACGGCTTAAGCTTGCACGCAACACTAAGTCGCTGACCCATTATACAAAAGGTACGAGGTCACCCGTAGGCTCCCTCAGCTTGTAAGCATCCGGTTTCAGGTACTGTTTCACTCCCCTTATCGGGGTGCTTTTCATCTTTCCCTCACGGTACTTGTTCACTATCGGTCGGTAAGGAGTACTTAGGCTTGGAGGGTGGTCCCCCCATGTTCAGACAGGATTTCACGTGTCCCGCCCTACTCGAAAAGGTCTTCATTTTACCGCTACGGGGCTATCACCCACTATGGCGCGCCTTTCCAGACGCTTCGCGTTATTTCAGACCAGGCCTGGTCCGCGTTCGCTCGCCGCTACTAACGGAGTCTCGGTTGATGTCCTTTCCTCCGGGTACTTAGATGTTTCAGTTCCCCGGGTTTGCTTTTCAACACCTATGTATTCAGTGTGAAATATCTCGTTTTGAAGTTGGTAGGCCACTGGCGCGCCAGCCGAAGCTGACCCGCCAAGAACCTGCCAACGGTGAGATGGGTTTCCCCATTCGGAAATCACGGGATCAATGGGTGCTCTCGCCTCCCCCGTGCTTATCGCAGAGTGCCACGTCCTTCATCGCCTCTTACCGCCAAGACATCCCCCGGATGCCCTTTTGACGCTTGATCGCTACTGAAACCCATGTGTGATGGGGAATGCATCGCATGCCCACCGCACTGGTTGCAGTAGTCTTTGATCAGACATGTTGGTTTTACTTGCAGATCGACCCTTACAACGCTCAGGAGAGCGCAATGTCGGCTAGACCCTCATGGCACCAAAAGGCGCGCATGAAGCGGATCGATCTTTCCCATACAATGACAAACATCCCGCACCGGCGAAGCCGGACGGAAACTGATGACTTCTTCCGTTCGAAACAGATCCTTTGGCATGCCACCAGGAAATGGTGGAGCCTAGCGGGATCGAACCGCTGACCTCCTGAATGCAAATCAGGCGCTCTCCCAGCTGAGCTAAGGCCCCAAAAAGGGATTTATGGTGGGCCGAGGAGGACTTGAACCTCCGACCTCACGCTTATCAGGCGTGCGCTCTAACCACCTGAGCTACCGACCC
>JBCBFY010000282.1:0-2968 GCA_038527325.1 Cyanobacteria bacterium J06614_10
CCATCTTAATTCGAAAAGACCTGAGAAATCATGAAACTTATTTATAATTGGGCTTACGCATTGAAATTGTTATGTACAAACCAGGAATATCTAGTAAATAGATGTCATTAACATTGATTGAATATGTCCCTGCCTTTTGTACACACCGCCCGTCGCTCCTACCGATTGAATACGTTGGTGATTGGATTGGATAAAGAGATATCTTCTAAAAAGACATCAAAACGGTAAACATTTGAAAACTAGATTATTTAGAGGAAGGAGAAGTCGTAACAAGGTTTCCGTAGGTGAATCTGCAGAAGGATCATTGATAATAGTGATTTATTTAAAATAATGCCATATTTACTCCTTGAGTACTCTTCTCTTTAATTTAGTATTTATAACAAATCACTTTGTGGGAAGCAGTACTAATGTTATTACTATTACTGGTAAGGAACTTTTTTAAGATGCCTTGAATAGTAAGAATCAATGATAATATCTGCTATAATTAAATCTTTTGGTTGCAGCAACTATGAAGAATGCAGCGATATATGAAAATGTACGATGAATTGCATGATTTGGTGACTCTTTAATGATTTTAACGTATTCATTATTGGTTAAATTTGTATGAACAATATATTTGTAAGAGACTTTATTACGTATGGCCTTATTTTATATTGTAAATTTAAAAATATTTCTTAAATTTTTGTTCTTCTGTGTATATGGGCTGCAGACTATTAAAATGGAACTATTATTTTGTAATATATATTTTAAATATTAAAATCCAAATATTATTTTAAATAGATACATAAATTCTATAATATTTGACAAAATATTCCATATATTTGTAAGTATTGATTAATTTATGTTTTATGTATAAATATAATCTAATATTTTTATTATTATAATTAAGACACCCAAAGTTTATTTAGGGCTGTTTATAAATGCAAATAAAAAAGCAGTAAGATCATCTCACAAAAAAATTGATTGTGAAATAGAGGCGCATCTGAATGAAGAATATTATTTTTACTCATTTGCTTTTGTGAGAACCTGTTGAATTTAAACATATTACTAGGCAGCGGAATTGAAATAAGGTTGGACTTTCTAAGTAATAGCGAATGAATAGAACCTTGTTCAAGCCGTAAGTTCATTATTAATGGATACTAACATGTAGTTAAACAAGCTGAATACCTCCAAATTATTGAAACATTTCTTAAACATAGGATACTAGAGGATGGAAATCCCGTATTTTTCTAAGGGTGGCTTTTATCTCATCTATCTTTAGAGTACTTCTCCCTGATACTAGAGCATTAAGAATATGTTGATATACATAAAATGATATAGCTCTGATAAGGGACCGTTAGCTTACAAGTACCGTGAGGGAAAGATGAAAAGAACTCTGGAGAGGGAGTTAAATAGTTTATGAGCTTTTTAGTGGAAAGTGCATCAAAATAATCAGCTTTACTTTGATATATGCACACAGCACTCTAATTTATAGATTATTATAAATAGAAACTTTTAATGAAGTTGTAATGCTTATTTTATATCAAAGTAAAGCTGATTATTTTGATGCACTTTCCACTAAAAAGCTCATAAACTATTTAACTCCCTCTCCAGAGTTCTTTTCATCTTTCCCTCACGGTACTTGTAAGCTAACGGTCCCTTATCAGAGCTATATCATTTTATGTATATCAACATATTCTTAATGCTCTAGTATCAGGGAGAAGTACTCTAAAGATAGATGAGATAAAAGCCACCCTTAGAAAAATACGGGATTTCCATCCTCTAGTATCCTATGTTTAAGAAATGTTTCAATAATTTGGAGGTATTCAGCTTGTTTAACTACATGTTAGTATCCATTAATAATGAACTTACGGCTTGAACAAGGTTCTATTCATTCGCTATTACTTAGAAAGTCCAACCTTATTTCAATTCCGCTGCCTAGTAATATGTTTAAATTCAACAGGTTCTCACAAAAGCAAATGAGTAAAAATAATATTCTTCATTCAGATGCGCCTCTATTTCACAATCAATTTTTTTGTGAGATGATCTTACTGCTTTTTTATTTGCATTTATAAACAGCCCTAAATAAACTTTGGGTGTCTTAATTATAATAATAAAAATATTAGATTATATTTATACATAAAACATAAATTAATCAATACTTACAAATATATGGAATATTTTGTCAAATATTATAGAATTTATGTATCTATTTAAAATAATATTTGGATTTTAATATTTAAAATATATATTACAAAATAATAGTTCCATTTTAATAGTCTGCAGCCCATATACACAGAAGAACAAAAATTTAAGAAATATTTTTAAATTTACAATATAAAATAAGGCCATACGTAATAAAGTCTCTTACAAATATATTGTTCATACAAATTTAACCAATAATGAATACGTTAAAATCATTAAAGAGTCACCAAATCATGCAATTCATCGTACATTTTCATATATCGCTGCATTCTTCATAGTTGCTGCAACCAAAAGATTTAATTATAGCAGATATTATCATTGATTCTTACTATTCAAGGCATCTTAAAAAAGTTCCTTACCAGTAATAGTAATAACATTAGTACTGCTTCCCACAAAGTGATTTGTTATAAATACTAAATTAAAGAGAAGAGTACTCAAGGAGTAAATATGGCATTATTTTAAATAAATCACTATTATCAATGATCCTTCTGCAGATTCACCTACGGAAACCTTGTTACGACTTCTCCTTCCTCTAAATAATCTAGTTTTCAAATGTTTACCGTTTTGATGTCTTTTTAGAAGATATCTCTTTATCCAATCCAATCACCAACGTATTCAATCGGTAGGAGCGACGGGCGGTGTGTACAAAAGGCAGGGACATATTCAATCAATGTTAATGACATCTATTTACTAGATATTCCTGGTTTGTACATAACAATTTCAATGCGTAAGCCCAATTATAAATAAGTTTCATGATTTCTCAGGTCTTTTCGAATTAAGATGG
>JBCBFY010000283.1:0-2959 GCA_038527325.1 Cyanobacteria bacterium J06614_10
CGTACATGCGACGCTCCAAGGGCTTTCTGAGGCGAAAGTAATCTCGATGCAGGGTCAGCACTTCCTGACCCATCACAGCATTAAATACCCAATCGGAAAGACTGACTTTGAGTTCTTGCATACGGCCTGAAGTGGTGCTTCGGATGATGCGCCAGCTATCTATCAGCCCAAAACCTTCTGTTATTTCTTCCTGTCCAGTTTTGAGATTGGTTTTGATGCGAGTACCACTCAATCGATCAAAAGCTGCTACCAATTGCTCATAGCCCCGACCATCCGTCTTACGATTGGTTGAGATCAGGAGGTCATGGGCCTTGATGAAGACTTCCCCAAAACTCAGACAGCTAATTGAATGAAAATTCATTATCTTAATTTTATTATGAGGAAGTCAAAATTCAGCGAAAGTCAGATTATCAAAGCGATCAAAGAAAACGAAGCAGGGCGCTCTGCAGATGAGATATGTCGAGAGCTAGGTATAGCCAAAGGGACCTTCTACAACTGGCGAAGTAAATATGGCGGTATGGAAGCCTCCCAGCTTAAAGAGCTCAAGGCCCTTCAGGAAGAAAATGCTAAGCTCAAACGGATGTATGCTGACTTAGCTCTTCAAAACACCATGCTCAAGGATGTCTTGGGAAAAAAGTGGTAAGGCCTTCAGTAAAGAAGCAGATGGCTGCTTATCTCAAAGAGAAGTATAAGGCTAATATCCAACTGCTTTGTCGGACTTTGGGTTTAAATCGGTCTAGTTGGTATTATCAAAGTATTCGAGATGATAGTGAAGTGGAAAGCAAACTCAAGTCTCTGGCTAAGCGCTTTCCGACTCGAGGCTTTGACTGGTATTACCTCAAGATCCGATCTGAAGGCCTGATCTGGAACAGGAAGCGAGTGCTAAGGGTTTATCGTAAGCTCAAACTTGGACTTCGGAGGAAGCACAAGAAGCGATTAAATCGTCCTTACCAACATGCACTCGCTCAGCCATTGACTCCTAATTTTACCTGGAGCATGGATTTTATGTCGGATGTACTAGAAGATGGTCGTAAAGTCCGGATGCTTACGATCATAGATGATTATAATCGAGAAGCATTGGCGATCGAAGTGGGCTTAAGTATCCCCAGCCAAAGGGTAATTCGAATGCTAGAGCGCCTGATTTATGAAAAAGGAAAGCCTGAAAATATTCGAACGGATAATGGACCGGAGTTTACCAGCCATCAACTGGCAGACTTTTGCCAAAGCCGAAGGATAGAGCAATGGTTTATTCAACCTGGTAAGCCCAATCAGAATGGTTATATAGAAAGGTTCAATCGAACCTACAGGGAAGATGTCCTCGATGCTTACATCTTTGAGGATCTGGAGTCCTTGAGAATGATGAGTATGCAATGGCTGGAAAAGTACAATCAGGGACACCCTCATCAAGCTTTGGGAGGAAGAAGTCCTTTAGACTTTAAAGATCATCTCAATGAAGACTTCCCTATTTCTAGACAGGGTTAACATATACTAATTCCTTTGAATTCTTTTTCCGATGATCTTTAAAGTCTAAAGGACTTCTTCCTCCCAAAGCTTGATGAGGGTGTCCCTGATTGTACTTTTCCAGCCATTGCATACTCATCATTCTCAAGGACTCCAGATCCTCAAAGATGTAAGCATCGAGGACATCTTCCCTGTAGGTTCGATTGAACCTTTCTATATAACCATTCTGATTGGGCTTACCAGGTTGAATAAACCATTGCTCTATCCTTCGGCTTTGGCAAAAGTCTGCCAGTTGATGGCTGGTAAACTCCGGTCCATTATCCGTTCGAATATTTTCAGGCTTTCCTTTTTCATAAATCAGGCGCTCTAGCATTCGAATTACCCTTTGGCTGGGGATACTTAAGCCCACTTCGATCGCCAATGCTTCTCGATTATAATCATCTATGATCGTAAGCATCCGGACTTTACGACCATCTTCTAGTACATCCGACATAAAATCCATGCTCCAGGTAAAATTAGGAGTCAATGGCTGAGCGAGTGCATGTTGGTAAGGACGATTTAATCGCTTCTTGTGCTTCCTCCGAAGTCCAAGTTTGAGCTTACGATAAACCCTTAGCACTCGCTTCCTGTTCCAGATCAGGCCTTCAGATCGGATCTTGAGGTAATACCAGTCAAAGCCTCGAGTCGGAAAGCGCTTAGCCAGAGACTTGAGTTTGCTTTCCACTTCACTATCATCTCGAATACTTTGATAATACCAACTAGACCGATTTAAACCCAAAGTCCGACAAAGCAGTTGGATATTAGCCTTATACTTCTCTTTGAGATAAGCAGCCATCTGCTTCTTTACTGAAGGCCTTACCACTTTTTTCCCAAGACATCCTTGAGCATGGTGTTTTGAAGAGCTAAGTCAGCATACATCCGTTTGAGCTTAGCATTTTCTTCCTGAAGGGCCTTGAGCTCTTTAAGCTGGGAGGCTTCCATACCGCCATATTTACTTCGCCAGTTGTAGAAGGTCCCTTTGGCTATACCTAGCTCTCGACATATCTCATCTGCAGAGCGCCCTGCTTCGTTTTCTTTGATCGCTTTGATAATCTGACTTTCGCTGAATTTTGACTTCCTCATAATAAAATTAAGATAATGAATTTTCATTCAATTAGCTGTCTGAGTTTTGGGGAAGTCTTCATCAAGGCCCATGACCTCCTGATCTCAACCAATCGTAAGACGGATGGTCGGGGCTATGAGCAATTGGTAGCAGCTTTTGATCGATTGAGTGGTACTCGCATCAAAACCAATCTCAAAACTGGACAGGAAGAAATAACAGAAGGTTTTGGGCTGATAGATAGCTGGCGCATCATCCGAAGCACCACTTCAGGCCGTATGCAAGAACTCAAAGTCAGTCTTTCCGATTGGGTATTTAATGCTGTGATGGGTCAGGAAGTGCTGACCCTGCATCGAGATTACTTTCGCCTCAGAAAGCCCTTGGAGCGTCGCATGTACG
>JBCBFY010000284.1:0-2957 GCA_038527325.1 Cyanobacteria bacterium J06614_10
CAGCGACATAGACGGTACGTTGGAGCCAACTTCTGTTGTGTTTGTCAACGAGCCCACAGGCTCTACCCTGTCGCCCGATGGCAAGACGCTAGATGTCCCTGGCGAAGGTGAGTACAGCATCGACCCAACCACAGGCGAAGTCACCTTTACGCCAGAGCCAGACTTTGATGGCACGCCAACGCCTATTGACTATCAGGTCTCTGATGATGATGGTGGCACAGCTACTGGCACTATCGAAGCTACTATCACCCCCACAAACGACGCACCAGTGCTCGATTTGGATGGTGACGACTCTACAGCTCCAGGTGCAGACTATGCCAACACCTTCACCGAAGGGGGTGCGCCCATCTCTGTTGTAGATGCAGATGTTGCCATCAGCGATATTGATGACACCAATCTTGAGTCGGCCACGGTCACCTTCGATAATCCTCAGGCAGACGATGTCTTGAGCATTGGGTCAGTGCAGGTGTTTGCAAATGGTGCGATCGCAACTCCAACCATCACCAGCGGCGGCATCACCTACGATGTCTCCCTCGGCACGAATGGCGAAGTAATCATCGCCCTTGCAGGCAGCGACACACTCACCAACTACGAAAGCGCTCTCGAAGACATCACCTTCGAGAACACCAGTGAGAACCCTGACACAACAGATAGAACCTTCACGGTTAGCGTCAACGATGGCGATGCCATTAGTAACGTAGCCACCAGCACGCTCTCTGTTGCAGATGTAAACGACCCACCGATTGCTGTTCTCGATGAGGTGACAACGCCTGAAGATACCGCTGTCACCTTCAACCCGCTGACCAACGATAGTGACGTTGACGGTACGCTCGACCCGACCTCTGTTGTATTTGTCAATGAACCTACCGGGTCTACTTTGTCGCCCGATGGCAAGGTGCTCACAGTACCTGACGAAGGCGTGTACAGCATTGACCCTGTGTCTGGTGAAGTGACCTTTACCCCCGAGCCAGACTTCAACGGGACACCAACGCCAGTCACCTATCAGGTATCAGACGATGATGGCGACACGGTCACAGCGCCTATCGAAGTGACCGTCGAAGATGTCAACGATCCACCGATTGCCGTCAACGATACTGTCACCACAGACGAAGACACCGCCATCACCTTTAATCCGCTGACGGATGCCCCAGGTGAAGACAGTGACATTGACGGCACGCTGGACCCGACCTCTGTTGTCTTTGTTAATGAGCCTGCTGGATCTACGCTCTCTCCTGATAGCAAGACGCTCACAGTGCCTAACGAAGGAGAGTACACCATTGATCCAGCCACTGGCGAAATCACCTTTATGCCGGAGCTAAACTTCAACGGTCCGCTAACGCCCGTTGAGTACCAGGTCTCTGATGATGATGGTGATACGGCAACGGCTACCGTCGATGGCACCGTCAACGATATAAACGACCCACCGGTTGCTGTTCTCGATGAGATCACAACCCCTGAAGATACAGCTGTCACCTTCAATCCGCTGACGAACGACACCGATGTGGACGGCATGCTGGATCCCACTTCTGTTGTCTTTGTTAATGAACCTACGGGGTCTACGCTCTCTCCTGATAGCAAGACGCTAGATGTTCCTGACGAAGGTGTGTACACCATTGACCCAACCACTGGCGAAGTCACCTTTACGCCCGAGCCAGACTTTGATGGCACTCCCACACCGGTCACTTACCAAGTGAGTGATGACGATGGCGACAGCGCCACTGGCACGATTGAAGTGAGCATCACGCCTACAAACGATGCCCCTGTGCTCGATCTTGATGGTGATGACTCTACTACGCCAGGAAGTGACTACGCTGGCACCTTTACCGAAGGGGGCGCACCTGTCTCGATTGCCGATAGCGATATCGCCATTACCGACCTTGACGATACCAATCTCGAATCGGCAATTGTCACCTTCACCAATCCTCAGACAGACGACATGCTGAAGATTGGTACAGTGACCGTGTTTGCCAACGGTGCCGTGACGACAGCTACCGTGGTGAACAATGGCATCACGTATAGTGTGGCGCCTAGCATTAATGGTGAAGTTGTTGTTTCACTGGCTGGCAGTCAGTCCTTGGCTGATTATCAGGCAGCGATTGGGTTGATTGCTTTCGAGAATACAGCGGCTCCAATTGAAAAGAGCGATCGCATCTTCACAGTCAGCGTCAACGATGGCGATACCAACAGCAACGTAGCAACCACAATCCTCCGCTACGACACCGATGGCGACAACATCCCCGATGTGTTTGACCTCGACGACGACAACGACGGCATTCCTGACACCGTAGAAGAAGCCACTGCACTCAACGGTGGCGACACCGATGGCGACGGCATTCCTGACACGGTTGATCTTGACAGTGATGGCGACGGTCTGTCGGACGTTCTCGAAGCTGGCGGCGAAGACCCAGATGGTGACGGCACTATCGGCACAGGTCCTATCACCGACCTCGATAACGATGGCCTCGACGACAGCGTCGACAACATCGATGCCGGTAGCGGCCCTGGCGAAGTCGATGATGGCACGCCGCTACCGCTGCCAAATCAAGATGGCGACGGACAGCCCAATTTCCAAGACATCGATGACGACGATGACAGTGTTGAAACACCATTTGAGAACCCAGATCCGAATGGTGACGGCAACCCCGATGACGCTCAAGACACTGATGGTGACGGTACGCCTGACTACTTAGATATCGACGACGACAACGACGGTGTTGACAGTGAATTCGAGAATCCAGACCCGAATGGTGATGGCAATCCCGATGACGCCCAAGACACCGATGGTGACGGCATGCCTGATTATCTCGACGTTGACGATGACAACGACGGTGTCGATAGCGAATTCGAGAATCCGGATCCGAACAGTGATGGCAACCCCGATGATGCACAAGACACTGACGGTGATGGCACGCCTGACTATCTAGATGTCGACGACGACAACGACGGTGTTGACAGCG
>JBCBFY010000285.1:0-2931 GCA_038527325.1 Cyanobacteria bacterium J06614_10
GTGAGCTTCAAATTTCGAAGGTCAATATCAAGTTCATCTAAGCCTAAACATTGTATTGTAGCATTCACATTTTTTCTAGAAACACCAAAATTAAATAGGGCATACATTATGTCAAAGAAGATAACCTTGCCAAGTTTTGTGGCATTTGTTAAAAAAAATGTGAATGCTACCATACAATGTTTAAGCTTAGATGAACTTGATATTGACCTTCGAAATTTGAAGGTCACTACATATAGACTACTATTGCATAGCTATAGTTAAAAGCTATTCAGGGATGATTGTTCAAAGTTTTCATCTTATAACAATCAAAAGGTAGAGACAAAAATATATTTTGACCTTAATTTTTGATATTGTCCTTTACTTTTGACCTACAGCTCTCCAAATTGTATCTGGTCTATGTTAAACTGAAGTTGATATTTCTGTCAAGCTCAGTAGTAATAGGGAAAACAAAATATGAATGCTGGGCTGCTAAGGTCAAAATCTTCATTGACCTTCAGTTTAAACTTCGACCTTTGAAGGTCACTTCATAAAAAAACATTGAATAGCAATAGTTGTTCATTTGACAATGGGCTTTACTTGAAGTTTTTATCATTTTAGATTCCAAATATATATGTATAAATGCATATTTGACCTTTGATTCTTGGTTGGTGTGACATTAACCTATAGGTCACTTCATATAGACTTCTGGCTAATGCTAGTCACATGTTGCTTAAACTGAGGTAGCTTCAAGACTCTATCATGTTTTGCTGCTAAAAACTGCATCAGATCTATGTTAGACTATCGCTAATATTTCAACCCAGTATAGCTGCAATCAGTAAGAATTTGAGGATGAAACGACATCAAGCTTAAGATTTTTATGATCTTCAATTTGCGATTTGACTTTTGAAGGCTAATACATATAGGCACTAGCATGTCAAATGTCCTCTTTCTTGTATTGATATTATACTGCCTTCCGAAGATATAAAGGAAAATGTATATATAAAAATGTTATGCAGTGTAATATTGACCTCTAACCTTTCAATGTCACTTCATAGGGACTAATTGAATGTGCTAGTTGCACACTATGCAGCACAATTTGGTTGAAGTCTGTATTTTGATTCATTGCAAAGTTTTTGTCACAAATGTGATTTCACATTTTCGACTACCCTAACTTTGATATTTGACCAAGACGGATCAAAATTGCATCAGGTGTATGTTAGACTATGCGTGATATTTGTAACAAAAAGTATCTGTCATTGGTAAGAAATTGTCAATTTTGCAATATTGAGATAACTTTTTTAGTGACCTTCAGTGTAATATTGACATCTAACCTTTCAAGGTCACTTCATAAGGACAAATGCAGTGTGCTAGCTGCACACTATGCAGCACAGTTTGTGGGAAGTCTATATTTTGTTCCCTTGCAAATTTTTGGGCTAAAATGTTTTTTCCTCTTTTTATGACCAAGACCTTAACCTTTGACCTAGAGGGCTCAAAACTGAATCAAGTGTATGTTTCACTATGGGTGATATATCTGCCAAATTTAACTACAATCAATAAGAAATTGTAGATTCTGTAATATTTAGGTCAAATTTTTCACAACATTCAATTTGACCCTTGACCTTTCATGGTCAATGGTATTGACAATAGTATGGCAAATGTTGCATATTACACAATGGTTCATGTTTGACAATTCTATTATGATGCATTCCAAAGATATGGTCAAAAACTTATATTTGACCTTTGTTTACCGTTTTATCATTGACCTTTAACCCTTCAAGGTCACTTCATAGGGAGTAATGCAGTGTGCTGGTTACACGCAAGACACCACACCACTGTTTGTTGGAAGTCTCTATCTATTCCCCCTGCAAAGTTATAGACATAAATATTGTTTTCTATTTTTGATAACCTTGACCTTGACCTTTGACTTGGATGCTCCAAAATAGAAATCGTTCTTGCGTTAAGGACCGCGTCTGGTAAAAAAAAAATTTTTGAGATACCAATCTCATTTTTTTTTTTTTTTAATTTCCCTAGTTATGAGGATTATAAATATGTATTTATAATGGAATTGGTCCATAAATAGCTGAGAAAAAGATAAAAGTGGTGAAAAAATGGCCTTTTTTTACCTTTTTTTGACATTTTGCGGTACCTAAGAACTTGGCCATTTTGAAAGATTTTGATCCCAAAATTTAACATAATACATATTATTTATCAGTACAGAGTCATACAGAACGGATTTTTAAAAAAACTTATAGAACTTGATTTATTCAATTTTTTACTTAGCAGGGTGGAAAAAATGACAAAAAAACACCCCTGTAAAGTGGGGGGGGGCGAAAGATTGAAATTGTCCTTTTGTAATAGTTTTCCTGACAGACGTGTAAGTATAATGGCTAGGATCCATGCCATAGAAATATTTTACGCGAGTTCGAATCCCGCTATTGGTAAATTTTATTAACGTTTTCTGAAAAGAGGGGGAGGGAAATTTAACAAAAAGTGTGGATAGGAGCTGTTCGGGCTTTGTCTAATGTCTAATAAATATTGATCGTTTGTCTAGTTTCTTTTGTCCCATATTTTCATATTTTGGCTTTTCCTTCCAATCTTCCCACCTCCCCCTTTTCATTTGGATTTTGTTGAAGCTCTTTAATATTGACTTAAAGTCCCTCTGATTTTTTTCTATAAAGACTTCACAATTGGTCATCTGCCATATCCTATCTTGTCCTGATACACACTACTGATACATTTTCAATATTTTTTTAGCCGCAAAACTTGACTCACGAGGGTAACTAGTACGAAACAAAAGGTATTCTTTTAAATGAAATTTCCCTATGTGGTGGAAAAAAAAAACAAAAAGTGCCCGTGACATTTTGAGAATGCCCGTGACAAATCTCAAAAAACCGAAAAGTGCCCGTGACATGTGCCCGTGACATCTGTGCCCGTGACATTTCCAAAATGCCC
>JBCBFY010000286.1:0-2915 GCA_038527325.1 Cyanobacteria bacterium J06614_10
CTCGCCGAACCCACCCCGTCCGCTACGCGTCCACCCCTCCAGAGGGGATCATCTTCAGGCTAGTGATATTTAGTGACCGTTTCCTCCGAAATATATGTCAGCACCGTTGAAGCTTTGATCAACTATCCTCAAGTAGATAGTCTTGCCAGCGCCACTACCTCCCCTCGCCCATGGCCACTCCTCACCTTTTAGCCCCTCACGTAGCCGACCAAACGCCGACGCTCTCGGTGCGTGGCCTCACGAAGCGCTTCCAGCGAAAAACGGTCGTCAGCGATGTGCACCTAGACCTGTTTCCTGGCGAAGTATATGGCCTCATCGGCCCAAATGGCGCGGGCAAAACGACGCTGATGTCGATGATGGTGGGCGCGGAAGTGCCGACGCTCGGTGACATCTCCATTCAGGGTGAACCCTTCCGGCAAGATCAAAACCTGCCTCACCTGCAGCGCTGCATCGGCTTCTTGCCCGACGACTATCCTCTTTATGACGACCTCACGGTTTGGCAATATTTAGACTACTTCGCCCGGCTGTATGGCATTCCCCACCGGCATCGGCGCGATCGCATTTACAACATCCTGGAGCTAGTGCAGCTGCACAGCAAATACCGCAGCCGCACGACAGAACTCTCTCGCGGCATGAAGCAGCGCCTAGGCCTAGCGCGTGCCATCATCCATCAGCCCTCCGTTTTGGTGCTAGATGAGCCGGTGTCTGGCCTCGACCCAGTCGCTCGCATGGAGTTTCGAGACATTATTAAAACGCTGCAGCAGGGCGGCATGACAGTTCTTATTTCGTCTCATGTGCTGAGTGACCTCGCCGACTTCTGCAGCACCATCGGCATTATGGAGCTGGGCTACCTTGTGGAGAGTGCGCCACTGGCAGATCTCTACAGTCGGTTGAGCCGTCAGCAAATTTTTATTGGGGTGCTGGGTAAGTCTTCAGAAGAGAGCAGCCGTCATCGCGTTGCTTTGATGCAGGTATTGGAAAGCTGCCGGTGGGTAGCGGACCAAACGGCTGTCTCTGAGCAGGAAGTGTGCGTCACCTTTACTGGCGATGAAGCAGCGGCCAGTGACCTGCTGAAGTCGCTGATTGCAGCGGACATTCCCATCCGTCAGTTTCACCATACCCGCGAAGACCTGGAAACCATTTTTCTTAAACACCTAGACCACAAGCAAGTCTCATGATGTTTTTTACCTTCACCCGCCGCCTCTCAGAAACTGCCTTCGACCAAGTCGGACAGCTGAACCCCCAGCTGCTGCGCGAATGGCAGGGTAGATTGAAATGGCGCAATCTGCTGTTTACCTTTTTGCTCTCTGCCGTGGTGCAGGGCGTGCTGATATTAAAGACGCTCGTTAATCTGCCTGTTCATAAAAATAACAATAGTGGCTATTGTCTCGTCAGTGAAGGCGCAGACTACTGTCAGACAGGTCTGTTTGATAAGCCTTTGATCAACTGGCCCTTTGTGTGGGCGGATATCTTTCGCGATGCCAGCCTTGTAATGGTGTGGGTGTTGATTATTGGCGGGGTGTATTTGCTGGCTGCTGACCTGTCGAAGGAGAGTCGGCGGGGGACGCTGAACTTTTTGCGGATGAGTCCGCAGCCTGGGCAGCAAATTTTGACCGGTAAGCTGCTGGGGGTGCCGGTGCTGCTGTACTTGGGTGTGGGCGCTTTGCTGCCACTGCACATGAGCGCGGGTGTGCTGGCGGGCTATCCGATGGGGCGGCTGGGGTTGTTTTATGCACTGTTGGGTGCGATCGCCTTTTGCTACTATGCCGCTGCGCTCTGGTTTGCGCTGCTGGCTGAAAAGCTTCAGGGCTTTCAAACCTGGCTGATATCTGGACTCAGCGGCGGGTTACTGCTGCTGGGTTGGGAATTTGAACACTACAAGTTTGCCGGAGACTGGTTTCGTCTATTTAACCCGTTGCATCTGCTGGCCGATTGGGAAATCACTGGACTAGACAGCCGAACGACTTGGGCGTTTGGTCAGGGTGAGCGTCTGCACGGGTATAGAGACCTAGGCTGGTTTTTGCTCCCGGTGGGCCATCATGCCAACTTGTTCTGGGGCTTTGCGATGGTGAATGCTGTTGCGCTGGGGATTTGGTTTTGGGTGGCTCTGCAGCGAAAGTTTCAGTCGCCAACTAAAACAACGATTAGTAAGCGACAAAGCTATGGCCTAACGGTATTCTTTTCGGTGATTGTTATCGGTTTCGATTTGCAAACCATTCCGGTAAGCCAAGAACCACAGTATGCCCGCTCGCTGACGACAGCGTTTGGGAGCTACAGCCTTGCAATGATGATTTGGTGCATTGTGCTGATGTTCTTACTGTTGCCTGCGAAGCAGACCCTTCTAGATTGGACTCGATATCGCCATCAGCACCCTCGCGAGGGTTTCAATACTTCGACTAGCAATCGGCAATCGAGAGATAGCCATACAAAACATAGGCCAACTGGCAATAGTCTCATAAGAGACCTGCTGCTGCACGACAACAGCCCTTCTTGGCTCGCTTACTTGCTAAACCTATGCATTATGGGGAGCATGCTTCTACTAGGCAGTGGTGTTTATCACCTGAAAGGGCACACGATTTCAATGAATGGTGAGCTCTTCGGGTTTTTAATGAGTGCCTCCGTGCTCCTAGTTTGCGCACTGATTGTTCAGTTCATTGCGCTGATGAACCTAGCTCACTGGCGCTGGGTAGCCACTGGCTCTGTCGCCGCTGTCATTGGTGGATGGCCCGTAATCTTAGCGATGCTAGGAGTCGATAGCTACAGCGGGTTTTCTAGCTTTCTCTGGCTAACCACGGCATTCCCACACCATGTTGCAAACAGCGCCAGCTGGCCAGTCCTGCTGAGTGCGCTCGCCACTCACCTAGCCGTACTAGCCAGCCTTAGCCTGCTGCTCACTCGCCGCTGCAGAGTACTGG
>JBCBFY010000287.1:0-2913 GCA_038527325.1 Cyanobacteria bacterium J06614_10
CTCTGTGGTGCCTGCTCACATGAGCCAACAGCTCTACGATGCCGCGCCCGAACCGAAGCAGCTGTTTTTGATTTCAGGGGCAGACCATGTGAGAATTTATCAGCCTGGCCCACAGTCTTATCTAAAAGCTATTGAGAAGTTCATCGAGCAGACTCAGTCGCCTCATTGAGGTCAACAGTGTGAAAATGTGAATTGTCTACGGTGCTCTAGTATGAGGGTTCAATCCAACATTTCCTCCAACATTTCCATAGACGGTTTGGTGAGGTCAATTGCTGATGAATGATCAGGACATAAACATTCCTAGTGCTGTTGAGCAGATCTTGTCTGAAACGGACGATATTGGGTTTCAGATGACATCGGAGCTATCAGTGGGGGCTTTACTACAAACGCTAGCTGCCAGTAAACCTGCTGGATATTTTCTAGAGCTGGGTACGGGCACTGGTATCGCCACTGCCTGGCTAGCAAGCGGTATGGACGCACAGTCGAAACTGGTCACTGTAGAAAATGACAGCGCGGTTGTTGCGATCGCACAAAAGTACTTAGGCGATAACCCACACATCTCTTTTCACGTCGAAGATGCTGTGGCATCGCTTGAGAACATTGAAAAGACAGGCCAGCAATTCGACCTGATTTTTGCAGATACCTGGACAGGAAAATATAATCACCTTGATAGAGTACTCAACCTTCTCAAGCCTGGTGGCCTTTACATTATTGATGACATGCTTCCTCAAGAAAATTGGCCTGATGGTCACGAAGCGAAAGTGTCTGAACTGATACAAACTCTAGAGGGTAATCGTGGGCTACTGCTTACGAAGCTAAACTGGGCAAGCGGAATTATCATTGCTGTAAAGCAGGCGTTGCAGTGACTCAATAGAGAACATTAAATTTTCCAGAGAGAACTTTCTCAGCGGCAAGGCGACTTCGTGATAAACCCGGTTACGTTGAATGCCTTGACGAGAGTAGCTCTCTCTGAAACAGTATGTTTTTTTGAGCCTTTTATGCGTAACAGACAGGGACGATATCAACATGCCTTGGGCCTCGCATAGAAGGTCGCAAGGGGCATTCTTCAGTTGGCCATTGACTGCTATTTTCGAAGACGAATAGCTGATATTTCTCAGGCCACGCGTCAGACCTGAACTTGTCTACGCGTGAGAAATGATGCTCATACCTATCGAAATAGTCGAGACCAGGGGCTCGGACGTGATAATCCTCGTAGGGGTTTGGCGCTGAGTATTCCACTGTTTTGTCTGCGACGATTGGAACGGGCAGGATTGCCACGCCGTTTGGTTTTAAAATTCTGCGTATCTCGGAGAGTGCTTTTTCGTCGTCAGGAATATGCTCCAAGACGTGCGAAGCAAAGACAAAATCATAAACGCTTTCTTCGAATGGAAGTTTCTGAATATCCACGTGGTAGTCAACACCTTGCATGCTCAAGTCAGCGCTCTCGTATTGAGCAAATCGCTTTGAAAAATACTCTCGAAAGAAGGGCTCAGGCGCAAAATGAAGCATTCTCAAATGAGTCGTGTCAATCTCTCTTAAAACCTCTTCAACCACCAAAAATTGTATCCGATGCCGCTCTAGCGCATGACAATTGGGGCAGGCGGCGTGCTTCCTAACACCGGTAACAGGCGCAACATCCATAAAGGGACCTGCATACCCACAGACCGGACACTCAAACTTCTCTTTTGCATTGTTTTGAAGTCTAAACGCGATGAAATCGATTCTATTTTTCAGCTGGCGAGCGCGATCTCTTAGCACCATGATTATCTCCTTTAAGCTGCTGCCGAACTTTGTATCAAGTGGGAACATTTTGCCCGACTACTCTATGTGGCAGCCCAGGTGAAAACATTCCCACTGCCTTATGATCTAGATCACATAATTGGGCAGAAAGTTTCTGCCCCAGCAAGATTGTTACGGCACGACAACTGTTCGCCGCGGCGGAACAACAGATACACAGAGCTGGCGCTGCGCGTCTGCTTTATCCTTCCAAAAGAACAAAAGAGCTTTTGAAGACGACGACATCGCAACGAGAGAAAAATTCGGCAATAGAGAAATTCCTATAGCTAGCTAAGACAATTTCGCCTTGACCATTGCCTGTACCTTGGAGCCATCTGCCTGTCCCTTTAGCTTCGCCATGACGGGACCCATTACTTTCCCCATGTCGCGCATACTGCTGGCACCTGTTTGAGCGATCGCAGCTTCTACAGCTGCCTCAATTTCCGCATCAGACAGCTGAGCAGGCAAATACTCCTCTAAAATCTCTAGCTCTTGAGCTTCCTTATCGGCCAGCTCCTGGCGACCAGCCTCTGTAAACTGCTTAATCGAATCGCGGCGCTGCTTAGCCAGCTGCATAACCACCGCCAGCTCCTCTTCTTCCGTCAGTTCCTCCCGGCCCTTCCCGCGAATTTCGCTCTCCTTCTCAAGAATGACCTTCTTGATCCCCCTTACGGTTTCCAGCCGCAGCTTGTCCTTTGCCTTCATAGCTGCTTTGATTTCATCGGAGATACGATCTTTTAGGCTCATGAGTCCAGAAATTAACGTTAGGGTCTTTTGTGCCAGAGCGCGTGGCTACACGTTAACCAATATAAGTGAATTGATAGGTTCCTGACTGGCATCATTCATAACACCGCCTACGCAGATAGCGCGTTTCACATCACAAGAGCGATCGCACAACACTACGACACCTGGGACGAGTACAAAATTGAAGCCAGACAAAAGCAGCTAGCCAAGATTGCAGCAGGCATTTGGCAAGTCCACTTCTCAGACTGAGCAAATCAGAACCAAAACGCCCATAGTGTGAAGAAAGAGTCGTAAAAACTTTCTTCTTCCCATGGACGTTTTAATAGCTTCTCAGAGGTCAACCCTCCAGAGCTTGTTCTATGACAGGGGCGTTATCAATACTCCGGCACGGAG
>JBCBFY010000288.1:0-2877 GCA_038527325.1 Cyanobacteria bacterium J06614_10
ACGATACCGTGCTGACCGTAGGCACCGCTCGCTTACCCTGCCGGTACCCTTCAAACTGATAGACAGCCCAATCTTGATGCGGGCAAATCCTAAAATCCCACGTCGAAACATCTTCGTCTGCAGTTAAAAAAGACGATAGCCAGTCTTCTTCGGGAGAAAAGTTAAGCTCCCAGTATTGAGAACTGCCCTGCGGCGAAATAAAACAGTTTAGACAGATCGTTTGCCAAAGAACACCCGGCGTTAAAACATTGTTTTGCCCCGAGACCTTTTGATCGCTTAAGACTTCGTAGCTAATCGTCAACTGGTTTTGCTCCCGCAAAACTCGACCTACCACATCAATGCTGTGAACATCGGGTAACGGACTAAACGGCTTCAGCCAAAATTGCTTTGTCATCATGGCGGCAGTCGAAGGGAAAGCAAACAATGTCGTCTAACTCAATGAGGAAGAAATCTATAGAGAAAAATAAATACAACAAGCGGTTAAACAGAATAGCTCAATAGAATATCTACTACTTGATAAGTAAAAAGTATAAAGAGGAGCGTAGCGGATTTTACGTCCGCGCAAAATCCTATAAAGTTCAGCTTTGAAGCTCAGCTTTATTCAGTTTTATTCATCCTGCTGCATTCAACGGTTGAATCCATTGCAACGTTAGCCTGTGTAAACAAACACGTATGACGCCTGTCAGGTAAGCTTTCTTTGGTAGTTTGTGGTTAGGCTGCTGGCGAGAGCTGCTATTTCTACCGCCGACAGAGACCGAATATTCGCAATTAAGGCTATGTCGATGAGCGATATCCGCGACATTCTAGAGTTTGCAGAAACCCTGATATACCGTAAAACTGCCACCTACTGCAGCGAACTCCAGCGGCAGATACTGCTCACCGCACTTCACGAAGAAAGAAAGACCTACGATCAGCTAGCCAAAGAGTGCGGCTATTCTCCCAAATACGTGAAGCAAGATGTGGCCCCCAAGCTGTGGCAGCTACTCTCCCAAGTCCTCGACACTAAGGTCACCAAGGCAAACGCTCGTGCAGCCTTAGCACAGGCCATGCGGCGCATCCCTGAAGACCTCAATATCATTTTTCCAGCGCTAGCTCCTCAGGCTCAGCCAGGGCTCGTAGGGCAAGCCTCAGCCCCAGCATCTCCCACAGCAGACCTCTCACAAATCAAAGCCACCGTCCTCCTCGTAGACGATCAGCCACAAAACCTCCGACTCCTCTCAGAACTCCTCGAAGAGCAAGGCTATGACGTGCAGCAGGCCATCAACGGACAAGTGGCCCTGCAGGCCATTTCCCACAATAAGCCAGATCTGATTTTGTTGGATATTTATATGCCTGACATGGATGGCTACAGCGTCTGCCAACAGATAAGGGCCAGCCCGACGACCGGAGATATTCCGATCATTTTTATCAGCGCCCTCGATGAAGCTTGGGACAAAGTGAAAGCTTTTTCAGCAGGCGGCAATGACTACATTACAAAGCCCTTCAAAGTTGTTGAAGTGCTCGCACGGGTCGAAAATCAGCTCAGAATCCAACAGCTCCAAAGCGTCTTAAAAAACAAAAACTCCCAGCTCCAGCAGGCCATTCACGAACTTCAACGCCTCGCCGCTATCGACGAACTCACCCAGGTTGCCAATCGCCGCCGGTTCGATGTCTATTTACTAAACTGTTGGAAAAATGCGATCGCACATCGTCAACGCCTCTCACTGATGTTTGTACAGCTCAACAACTTTAGCCAGTACCACAAAACAACAGACCTGCAGGCAGGCGATCGCGCCCTCAAACAGCTCGCCCAGCTCATCCAACAAACCACCGCTGGAGCCGCCGAAAACCTCGTCTGCCGCTACGGTACCCTCACCTTCGCCGTCATTATCCCCCGCCCAGACGCTGCTTCAGACCCCAGCCAAACGTACGCTGACGAAGCCGCCGCCGCAAATACCCACCTGCAGCAGCTCGCCCAAACCCTGCTCAGCCACACTGGCATAATCTCTACCCCAACTGACCGCGACGTTACCCTCAGCATTGGCATCGTGACCACCCAGCCCACCCCCGCCTCAAAGCTAGAAGACTTTTTGACCGCGGGCGATCGCAATCTTCAAAAAGCCAACAGCCATAGTGGTAACTACATCGTGGCCTCTGCTTAATCCATCGGTGCCCAAAGCGATGGCTATAGGTATGGCCTCACCCGCTCACAAATCCTTTCAAACTGGTAGGCATCAGCCCACTGACGCAGCCGCCGTGCCGTGTCAGCGGCCTCTTCAGGCAGCTGATCAATTAGTCGCTGCACGCGCTTACCCTTGAGTGCGTTCGCCGCCTCAAACAGGTCACGGAGCCATACCTCCGAAAGCCCGTTGAAAAGCGCCTCGTCATTGGGGGACGCGCTGGCTTCTTCTGCAAACATAGGGCGAGCAGCTGTCAACCCTCCTGACTGGCCGCGCTCTGCTGTCCCCGGCGTCTCGTAGACAAACGCAACGCCCAGGTGCTGCCTCAGCGTCGCCCAAATTTCAGAAATTTCGTAGGGCTTCACCATGTAAGCGTCGAACCCAAAGGCTAAGATTTCATTCTTTTTTTCCATTAGCACGCTGGCCGTGAGCGCCACAACGATGGTCCTTTCTTGCTTTTGCCGACTTGCCTCTAGTGCCCGAATGCGCTTGAGCGCGTCATAGCCATCCATCACCGGCATGAGCAAATCCATCCAGATCAGGTGAGGCTGCCACTGCTGCCAAATGCTGACCGCCTCTGCCCCATTGCGCGCCTGCCGAATCGAAAATCCTACAGACGATAGCAGCTCCGACAATAGCTGCAAATTATCCGGTAGATCGTCTACCACCAGGATTCGATGGTCTGGCTGGGCGGGTGCGATCGCCACCACCTCTCCCC
>JBCBFY010000289.1:0-2833 GCA_038527325.1 Cyanobacteria bacterium J06614_10
CTCATTCAAGAGGGGTGGGGTGCAGCTTCTGGCTACCCAGGTATCATCTTGGATAAAAACGGTAGCGAAATTAAAGGTTTTCTCTTCAGTTCAGAAAAACTGGCTGAGCACTGGGCTCACCTTGACACGTTCGAAGGTGAGGACTATGAGCGAGTTCTGACACCAGTAATGCTTGAAGAGGGGACAGTTGTGGATGCCTACATTTATCAACTTCACACAAAACTACAACAGTGAATTCAACAGCGGCAGTCCTTTAAAGTTCTGACTGACTAATTTATGTTCCACCGTTGCAACGTTGTGTTAGTGGGCCTGCTGATTGCCATCGGTCTTCATATATCGGCGTAATACTGAGTTGATAAGGGCTTTATACTTTACTTCCCTAGCCTGAAACCAAGTCATTACATCAGGATCTAGCTGAATTAAATTATGAGCCTGGGTTGCAGGCACTCGCAACGTAGCTTTTTCAAAGAAATCCTCTGTCAATAGACTGCCGCCGGAGGAGCAAAATAGTATTCTAGAGTGTAGCAATTTGTTTTAGACTCATCTCTTTGAATAGCCATGTCTGCGCCCTCTCACTGCAGGATACGACAACTGACAGCTGATGACATAGCCTTAGTAGATGCGCTGTTGCTGCTCTTCGGTGAAGCCTGTGACGACCTTGACACCTATACCAGCAAGAAACCTAGCCCAGAGTATGTACGTCAACTGCTCGAAAGTGACTACTTCTTAGCGCTAGTTGCGTTAGAAGAAGAAACGGTAGTCGGTGGCATTATTGCTTACGAATTGAAGAAGTTCGAGCAAGAGCGCAGCGAAATCTATCTATACGATCTGGCGGTTGCAGCAGCCTACAGGCGAAAAGGCATTGCTACTAGATTGATTGAAGAGCTTAGAAAGATAGCCGCTATTCGAGATGCTTACGTAATTTTCGTTCAAGCCAATACTGACATCGAAGACCAACCTGCGATCGCACTTTACACAAAACTAGGGACACGAGAAGAAGTCTTGCACTTTGATATCGCTGTCAAGGGCAGCGATACTTCTACGTAACTGAACGCTAGTATGCTCAACCGTCTTGACCGTTTGCGCCCCCGGCAACTACTCAGGTAAATGTAGCTTCAGCTCGCATCTGGTTTCTGACCTAGTAAATACAAAATGGTGAGATCATCCCAAGATAGCGTGCTGTCATCGATTAACATCGTCATACAGTGTCTGATTCTTTGTGATCTCAAACAGGTTCTTCTCTGCCCACAACTTAGTGGTCTGAACAATTGGTAGCAAGCTTTGGCCTAGCTCACTCAGGTGGTACTCAACTTTCAATGGCAGTACATCAGCGTACATCGTTCTGATGACTAAGCCGCTACGCTCCAGCTTGCGTAGGGTTTGAGTGAGCATCTTTTGCGAAATACCTTCACAGACCCGCTTGAGTTCACCAAAGCGCATAGTTTTGTTTTCCAGTGCGCCGATGACTAGTGCTACCCACTTTTCTCCAATGAGAGCTAAGACTTCCCTAGACGGACAGATAGCCGCATAAACGTTGGGTCTTGCTTCAGCAGTTCTCTGCTCGTTCATGGTAGTTACCTTTAGGTACCTAATTTACATCAGATACTAGCGTAGCTATATTGTGGAGCATTGATGTCTTTATTGCTGCGTTGCTTATTCAGGAGTCGCTTATGAAGATTGCCATCGTAGGATTCGGAAATGTTGGAAGGAAGTTCGCCGAGCTATTTAGTAAAGCGGGTTGCGATGTGATTGTTGGTCTCCGCTCTGTTCCCACCGAACCACTACCCTATGCACATGTTTCTATCAAAGAAGCTGCCAAAGCTGCGGACATGATTGCTTTAGCGATTCCTTTCTCTGCTTGCGCTGACGTATTGCCTGCGATCGCAGAAGAAAGTAAGGGAAAGATTGTTATCGATAGTACAAATCCTATCAATTCTGACTGGTCACCAAAACTGTTAGGTCAAGAAAACTCGGCGGGTGAGGAAGTCAGCCGTCTTCTGCCAGAATCTCAGGTTGTTAAAGCCTTCAACACTATTTTTGCTGATGTCATGAGTCAGCCCTTTAGAGACGGAGATCGGATTACTGCCTTTGTCGCAGGTGACGATGACAGAGCAAAGCATGTAGTTGCTGACCTCGCTGCTAACGTTGGTTATGCACCGGTCGATACAGGACCTCTGTATACAGCCAGATACCTAGAAAGCATGGCTCACCTGAATATTCAGATTGCTGTTGGTCAAAATGGCGGAACGGATGCAGCGTTTATCTATTCTCAGAACTGAGCTATCTTCTAATGGATGAACTCGAGACTTCTTTTAGAAGTCTCGCTATCTCTTAGGCTTATTGATAAGCCTACAATGAGACATTAATTGAGACGCCTCAATTGCACAGTTCCAGAAGGTCTGAAATTTGAGGCAGATTCTATGGAGGGAATAAATGAAACCGTCTCCGCTGTTGAGTTGTGTACTTCGATGCTGATGTTAGCTTAAGTCCTTGTGCTATTCATGATGCAAAAGACAATATTGAAAAACCCCACAGTGCATAGAGAAATACGCTCAAGATGCCAGGTGTGACTTTTGTAGCCCGAAGAATAATGATACTCAAAAATACTGAGCAGAATCCAATGATAGGCCCAACCAAAAAAAACTTCGCTATAGAAGATATCTGTATGAAATATTGAAACACTACAAGTGATGAAGCTTTCTTGACTACAAAAATCGACAATAAATAGCTTATCCATGAACAAACCATGACAGGAGTCAAAAAACCTAATGCTTGGCCTACAAGTTCGCTTACGCTCTTCTCCTTAAAAGGAATTCTATCTTTTGTGTTTGCT
>JBCBFY010000290.1:0-2765 GCA_038527325.1 Cyanobacteria bacterium J06614_10
ACTTCCGACTAGCTCACCGTCGATAAGGTGCAATACCAAAACAACCAAGGGAAAAGAACAATGACTCCCTGATTTAGTACTATTTCCGATAATGTCTAGTACATCACCCCATGACAAGAAAAACAACAGCAGTCGCAAGGTTCAGTCTTTCTGGTGTCGGTATCTATCTTCAGCACAACTGACGCCGGAAACTCCTCTCTGCGAAGTTTTCAGTTTTGGCGATACTCGCAAAAGTGCAGATGCGCTAGCTCTACTTGTTCTTGAAGGGAAAAAGCAGGCAACGGCCTCTCTGTTATGGGATTACAAGGTAGATGATTCCTTACCGCAGGTTGGCGATTTGGCTATCGTAACCGATGGGATCGGTTCTCCTCTATGTCTCATTGAGACCGTTAGCGTAGAAGTCATACCATTCAAGGATGTGAGCGTAGAATTTGCGAAGGCCGAAGGCGAGGGCGACTGCTCTTTGTCATATTGGCGGTCGGAACATTGGGAGTTCTTCGGCCGCGTCTGCAAAAAATTAGGAAAAGAGCGCTCACTAGATATGCCAGTTGTGTGTGAGCACTTCCGTACGGTCTTTACTGCCTAGAATTTTGATATGTCACACTTTTGAGTAGTTGCCGGGGGCGCAGCTACTCAATAAATGAATAGTTTTCAGCAGTACCGTATGTCTTCATCAGTGTCAAATCCAAAGGCCATTTAGGATAGCACCTTCTCTAGCCAAGATGGTGTATATCGCGGTGAGCGAGGAAAAGCGGATAGGTCTTGCCTGTAGTCTGCCTCAACTGGTTGTTCTTCAGAAAATTCTGGAGGAGAATACTCATCATCACGACACAACAAAATTGCACCGTCAGGAAAGACTTTTAGAAAAGCGGAAAACCACAGTCCCTGCTCCGGCAGCTGGCGTGCTCTCTCTGTTCGCAGCTGGCGCAGCAGAGGCTCTAGCTGATGGCTTTCGGGAATCCTAACTCTTCCGCGATAGCGTTTCCATATCTCAAACTTTGAACCAGCAACGAAAACATCAAAATCCGCTGAGCGCCACGGGATGTAGCCATCCGGTGTTAGCTCTGAACGTAACGCTGCTTGACCTTCTGGTGTGAGAGCAACCGCAGCGATGTATTCTTCTGCGTCAGGTAAATACTTGCTCAGTATGCCGAAGATTTCTTGACAGATGGGATTTGCTGCTTGAGCGGTGAGTTGCTCGTCAGACCATCGCGTCAACCATGCTTCTAGACTTGGACGTTCGTCTTTTGGAGTCTTTGAGAGTAATTGCTGCCGAGCTTCTTTCATTAGACTCCATTCACGCTCTACCCAGCTTTCGAGTGACGTAAACCACTGCTGCATCGAGAGACTATTTTCACTAATATCTGTCGCAGAAGTGTTATCTGTATTACTCTCACACTCAGCCTGATATAACCTCCAGAGGTCATCTAGCTCCCATATTCCCGTTCGACCCACCAGTATTCTAGAAACCAGTTCCTCAATAGAATTAGCAATGACCTCGACTTCACCTTGACCTGAGCCTGAACCAAGAATAACAATAGGCGCGTCGTCAATTTCACAACCATCACAGAGCCAATAACCAGCTCTAGTACCGTCAGACTGATGGAGAAACAAGCCAAAGTGGTGAGCTAGATAACTGCCATTCTCAATCCAGAAGTCGTCCAATAGTCCTCCACAGAAGTCTGGAGTAGGGAGGTCGGTATAAGCAGTTTGCGAAAGCCACTCCATTAGCTGAATGAGACGTGCTGGTGGGAGATTACCAGTCGGAAAGCAGCCGCTGACGCTAGAGATATCGATTTGACCCATATCATTCTGAATCGGGTGACGATTCTTCGTTGATGCTGTACATGGTGCTTTAAGATAGTGCCCTTCGTCCTAATCTTTGACCAGTCTAGCTGCCACCTGCCGGTAGTAAGTGGAGCGCGAGCACCCAACCTGCTCGCAGATCTCGTTGATCGTTAGCTCACCTGCTTCTGCCAGTGCGATCGCCACCTTCACCTGGCTCTTATCCAACGCCTTTGGACGACCACCCAGCCGACCACGCGCACGAGCCGCTTTCAATCCTGCCATCGTCCGCTCCCGTATCAGGTTGCGCTCGTACTCCGCCATCGCGCCGATAACCGAGAACACCATCTTCCCTGACGCAGTAGAAGTGTCGAAGCCATCTTGGATACTGGCGAAGTTCGCGCCTTTCTCCTTTAAGCCCTCAACAATACTCAGCAGGTCACTCAGCGAACGGCCCAGCCGATCAAGCTTCCAGATGACCAGCGTGTCTTTTTTCCTAATATGGTCAAGCGCCTTATCCAGTCCAGGCCGCTCAGCCTTCGCGCCGCTCACCCCGCGGTCGCTGAAAATCTTCTCGCAGCCTGCCTCTTTCAAAGCGTCCGTTTGCAGCTCTATATTTTGGTCAGTCGTCGAAACTCTGGCGTAACCAATTTTCATCGTGTCAAAACTCGTAAAGTACCCCCTATTTTTGACACGATGATTATGACACAACTTTTGAAACACAAAAATGGCCATGAAAGCCGCTTTTTTGCCATTCTGCCAACATGTCTCAAAAACGGTCTTATTGAGACAGTGATACATTGCACGGTCGCTAATGAAGTTCCAAGCAGTGCAGCTCAGCATCGCTTAAAAGTTCTTGAATCGCTGTCTCTCCAGAGCGAAGCAATGCCTCAACCCGATTGGTCGGTGCATTGCCACAGCGCAGCCAAACTACTTCAGGTGGGGGAACCGTAGAGTCGGCTTCTTTCTGGAAAGTCTGC
>JBCBFY010000291.1:0-2759 GCA_038527325.1 Cyanobacteria bacterium J06614_10
CTCCAGTCGGTTCCGGTAGAGTCGACTCTTCACTCGGTTCCACCGTGGTTACTGCTGCGATTGTATCAGCTGTTTGTTGATGGTGTTGGTGTTTTTTTCCCTTCTTCCTCCTCCTCCTCTCTCTCTATTCTTCTTCTTCTTCGATGGAATACAAAGAAGAAGAAAAAGAAAAGAGAGAGGAGGAGGAGGAAGAAGAATAAGAATAAGAATAGAATGATGTTGTTTGTTGTTGTTCTTTTTCTTCTTCCTCCTCCTCCTCTCTCTCTCTCTTCTTCTTCTTCTTCTTCGATGGGATACAAAAAGAAAAAGAAGAAAAGAGAGAGAGAGACACCTGTTTTTTTTTTTTTTTCTTTTTTATTGATGAAATTTTGGGTCAATGTTCCTCAGCATTTATTCAGGCTTGGAACTGATACAATATTATCACTGGAATTATCAATAAAAATAATAATTATTATCATTATTATGATTATTAATAATTACGTTGATAATAATATTGTAGCTGCTTTAACACTGACCTTTTTTTGTTATGTTAGGGTTTAATGGTCCTCAGCATTTTCACAGGCTTGGAACTGTTCCAGTATTATTCACTATTATTACTAATATTAATAATATTATTAGTAATTGTACGTGAATAATACCAGAGCTGCTTTACCATTAGAAAATAAATTCCCATTCAACAAGGTAAAGTTAGTTGACTGTGAATTTATTTCCTACCCTCCTTCGTCTTCTGTAGTCCGGACTGTTGTTGATGTTGCTGTCATGCCCTTTGCTAGTAGTCCAGAACATCATCTTCGTCTTCTTCTTGGTTCTCGAGATTTTCGCTGATACGACCCTGGGCTGTAAAGAGGTCAGTGTACCATCCCTGGTAAGTGATGGGCAGGAATCTCGTCAGGTAGCTTAGGTCGTTCAACTTCTCCTTCTTCAGCTTCACTCCTTCAGGGTACTTCAGGGGCAAGTTGACGGTGGTGAGGTCGAAGACTTCAGGCTTGTAGGCAGATCCTTTCCCCTTCTGCAGCTTGATGTTCTTCGTGGAGTCAATTTCTGTGTTGTAGGACTGCCAGATGCCAAATCCTTGCTTGAAGTCCTGGCTGAACTTGAACATTTTACCATCCTTGAATTTGGATTTCAACACCTGTGTGCGGGTGCACATAGCCTGAAGGGGTTGAAGGTCAAAGAAGGAGTCCTTTTCCATCTCCACGACGTTGAAGGTTGACATCTCGACCCTGGCTTCCTTCATGAACTCGACGTAGTGGGGCGTTGTGAAGACCTCATGACCATGGACAAACTGCTGCAGTCTCCCGAAGTCACGATCACACGGCATGTAGGAGTGTCCAGGAACGAGGAAGAAGTGCTTGATGTAGTCAAACCTCCCACTGTGGATGAAGCGCAGAAACAGCAGACACAAATTCAGGTTCTTGTTCTGGCCACAACAGTTGTCGCTGAAAAGGACAAGCTTCCTGAAACTTGAAGGGATGTGATGCTCAATAAAGTGCATCAGACAGCTTCCAATATCCGATGATCCTCTCTTGGCAATCGTCTCGTTCCATACGTAGAAGTGGGCCTTATTATTCTTCAAGTCGTGAATCCCGAAGTTATACGTCCACATCTTCCGTCTGTAGTAGGCGTTGTTGGTTGACAATTTTGGAGTTGGAAGGGTCTGCTGCAGGTCCATAGCGAAGCTGAAAAGGTCCTCACCCTCGTCGTTGCTGTAGGCTACCATAATCTCCCTGGCCATTGTCGCACGAATGCTGTGAACCCTTTTCTCGGTCTCGAGTGCCACCTTCCTTCTGTCGTCGTTGTCACTCACGGCCCTTTCAAGATCACGGTTGATCTTGTCACAAATGCTACACGTGTCGACCATAGGTGGGTTCACTCCGACGTTGAAAGTCGAGAAGATCCTTCTGTATCTATTGAAGGACAAGATGCGGTCCTCTGGGATACCTTTCTCGGTACATTGGGCTGTGTAGAGGTTGAAGCAATGGCGGTGGGTGTAGCCAGGAGGAAGAAATACCTTCTTGACAGCCTTTGCACGAGAATAATGCGAAGTACAGGTAGGAAGACTCAGGATGTGGTCCTTCACATTCTTCATCACGTCGTCAGGAGTTTTGTTGGAACTAGGGCCAGCACCTCGCTGATCTACAGGAGCCACTCCTGTGCTTCCCACCTTGGAAATCACATTATCCACTCGCTTGGTGGACACCGCATGGATACTGCAGAAGGCCACCTTGCAGACGATGACGACTTTGTTGTTGACTACTACCGAGTACTCACGAGTGACAGACCTCCTACTCACTTCTTGACGAGTCGTCTTCCTTGCTATTTCCTTCCTTGTAATCCTGTTGGCGATGTAGGCTGATTGACCGTTGTGCCCCCCAGGAATGCTCCAGTAGTTGCTGAAGATGGTCTGGATATTCTCCCTTCCAACAATATCGAAGCACTTCCGAGGGCATCGACAAGGATCACCAACAGACTTCGCAGGAACCACAGCTTTCGTCGCGTAGGAGACATATTCTTCACCCGAGTCCCGTTTCCTCTTCGCAATATTCTTAGCCCAGTTTGAAACATCACCCTTCATCTTGGCAAGAGGAGTAGCACTCCATTTCCCTTCGTCAGTAGATTCCACTAGAGGCACTACGGACGCAGAAGTCGTTGCTACAGGAGCAGGGGAAACAGAGCGTGATGAGGACATGATGAAATTCGAAGATCGTCGAAAAAAGTTTAGGCGTACTGCTCGACTTGTTTCACGTAGGATAAGGAGA
>JBCBFY010000292.1:0-2734 GCA_038527325.1 Cyanobacteria bacterium J06614_10
CTGCCAACCCATCTTAGTAGTATGCCGCCACACCACATGACATTCACCCAGGAGCAGACCCAGCACAGTACCCACTGAGGAGAGTGGCCAAAGTGCGATCGCAATCAAAATATAGGGCAGTGCCCCCAGCAACCCATCCAACATCACCAGCGGATTACTCGACAGTACCGCGTAATGCTTAAAGCTCTGCTTCGTCTCGTGGTGCACCCGGCAGTGCAAGCGACCCAAGGCATGTTCTGGCACATGGTAGACAAAAGTCGACGCAAAATCCCCTAACAAAAGGAGCAGCCCAAAAGCCAGCAGCGCTTTGATAGTTTCTATTAGAATAAATAGCAAGCCAAGATCCTCTGCCGTAAAGTCTGCTTGGAGGAATATCGCGCAGATGTTGAGAGCGCTCTAAAACAGGAATAAGATTTGGTTAAAGTGCGGTTATAATCCAACGTCTCTCTTCACTCAATCGCCTTATCTACCAACTTTTTAGGTTTTCTTAATTTAGAAATAGAGAAACGTTAACACTCGCTTGTCAGATTCTTAACCGCCCATCGCTAGTTTCTTGGAAGTGATGCCGCATTAAAACATGGTTGGTGTGGGTGGTGATTTTCACCCCCTCATTCCTTTTCGCCCAAGGGTTTTGGCATTCTCCCTTGGGCATTTTTTATGGGTACTTGTTAGGCGATTAAGGTTTCCATAAGCCAATCTTTACCTAAGCAGCATAGGTTCCTAGTACACTCTTGGGGCAGAGCTGATCAAGTCTTAGAGCACGGTCTCGTTGTGTAGTTTGTCTACGTTGTATTGCTAGGCGCTGCAGACCTCACTAGAGATCTTATCAACAGCGCAGTTGTATAGAAGTGTGATTGCAGAAATTGTCTATTTCTGCGACGGAATCAGGTGTTTGCAAATAATGTTCTGTTCTTCGCACTGTGCCCCCACAGTGACCCGTAATATCCCAACAGCATTAGGATTGATTTGAATATGGAAAGTGCAGCACCTGCTCAACAAGACCGCCAATCCCTCAGTCAGTTCGAGCTGCTTGGCGAGGTCCAAATTCCAACAGGCACACTGTTTACAGCGCCTTCGGACAGCGCTGAGGCAGGTAGCCAAACAGAAATTGGCGGACTCTCTGGTCTTGCCTACGATGCCGTCAGCGGCCTCTACTACGCGCTCGCAGATGACCGCAGTTCAGATGCCCGCTTCTACACCGTCGACATCGACTTATCTAGCGGCACCCTAGAAGACGGAGACATTGAGTTCAAAGACGTCACCTTTTTGCTAGATAGAGACGGCGATCGCTTCGAGAGCGGCAGCCTCGATCCCGAAGGGATTGCACTCACCCCAGACAATACGCTCTACATCTCTTCCGAAGGAGACGCGAATCAGCTCATCGACCCCTTCATTCGCGAAATTTCCCTAGATGGAAGCTACATTTCCGAGCTGCCCATCCCAACGCTGTATCTGCCCACTGCAGATCAAACAAGCGGCATTCGCAACAACTTGGCCTTCGAAAACTTAACCATCACCCCAGACCAGAAGTTTCTCTACACAGCGACTGAAAACGCCCTCTTTCAAGATGGCCCCAACGCCGACGTAGACCAGCTCAGCCTATCTCGCATCCTAAAGTACGACCTCACCACCGGTGAACCCGTCGCTTCTTTCGTTTATGAGATTGAGCCCGTTCCCGAAGCGCCAGAACCTGCCGACGCCTTCCGAACAAATGGCCTAGTAGAGCTACTGGCGATAGACAACAACGGGACGCTACTGGCCCTAGAGCGTGGATTTTCTGTTGGTAAAGGCAACACCGTAAAGCTGTTCGAAATTCAAACCCAAGGCGCCCTAGATGTATTGAACACAGGCGACCTATTTCGTGAAGCCCCCTTAGAAGACGACGGTGAAATCCTTCCTCCCGGCCCCTTCGAAATTGATCCGGCAGTCATCAAGCGAGAAATTTTAGACATCGAAGCCGACCTAGGTATCGCCCCCGACAACCTAGAGGCCTTAGCGTTTGGCCCGGCTCTACCCGATGGCCGTCAGTCACTCATCATCGCCAGCGACAACAACTTCAACCCGACCCAGTTCACCCAGTTCTTAGCCTTCGCTATCGACTTTGAAACCACACCGGCAGCGCTACCCGTAGTAGAAACGCCCTACACCATTGACGATGAACGCCCTGGCGAATTTGAACCCTTAGAAATTTTGCTCGTCAACGACGACGGCTTCGAGGCTGACGGCATTGAAGTCATGTACGATGCGCTAGTCGCAGCAGGCCATACCGTCACGTTTGTCGCGCCCAAAGAACAGCAAAGCGGTCGCGGCACCCTGCTAGATGTAGAACAAATTTTTCAGCCAACCGAGGTTGTCGAATTTGCGCCTAACCAGTGGTTTGTAGATGGTAGCCCGGTCACCACCACGCTGGCAGGGCTAGGATTCATACTCGACGGGGAAGCGCCAGACCTCGTTATCTCCGGCATTAATGAAGGTGAAAACGTCGGGCCGATTGCCATCTCTTCGGGCACGGTGAGCGCGGCAACGACTGCAACTCGCGCAGGTATTCCAGCGATCGCAGTCAGCGCAGGCACCCTCCGCGACGAAGCCTTTAATGTAGACGAAGCTGCCCTTGAGGGCGCCTACGACTTCGGCGCAGACTTTGTTGTCGACCTAGTAAAACAGCTTTCAGACAGTCGCCAGCCCGATGCCCCACTGCTGCCAGACGGCGTAGGCTTAAATATCAACATTCCAG
>JBCBFY010000293.1:0-2733 GCA_038527325.1 Cyanobacteria bacterium J06614_10
CCAGGGTGCTCAGTTCACCGCGAATGCCTTTATACAGGCGCTTAAGCAGGCTGATATCAAGATCTCTATGGACGGACGCGGACGATGCTACGACAACATTTTCATTGAACGGCTATGGCGCTCTATCAAGTACGAGTTGATCTATCTCAAAGCCTTTGATGACGGGAAACATCTATCGAAAGAAGTGACCGCTTGGTTTCAGTTCTACAACCGTCAGAGATTCCATCAGTCGTTGAATTATCGGACGCCGGATGAAATCTATGGGGATGTGTAATAGTTGTTGAAAGCGTACAAACTACGTAGACCTTTTAGAACTTAACTGGCCTTTCAAGTTGTTCAGTCTATTGGGTCCACTTCAAATGCCTGCTCGACTCGAACATATCCGTTAGTAATGAACAGTTCAATTTGTTCTTTTGTTAGCATTTGGTCTGATTTACAAACTTGAGTAGAGCACTGCCGCACAAACGTCTCCGCGCAAGCATCTATAAGCCTTGTCGATGAGACTACACGATACTACAGAACTGCAATTGCCTGAGTTCCAAACGCTCATAAGTAATCTTTAGGCGACTGTACTCACGCAAGATTTAGTGGCATAGCGTTCATTTTAGTCGCAAAAACGTTTGGCGCGTGACAAACGACTTTGTCAGCTGCAAACTCTTGTTAGCTGGTCTCTCCGCTAACTACGAAGTCTGCTCGGTCGATCGGTTGGTGGTTTTCCACGTACCGATCTTCGCTTGGCATCCAATCCTGCTCCCAACGGTCTCGATACGATTCTCCATCCCGCTCGATCCCGCGCTTCAACCGCAGTTGGCGCGGGCAATCGACCCAAATTCGAACATCGTATTTAGCAGCCAACTCGTCACGACTCGAGAAGATACCCTCAATGATTACTATCGCGCCAGGTAATATATGCTGAGCCTCCGTAAGCATGTCTTTGCACCAATCGTATCGCTCAAAACGAGCCTTTCGCCCGTCGCGAAGAGGCTCGAGAACCTGAGCGCGGAGCCGTTCCCAATCAAAATCGCCGCCAATTGGTTTTTCAGCGCCCTCACCTTTCATTCGGAGCGACGACGGTAGGTAGAAATCGTCGAAATGCACAATATCCACGCGCCGTCCGGCCGTTTCCAACTGAGAGGCCAAGATGTTGGCGAGAGTCGATTTGCCCGCGCCGCCCTTGCCGTCAATTGCGACGAGAGTGGTCGAGTAACTAGACTCAAGCGATAGTATTTGCTGAACGATTTCGGATGCTTGGTTCACCATTTCCCTGCGCAGCTAACGGCAAAGTTCAACGGCGGTAGTAACTTTGGGGTTTGCTCAATTGCTTATGCTCCGCCGTTGCAACGCAGTGTTAGGCACCGCCGTCTGTTTGTGATGGTGCTTTAGCAGCGTCTTGTATCCTTTGCTGAAGGAGCGCAACCGTATTAGAGTCCAACTCCTTTTCCAGTGGAACCGTTTTCCGTTCGCTCAGTACCGTCGCAATCTTAGATGAAGCAACCTTTCCTAGGTCTTGTATCAAAGCTTGGAATAATAGTTCTTGTTGTTGAACCTCTTCTTTAGGAACTTCACTAACAGAATAGGCAAGGGTTACCTGTCGTGTCAGAGCATAGACAATGTATTGATTTAAGGAAACGCCTTCACCTTCAGCTAAATTAGTCAGTTGCTGGTGTAGTGTTTCTGGCAATCGAAGCGTTAATCGACTCATGCTTCACCTCCATTTCCTGCTAACTTGGCAACTAACTCAACTGGGGGCATAACTTGTAAGCCTAGCGACACTTCAGCATTTCGGAAGTCACGCAGATTGGATGTAATGACAGTTGCCCCTGCATTCATGGCGCAGTCCACAACTAAATCATCGCCCGGATCTGGTGACGTGGGTCTCCACGAATAGTAAATTGGTACAAACTGAGAAATCTCCAGCAATTTGCCTAGAACGGGTCGAAGCGTTTGCCAGCGTTTTTCGGAAAGCTTACGGGATAAAACATCGACGTACTCGTAAGCGAGGGCATTAGAAATACAAACGGTCAATAGACCAGCCAAACATGCATCTATAACTAGCCCAGCAGCGCCGCCCTGCTTAGTTAAGCCCTCGAATACCACGTTTGTATCAATCACAACCCGAAAAGATGAATCAGCCGCCATGACACTACTATAGCACCGTATTCGTGTCCCCTAAAGATGTAGGTGAGCAGGTTAATGCAAACGGACTCATCCTATCTTAAGGAGACCTCAGACTTATTCAGTACGCTTCCAGCGATATCGAGGTGACGTTCGTTGTCGAATAACAAAACCGTCAAGAATTGCATCTGTAATGAGTTCCGCAATCAACTGACATTCTGCTGGAGTAGATGGGTCGTTCCCGACTGCGATACGTGCATAGAGTTCTTCACTGACCACCGCTGCAAGATCGTGCGAGCATGCCTCGGACTCGGGATCTAGTCTCTCTAATTCAGGTTTACTCTCATCACTCATGATTTGTTCTTACGTGCTGCGTGACGCCTAACATGGAGCTGAGCGGCGGTCAGTATTTTGGCATCATTGCCCAAATTGTAAATTTCGTCCGCTCCTGCGTAGGGTTAGGCGGCAGAAACACAAACCCTGTTCGTCTTAAGGACTATGCTAAGCGTCAAAAAATCGACGCTATATAAGGTTTACCTCTGTAACTTCCTTAAGAAACAGTACAAGCGCATAACAAGTAGCAAGAGCATCCTCATGTTCAAAACTGGTAACACTTGG
>JBCBFY010000294.1:0-2730 GCA_038527325.1 Cyanobacteria bacterium J06614_10
CTACGACCATGACCTCCCATGTCGCACACATGGCACGGCCTGGCTTTCCCCTCATTGGCACGCGCATCGTTCCACTTCTGGGGGAGGAAAGACCTCGAACAAGCCGCTGCGACTACCCGCGACAAACGGACGGGAGTACAGAGTACAGCCTCATCCGAGGAACCACATGCAAACGGGACAACTGGTCCCGAACCACGATGACCACGAACAAGACGAGGGTCAGGACACAGTGGGAATAGTCGAGAGTTACGGGGACGAGGATACTGACGAGAGAAGTGAGAGCGAAGCCGAAGAGGAAAATGAGGAAGAAAGCTGGATTGGGAAGAAGGTATATCGTACCTTCTGCGCCCCTGGTACCAACACCAGATATGAGTACGAAGGCACCGTGGTCAGCACGAGAACTACCACGAGTGAAGGCACCTTACTCCGCGTAACCTATGAAGACGGAGATGAGGAAGAACTCGGAATCGAGGACGCTGAGCACTACTCGACTCCCAAGGACGGGGGAGTACCATTGAACAGCGAAATCGACGAAGCAAACATCCTACCCGAAGGAAGTAAAAGAAACCAAACCACTGCTACCTTGGCCTTCCCGGAGATAACATCGGGAGCTGCCAAAAGGACCAAGTACAAGGAAGGATATCTTCTACCAAAGAACCACGCGCAAGCGATGAGCACACCGGAGTCAGAGCAGTGGAGAGCAGCAGAACTCAAAGAATTGAATGCCATGAGAGATCTGGAAGTATTTGAAGAAGTCGACTATCTACCAGAAGGAGCCAAAGCCTTACCCCTTATGGTACTCTACGATGTCAAATCAGACCTACGATTCAAAGTAAGAATGGTAGCCAGAGGAGATCTTCAAGACCCGGACACGTACATGGAATCTTACTCGCCAGTAGTACGCATCTCATCAATACGGCTACTACTCGCAATGTCGACCCATTACGGCATGGAAGTGTACTCCACGGACATCAGTACGGCGTACCTCAATGCGGCAATCGACGCCGACATCTACTTCCGAGCACCTGATTTCTTCCCAAAGCCTGGAGCCATACTCCGTGCACGAAAAGCAATCTATGGACTCAAGCAAGCAGGAGTATGCTGGTTCCTGGAGCTGGAAGAGAAATTAGAGATCATGGGCTTCGTGCGGACTATAATCGACCCTTGCATCTGGGCAAAAGTACACGAAGAAACCACCATCTTGGTAACCACGTACGTCGACGACCTACTCCTGATCGGAGACGACACCTTGGTTTCCCAGACTTTGGGGGAGCTCAAGGAATATTACACTTGTCGAGACGACGGGCCAATAGAAACCTTCCTCGGGATGAAGTTCAACAAGGTTCAGGTCGACGAAGTATTCCACTTCCGAGTCGATATGACGCAGTACGTCCAGAAGCTGGTCAAAAGGCACAGCCGGGTTGGACGCAACGCGTTAAAACGACACACAACGCCTGGTAGTAAACACGACAAGGCACAGGATGGAGAACCGCTGCCATCTGAGCAGAAAACGCTATACCAATCCTTAGTCGGAGCCTACCAATGGCTCAGTACCTGCATGCGACCAGACATCACGTTTGCCACACACTGTTTGGCGAAGCGTGCAAACGAACCAAGCGATCAAGACCTGGCGAAGGCATGGAGGGTACTTGGGTACCTAGAACGCACCGCCGAGCAAGCACTATTGGTCGATGCAAGCGAGATGAACATACCTCCATCAGCGCGTACTCCAAGTCGGAAGTTGTTCCAGAAAGCTGAAGGAGAAAAGGAAGTCACCCAAGCAAGTGATGAAATTCCATGCTTGGTCGAGGATGAAATCAATCCCATGGAGCCACTATCCCTGAACAGTGACGGTTCCATTTCGAGCCAATTACGGAACGAATTAAAGCAAATAGCCAAAGACATGACAATCACCACGTTCGCCGACGCGGACTTCGCGGGCGAAACTGACGAACGCAAATCTACCACCGGGTTCGTCATATACCTCAACTCTACGCCGATTGTCTGGTCTTCGAAAAAGATTAAGTGCGCGGTAACAAGTACTTTCGAAGCCGAATTCATAGCACTTAGTGAGGCATTAAAGGAAACCCTCTACGTCCTCCAACTAGCCCATTCATTGGGAGTTTCCGTAAAATTACCAATGACGATGTATTGCGACAACCTATCCGCTGCTTACGTAGCATCGAATCCGGAGTCAGAGGCCAGAGCTCGACACGTCGCGATCCGATTCCACCATGTGCGTTCATATGTGGAAATGGGAACGATCCAGATCATGCACTGCGACTCAGAAGAGATGCATGCTGATATCTTCACCAAGTTCTTGCCGAGGGCCCAGCACGAGGAGCTCGCGAGCAAGATCATGGGCCAGGAATAAAGTCCCCGCCTGGGGCACGCGGGCACACCCGAATGTTCATCAATTCGGGGGAGTGTCAACAATAGGGTAGGGGGGTACCGTGGTGCATCCTACATGCCCGCTGGCATGGCTGGAGATTGCATACGGGATACCCATCTACTAAGGTAATCTTGAGGTAATTAGATAGGAATGGATGATCCATTCGGATTATTCCCGAACAAATCCACCCGATCAGTAAGAGGATAAGTTGTCAGGATGATGTAGTTTGCAGACATCCAGTACAACCCTCGGTATCGAAGGTGAAGACTCGCCCTAAAAGGGATTGGGTATTAGGTAACAAGAAGAGAGTGGATTGGCTATCCTAATCCACATTACGG
>JBCBFY010000295.1:0-2719 GCA_038527325.1 Cyanobacteria bacterium J06614_10
CGCTAATCTGGCTACCGTCTGCCGTGGTGACAAAGGCACCTTCTTCCTTGAGGTAGTCCATTACGCGCTGATTCTCATTACGAGCCTCAATCAGTTCTTCTGAGTGCTGATTGAAGTAGCCGATGTGAATGGTTTGGCCGATGTCTACCGTACCGCTGTCAGGTTCTAGCTTGCCGGTGATGATGTTCATCAGCGTAGATTTGCCCGCGCCATTGCCACCGATGATGCCAATGCGATCGCTCGCCGTAAATTCATAGGTAAAGTCTTTTATCAGGGTGCGATCGCCAAACGACTTACTCACCCCTTCTAACTCAATCACCTTCTTCCCTATCCGTCGCCCCGCCGTGTCTATCTCAACCTTGCCCTGGGCCTCTTTGAAGGTTCTCTCCTTCATCTCATCAATTCGCTGAATCCGCGCATTTTGCTTCGTGCTCCGCGCCTTTGGGCCCTGCCGTAGCCAGGCTAGCTCCCGCCGTAGCATCCCCTTAAACTTTTGCTGAGAGCTAGCTGCAGAGGCCTCCTGTTCCGCCTTTTTCTCCAGGTAGTAAGCATAGTTACCCGAGTAGGTGTAGAGATCGGCCCGGTCGATTTCAATGATCCGGTTCGTCACCTTGTCTAAAAAGTAGCGGTCGTGGGTAATCAGCACCAGCGCGCCCCGAAACTGTGCCAAGTAGCCCTGCAGCCACTCCACCGACTCTGCATCCAAGTGGTTCGTCGGCTCATCCATCAGCAGTAGGTCCGGCTCACTCATCAGCGCAGTCGCCAGGGCAATTCGCTTGCGGTACCCACCCGATAGGTCCCCCACCCGCGCTTCAAAGTTGTCAATCCCTAGCTTGCTCAAAATAATCTTGGCATTGGTCTCCAGCTCCCAAGCACCCGCCGTCTCCATCTTTTCGCCCACAGCGGCCAACCGATTCATCAGCTGATCAAGGTCTGCGCTATCCGCCTGAGACAGCTTTTGCGAAAGCGCTTCGTACTCACGGACCAACTGCATTTGTTCTCCGCAATCAGCAAAGACCTGATCGAGCACCGTCAGATCTTCATCGATATCTGGCTGCTGCGGCAAATACACCAGCCTCGCGCCAGAGCGAATTATTCGCTGGCCGCTATCGATGGGCTCCAACCCGCCCATCATCTTGAGCAGAGTAGACTTGCCAGACCCATTGACGCCAATGACGCCCACCTTATCGTCGGGCTCAATGCTAAAGGAACCCTCCCGAAGCACCTCTTTGATGCCAAAGTCCTTGTTGACAGATTGAAAGGTGATCAGGCTCATGAGCAGGGATGAAGGATCGCTGATAGTATCCTATGGCAAAAATTGCGGGACGTGGCAGACAAGCCCCAAGGTGCCGACCGCCAAATGGTATAAATGTTAAGGTTTCTAAAGCATTTTTCATTCATGGCAACATTGCTTAAAAGAAAAAGATGCTTTTTCGATTTTCACGGGAGTGTTGACTTTTGACTGCTACGACAGAAAGGTTCATTGCTGCAAACCCTACGCCAACAGAGGCGCCTCTGCAGCTGACAGAAATCATTCGGAGCCTGCCTCGGGCTTATTTTGAGAAAGATGAGAACAAAGCCTGGAGACACGTGCTCATCAGCGTTACAGCCGTTATTCTAGGCTACTGTGCGATTATTTTTCTGCCCCAGTTCCTACTGCCTTTCACTTGGTTTTTTACCGGTACCGCACTGACCGGTTTTTTTGTGATTGGGCATGACGCGGGCCATCGTTCTTTTGCCAAACGTCGCTGGATGAACGACCTAGTCGGTCACATCGCCTTTCTGCCGTTGATTTACCCATTCCACTGCTGGCGCCTACTGCACGACCATCACCACCTCCACACCAACAAAATGGAGGAAGACAATGCTTGGCGGCCACTGCAGGCTGATGAGTACGCCAGCTATGGTACCGTCATGCGTTTTCTCCAGCGCAGCATCCGCAGCTACTTCTGGTGGGTCGGGTCTATCGGACACTGGGCTTTGTACCATTTTGACTTGCGCAACTTTAAGACACGCGATCGTTCCAAAGCAGCCTTCTCTATCGCAGTCGTCGTCATCTTCGCCCTAATCGCCTTCCCCACACTGATTGCAACTACCGGCCTCTGGGGCTTCGTTAAGTTCTGGCTCATGCCCTGGATGGTCTATCACTTCTGGATGAGCACCTTCACCATCGTGCACCACACCATTCCCGAAATTCAGTTCCGCCCCAGCGCCGAGTGGAACGCAGGCGAAGCGCAGCTAGCCGGAACCGTGCACTGCACCTATCCCCGCTGGATCGAATTCCTCTGCCACGACATCAACGTGCACATTCCGCACCACGTCTCCACGGGCATCCCTTCTTACAACCTGCGCAAGGCCCACGCCAACCTCAAAGAGAACTGGGGCGAGCACATCATTGAGCGCAAGTTCACACTGCCCTTCATGTGGTCCATCGCCAGCCAGTGCCACCTGTACCACCCAGAAAAGGCCTATCAGTCTTTCCGTGAAGCAGGCTTTTAAATGACGTAGCTTTACATTTTTCTTCAGAATCTATGGGTCAATTCCATTGTCTGAATGCATAGGGTAATGGCTTGTTTCGATAAACGAGTCATTACCTTTTGTCGTGCTAGGTGTCACTGACGAGCCATTGGAATTACTGGAACGATATTGGCATGGTCGAGAGAAACCATCGAAGATGTAGTATGTACATATTTAACTGCCGCCGAGAATTTATATGTAT
>JBCBFY010000296.1:0-2710 GCA_038527325.1 Cyanobacteria bacterium J06614_10
CTTCCAGGAAGTATCTCCGGTTCGTCTTTGGGGGAGTCGTATATCAGTTTCGGGCTCTGTGCTTCGGCCTCTCGACGGCCCCGCAAGTGTTCACTCGGGTGTTCACCCAGGTGGGGCGGTGGCTGCGTCTCTCCAACGTCAGGGTGCTGATGTACCTCGACGACTGGCTAGTCCTGGATCAGTCGAGGGAGAAGCTCCTGAGGGATGTTCGTCTGATTCTCCAGTTCGCCCAGGAACTGGGGTTTCTAGTGAATCTCCAGAAATCCGCCCTTACTCCATCTCAGTCGGCGGTGTATCTGGGGATGGTAATAGACACTCTCCGTTTTTGGGTTTCCCCTCGCCCAAAACGGGTAGAGAACTTCCTATCTCGTCTTCGCGAGCTTCGTGCTTGCGTCAGGCCTCCCGCGATCTTGTGGCAACAAGTTCTAGGCCACATGACCTCGTTGGAGCAGTTCGTCCCGGGAGCCAAGCTGCGCATGCGCCGGCTCCAATTCCACCTCAGGGCGAACTGGGACATGGTGTCGTCTCCGAAGACCACGCTGATTGCAGTCCCTTGCGGGGCCCTGGAGGACCTGGTTTGGTGGTCCGATCCGGTTCGGCTGAGCAGAGGGGTTCCGATTTGGAGAGACCTTCTACCTCTCAGTCTCTTTTCGGACGCCTCCACTCAGGGGTGGGGTGCCACCCTGGGCCACCTCCAGGTGTCAGGCCTTTGGTCTCGCGAGGAGAGTCAGCTCCAGCAGATTGATGTGGAGCTGAGGGCTGTTCGTCTGGCTCTGCGCCACTGGCAGCCCCAAGTCTCCGGCAGGGCGGTGTGTGTCTTCGGGGACAACACCACGTCACTGGCCTACATTCGACATCAGGGAGGGACTCGGTCTTGGCGACTGTTCCTGGAAGCCGAGCTTCTTCTTCTTTGGGCGGAAGGTCAGTCGGTAGTTATATCGACTTGCTTCATCCCAGGGGAGAGGAATGTCTTGGCGGACAGTTTGAGTCGCCAAGGCCAGGTCCTTCCAAACGAGTGGATCCTGCACCAGGATGTCTGTCGTCGGCTGTGGAGTCTTTGGGGGACTCCTCTCCTGGACGTTTGCGCCACCAGAGACACCTTTCGCCTGCCCCTCTACGTGTCTCCAGTCCAGGACCCTCAGGCTTGGGCCATAGACGTCAGACTCCTAACCTTCGATCATCTCTTTGTCTACGCATATCCTCCTCTGGGTCTCATCATGGAGGTGCTCAAGAAGATCGAGGCTGCGACGAACTGCCAGGCCATATTCATCGCTCCATTCTGGCCGGGTCGTCATTGGATCACTCGCCTCTTCGACCTAACAGTGGACGTCCCTCGTCTCTTGCCCCAGAGGGTCGATCTGATCCGTCAGCCCCACTCAGGTCGCACACACGGCGCGCTTTCCACTCTAGCTCTAGCCGCCTGGTTACTGTCGAGCGACGTCTCCGAGCGGAAGGCTTTTCGAAGGAGGTCGCTCGACTGGCAACGAAGAAGGTCCGGTCATCCACTTCCCAGCTCTATCAACATCGCTGGGCCATCTTCCGGAAGTGGTGCCTGGATAGAGGAGTTTCCGCCGCCAGTACCCCTGTGAATGATGTGGCAGAATTCTTCATTTTCCTGTTTAGGACGAAGAAGTTAGCCGTCCCTACCATCGAGGGCTATAGATCTGTCATTTCCTCGGTCCAGCCTGGTGTTGGTACCGATCAGACTCTGTCTGATGTACTGAAGGCCTTTTCTCAGGAAGCTCCTGCTGCCTCCCCGCGTGTAGTCAACTGGAACTTGGATGTGGTCTTGAAGTTTCTCCGTTCCTCCGAGTTTGAGCCTTTGAATCAAGCTCCTCTTAGGGCTCTAACTATTAAGACCTTGTTTTTGTTAGCCCTGGCTTCGGCCCGCCGAATGGGGGAACTTCAGGCCATATCTAAGGATGTTGGCTTTCGCTCGGGGTGTGTGCAGCTCTCCTACCTTCTGTCTTTCGTTGCGAAGAACGAGACCCGTGCCCATCCTATTGCCAGGGTCTTCTCTGTTAAGGGACTGTCGTCTCTTGTTGGCCCTCGGGACAGGGGTATCCTTAACTGTCCTGTTCGGGCCCTTAAAGAGTATGTGTCCAGACTTTTACCTTTGCGAGTTGGTCATCAACATCTCTTTTGCTCTGTGAGCAAGCCTAGTCGTCCGCTCTCGAAGAACGCCATCTCTTTTTTCATTCGAGACCTGATCCGACGTGCACATGAAGGGGTTCCTTCTGACTGTTTTCCTTTGTATAGAGTCAGAGCCCATGATGTGCGGGCTGTGGCAACGTCTTTTGCGTTTTTGCGTAATGTTCCTCTCCAATCTATTATCGATACTGTTAATTGGAAGACTAATTCCGTTTTTGCTAGCCACTACTTGAAAGACTTGGCTTTCCAATACGGAGACTGTCATTCTTTGGGACCTGTTGTAGCCACTAATTCCATACTGAATTGAGCCAGTCCAGTGTCATTAGTTAACCTAGCTGTTAGGTTGTTAGGCCAGTGTCAGGGGGATCGACCTTGTACATAGTTGAGGTTTGTTAGGTTTTAGTAACCTATGGGGTCTTTGTTTAGTTTAGTTGTTAGGTAGCTTTAGTGGGGCTTTGGACTGTTGAAGCTAGCACCAGGCTTCTTTGTGGGTTGTCTTTGTGCCCTGGTCACATGTCACCCTTTTTCTTGCTGAGGTCTATATCTCTTCTCTGCTAAT
>JBCBFY010000297.1:0-2701 GCA_038527325.1 Cyanobacteria bacterium J06614_10
CGGTCACTAGCGCTTCGACCCGTTCGGCATCAGCGCCAGGGTAGGCCGTTTGCACGACGGCGACACGGGAGACCAGCTCAGGGTCTTCCTGCCGGGGAAGAGCTTGAAAGGAGAGCAACCCCCAGGCAAGCAGCAAAACAATAGAGAGAATCAGAAGCCGACTGTTGCTGTAAAAATATTTGACCATGGCGGCGCGCTACGGCTTGAATTTGCTTAGAAGTGATTGCTGGGAAGTGATTGCTGGAAAATGATTGCTGAGAATTGTCAACTAGACGTTCAGTCGGATAATTAGTCAGAGACAAAGGCTGGGGAAACTTCAGCGGAAATATCTGAGGTTGGGGTTACGACCTGCCCAGGAACTAAGCGATGAGAACCGCTAGCGACAACCCTGTCGCCGGGCTGCAGGGTACCGGTTACCAAAACGCGATCGCCTTCTTGATGAATCACCTCTACAGTCTGCGGTTCGACCGTGTAGCTTTCCACTTCAGAGCTACCTTGCGGGACGACGGTGTAAGCCATCCAGAGGCCGCGAATGCCTTGGGTGAGGGCTTCTGTAGGTAGCCAGATGCCTTCGGTAGGAATGCGATCGCTCAAATTAAGCCGAGCCGTTTGCCCAGGGCTCACCCGAGCAGTCGCTCTAGATTCCAGCGCCAAAACAACCGTTTGCGTGCGGGTTTGCGCATCGACCTCAGGCAAAATAGCCGTTAGGGTCGCCGTGTATTGCTCGCCATCGACAGTAACCGTCTTTTCTTCACCCATCGTCAGCTGCGAAACAGCGCTCACCGGTAGGCCAATTCGAGCTTCAGGAATATCGCTTTCGACCAGACGAACAACAGACTGACCGGCCCCTACAACCGTGCCAATATCGACCTTGTGCTCGGAGACAGTACCGCTAAAAGGCGCATTCAGCGTGCTCTTGGCGATATTGACATCGAGGTCTGCGAGGCGAGCATCCAGCTGCTGAACCAAGGCCTGCTGAGCAGAAATTTGCTCAGGGCGAGTGCCATTCTGAAGTTCTTGAAGCTGGCTGCGAGACTGGTTGAGCCGGGCCTGCAGGGAGCCCTCACCAAAGCTAAATTCATCTAGAGCCTCTTGAGAAATTGCACCCTTCTCGTAGAGAATTTCACGGCGGGCGAGCTGAGTGCGCTGCAGGGCGATCTGCTGCTCCCAGTCCTGTACGGCAGCGCGGGCAGCGGCAATATCTTCGCTGCGAGCGCCGTTTTCGAGTTCAGTGAGCTGGGCCAAGGCGCGGGCCTTTTCGGCTTCTATCTGCAGACGCTGGGTGCGCAGATTCTGTACATCTAGCTGGGCAAGGGGCGCTCCTGCCACCGCCTGTGCACCTTCGGGAACGAGGATGGCCGTCAGCTGGCCGCTACGCTCAAAGCCCAGTTCACTCGCCTGAAGCGCAGCGATCTCACCCGTGTAGGTACGGGATACGTCGTAGCTGGTGGTAGTAGCCGCCGTAATCGTCTCAACGGGCAGAGGGTCAGAAGCGGTGACCGCTTCGGTATCAGCTGGCCCCGAAGCGCGAGATTGGATCACTGGAATGCTGATCAGGACGATGCCCAGAAGGCCGAAGCCTATGAGCCACCGGGGGTGTATACGACCAAGCCGGGAAATAGGAGGAGAATTCATGGTTAGCAGGCGGGAATGCAAGGACGGGGATGTGAGCGAGAAAGCTGAGAGAAGTGATTCATTCCCTCGAAAGTCAAACGTACGTTTTAATTTTCCGTGCCAGTCATGTATCCGCAGGCAAACATCACATGAGGTACCCTGCACCCAAGAAAATTAGAAGGCGCGCTACCAACTCTCTAAATTGTCTATCTATTGACTGAAAATAAAGGAACAGAATAGTCTAAACGCATTCCTTGCAAGACTTGTTTCTGCTATAAATATTAAGCACTTGTTAAGTGCACCGCTCACATAATTAAAACGTACGTATTAATAAATAGCAAGACCTTTTTGTATGTCTAATGCCTCATCTTTAGAAACTAAAGAGCAAATTTTAGATGTGGCAGAGCGTGAAATTGCCATCCATGGCTATGCGGGTACAACCCTGCGAAACGTCGTAAGCAAAGCCAAGGTGAACCTGGCGGCAGTGCACTATCACTTCGGGTCAAAACAGGATTTGTTTCGGGCGGTCTTGAGTCGCATTTCTCAACCAATCGTGACAATGCATCTAGCCGAACTAGAGGACCTGATGAATTCGGCGGCGAGTCCCCCCTCGGTAGAATCGATACTCAAGGCTTACTTACGCTCTTCCTTTGTCGTTGTGCTGCAGGGCCAAGAGGCCCATCCGATGCGCAGTCAGTTTGTGGGTCGCTGCCGGACGGAGCCTGCGCCAGTGCAGAGCATTGCCGAAGAGCAGTTTCGGCCCAGTACAGAGAAATTTTTGGATGCGCTGCAGCGATCGCTCCCCAATCAGTCGCGATCGCAACTCACCTGGAAGCTAGATCTCGTCGTCACCAGCCTAATCAGAGTGCTAGGTGAAGCTGGCAAGCCAGGTGCCCTGCTGACAAACACCTCCGCCGAACACATCGAAGAAGCCGTCTCGACACTGACAAAATTTCTATTACCCGGTATGGAAAACAGCTGAAAACGGGCTTAGAAAAACAAAGAGAAAACGCTAAGCGAAAAGACCCTATGAAGAAACTGATTGACCTAAGCCACACGGTAGAAGATGGCATGGTGACCTACAAAG
>JBCBFY010000298.1:0-2659 GCA_038527325.1 Cyanobacteria bacterium J06614_10
AGTTTATGTCAATGCCACTGTTGTCAGACCAAGGCCAATGCCTACAGTCGCTGCATAACCCAAGAAAATAAGGCCCAGTGTTAAAGAGGCAGCACGGGTGGGATGCGAGCTAGAATCCCTTTCTGCAGGAGAGCGGGACGATCCTTGCGGGATATCACCCCATCGTCACTGGCCGCATATTGAGCCGCTAATTGAACAATGGCAGTCGCGCTACCCTGAGCGGGCAAGTCGCCAAACATAAGTGTCGTCTTTTCGGGAGAAGCGATCGCGATTACGCAAAACCGATTGCAAGCACTAAGGCACTCCACCGGTTGTACCCTAACGCTCTGCGGTAGCTGCCCCTGTTGCTGACAGTTCAACAAATTCTGCCACAGGTGATATCCGCCTCGCTGACCTTGGTGTTCCCGCTGACCAACCGCGAAAGAGCAGGAGGTGCAAACAAACAATATGTGCTGAGACATAATGTGCTGAGACATAGGATTTACTCAGTTTGAAATAGACGACTCAAATCAACTAACTCAATGTCATCCAGCGCTTTGTGGATTTTGTACTGCTGGGTAGGCTGACTCAAAATAGTAATCACGGTTTCAATGGGCGGACAGTCAGCTTCTCTGCACTGAAGCTGGCCAACCGAAATATCAATATCCGGGTCGAGCTTCAGGAGGTCATAAACCCAAGTCTTAACCTGTTGTAAAGCAGCTGGATTGGACTGAGGTCGAGATTGAGAAAAGAGATTCATAACGGTATTCCTCTACTGCTTTACGCGCCTAGACCAAACAATCTGTTAGCTGCTGACGAAGCTGCTCAGCATTGAGATGTCGCCCAATGAAAACGAGCTGGTTTTGAGGTGGGCTGCGCCATTCTTCCGCCTGTAAGTCATAGCGAGGGCCACTCAGCTGAAAGACATTGCGCAGTTCACTTTCTTGAAACCAAAGAATGCCCTTTGCTCGAAAGACATCCTGCGGCAGGTCTTTTTGCAATAGCGTCTCAAACTTTTTGACTTGGAAGGGGCGATCGCTCTCAAAAGCAACAGACACAAATCCATCATTCTCTAAGTGATCGGAATGGTGGTGATGATGTTCATGCGCATGATGACCGTGATCATGTTCATCGTGATGGTGCCCGCGCCCGTGGTCTTCACCATGCTTGTGATGCCCATGGTCATGACCGTGATGCCCATGATGCAAATCCTGCTCTGTTTGTTCTATCTCTTCTTGAACCAGCTCAGCGTAGTCGTCAGGATTGTTGTATTTTACGTCTAGAATCAGCGGCAAAGGTACCTGGGCCTGCTTACTGTATAGGATGCGAGAGCCTGTCTTCACTGTGCCAATGTAGTCGGCAAGTTTCTCTAGCTGCTCAGGAGACACCAGATCAGTTTTATTCAAAACGGTGATATCTGCGTAGGTAATTTGCCTAAGGGCCGCTTCGCTCTCAAAATGGTCAGGGCTAAATGTCTCGGCATCGACAACCGTAATGACGGAATCGAGCCGGGTTAAATCTCGCAGCTCTGTCCCCAAGAACGTCAGCATAATGGGGAGCGGGTCGGCCACACCTGTGGTTTCGATCACCATGTAATCGATGCGATCGCTCTGCTCCAGAACGCGATACACCGCATCTACCAACCCATCGTTAATCGTGCAGCAGATGCAGCCATTGCTCAGCTCAACCATACCCTCGTCAACAGATACCAGCAGCTGACTATCAATATTGATATCGCCAAACTCATTGACTAAAACCGCCACCTTCCAGTCCTGATTGTGGCTAAGAATGTGGTTCAAAAGCGTCGTTTTACCACTCCCCAAAAACCCTGTAATGATGGTGACAGGCATCCCTCGCTTAGGAATCAAGTCTGAAATTTCTGAAACTGAAGCTGTCATAAGCTTGAACCTCACAGTTAAGACTTACACAAGTGCCTTGTGATCCGTAGCGTATCACTAATCCATGAAAATGATAATCATTATCAAAGTATTGATTAGGGTCACAGCATACCTTGCGGCAGATAGTCAAGCTGTTGTAGGTTATTTGTTCGAGTCTTGGATGGCGAAATGACAAAACTTTCTCGGCGAGCATTTTTATCAGCGATCGCAGTTACCAGTGGCTATGTCACCTGGGCATTGCACAGCGGCCCAGCACAGGCCTCTCAGGTGACGCTGCTGCCCGCTAGCCCCCAGCTGGGAGATACGATTTCGGTTCTCATCGTCAGCGAGTCCGCAGCAGGGGATGACGCGCCTGTCGTTTCTGTCAGTGGCAGTCAGTACCCCAGCTTTCGTTTATCCGGCAATCGCTTTCGAGCATTTATCCCCACCAGCCCGCTCGAAGCGCCCGGCACCCGAACAATCCAGGTCACACAGGGAGGTGTCACGCAGTCCCGTAGCGTTAACATCCGAAACCGTTCTTTTCGCACCCAATACATCACACTGCCGCCCGGATCCTCAGATTTGGGCACCGATCATGAATTTGACCGGGTAGCTGAGTTCAAAAAGCTCGTGACTCCAGAGCGCCACTGGCAAGGCCCGCTATTGCGGCCAAGCTCAGGCTACGTCAGCACAGAATTCGGTGTGCAGCGCTACTACAACGGTGTCTATGCAGACGACTACTACCACCGAGGCGTTGACTACGCAGCAGCTACAGGTTCACCCATCGTTGCACCAGCGGCTGG
>JBCBFY010000299.1:0-2640 GCA_038527325.1 Cyanobacteria bacterium J06614_10
GTCAAGTGACACCAGAGCAAGTAGAACTGATTCTGCAAGCTCATGCTGAAGGCAGCAGCTTACGTGGGATTAGCCGAATGGGGAAGCGAGCCTACGGCACCGTTGTGGACATCGTTCGTAAAGCTGGTTATAAAAGCCAACTGGTGCATAACGAAGAGGTCCAAGATGTTGAGTGTCGTCAAATTAGGGGTGCTGCAAGCGTAGCTGCAACGAAGTGCAATAAGCGCAGTGCTGCCTCCAAAACACCGAAAAAAGGGGCCAATTTCATAAGTTCGGCTTATGTCTTCGGAGACAGCTTTTCCCATCGCACAGGTGTAGGCGATTCTCGAAGAGAGGCTACGCCAACGCGAAAATCTAAGCTCCTAGCTGGCTATTGTTTCAATCGGCAGCCGCTCAGCCATGACCAACCGGAAAATGCCGTAGGGATTGACATGAGCGTAGATCAGCGGCGTCAACGCCCGTAGCTCGTCCGGCCCCATTCTCTGCATCCATTCTGGGTCAGAGAGCACCTGCTGAATCAGTAGTGTGTTGATGTAGACCAGGCTGATTTGGAGCAGATGCAGGCAGAGCATAGAAATCTCCTGTAGCACCACCCGGCTGGCGGTAAAGTCACCATTCTTGGCATAGAAAATGAAGTCGTTGGCACTGTTCCAATTCTCAACGACATTCAAGCCTTCTTGAATCTCCTGTCTGACCCGCTCATCATGCAAGTAGCGACACAAGAAGATCGTCTTCACGGCTCTGCCTAGCTCAGCCAACGCCAAGTAGACAGGATGTTTAGCGTTGTTGCGCGTAAAGCGAGCGAGGATTACTTCCGGGTCTGCGGTGCCTTGCTTGAGGGCAGTGGCAAACTTGACCATCGCATCATACTGCTGCCGAATCAGCCGCCAGCGGATAGGCCGCTTGATAATTGACGCCAAGTTTTCAAACTGTTGTTTCTGGCCTTTTTCTGGCACATAGAGCTTCTGCTTTTGAATGTTCCTAATTCGAGGCATCAGCTGAAAGCCAAGCAGATGGGAAAACGCAAAGCCAACCTCACTTTGGCCATGCGTATCGACATAGTTTTTATCGACCGACATCTGGGTGCAGTGCTGGAGTACACCCTTAATCATTGAAGCCACCTCTGAGGAGGAACAGCGCTTGAGCTGGGAATGAATACAAACCGCATTCTTCTCCACATGCCAGTAGATCATCACTCCACGCCCTTTGTAGCGGGCGTGCCACTCAGTCATCAGATTCTGGTCCCAGGTGCCGAACTGCTTTGAGTCAGAGGCGCAGGCGGTGGTGGCCTCACCCCAAATGTGAGGGAGCCTGACGCGAAAGATAGCATTGGCCACATCACCAATCGCCTGAGAGAGTGCCGTCTTCGAGACAAACTTGCGCTGGACGTAGCGCAGATCGGAGGTGCTGACCCCGTGCTCACCGTGAGAAATTCGCTTAATGCCGAGATTGGTCCCTGTTGCATAGAGACAAAGCAACAGTCGCTTGCGCAACTCCTCCGGGGCAAGGGCTTCACGGTTGCCTGTACTTTTGAAGTGCTCAGTAAACTGAAGCCGCATTTCCGTCTCCTTCAACACATCAAGCAACGGCACCATCGACCAGCGATTGGCAATCTCCTGCTTCAATGCCTGCAAGTGCTCTGGCTCCGGCTGTTTAGTCACTGGCGTCAGGTGAATCCAACCACCGCGATTATTGAGGATTGTCACCTTCGGATTCTCAGGCAGGCCCTGATTGAACTCGGTGAGTGCCTCTGTCATTTCCGCCTGGAGGCGATCAATAAAAGGCGTGGCCTCTAGTGGCTGCTGAAGTTCTTGATAATACTGCTCTCGCTTGGCTTCAAAGTCTTGAGGCAGATCGTCATCTGGATTGCGATAGCGTTTAGCCCCCTTCACCCACAACTCCTTACAGCGCAGCTTTTCGCGAACGGTGCGCAACACACCTAGCTCATAGCGGGCGCGGTCAAGCTCAGGTTCACCCTGCTTCCCGATGACCATGACAGCCTCCTGCCACTCGTCATTGAGTACTCCGTCCATCGGTACCTCGGTCTCGGCTGGATAAGGCTTCGTGCTGGGCAGCTCAGCAGAGGCTTTCAGTAATTTGATGGCCTCTAGCAACGGCTGCAAATTGAGGCTTTCAGAGCGAAACTCCAGGGCCTTGAGAATCAGCGGTAGCAGGCGGCGATAGTAGCGAGTGTAGGAACGACGCATCTTGGCGTGGAGCCGTTCTTTGAAGCTCTTACCACCCTCACCTAAAGTCTCAACGACAGTCTCTAGCTGGGTTTCGTTGGCTACGGGATAGATGACGTCTTGAACCGTGCCCTCTGGCTGCGCCAGGGCCGCTACTGCAATCTGATAGAGCATCTGGTCGTGATTCTCGTTTTCCTCGGCAGTAGCAATAATCTCCGCAGAGGCCCGCTTGCGACTGCGGCTTTCTAGTTTGTGAACTAACAGAATGAACAATTCGATGATGCTATCGACAATCTCTTGCGAGCGCTGGAAACAGAATGCCGACAACAACAGATAGCGAATGGGGTCGGGGTGTCGTCGAATCTCTGTGAGCGACTCGGTTTCCACCCGCTGACGATAGCGGTCTACCAGCTGCTCATTCAGGCTCTCGAATAAGTCTTTCGGTAGTGCCAGC
>JBCBFY010000300.1:0-2630 GCA_038527325.1 Cyanobacteria bacterium J06614_10
CCCCCCCCCCCCCCCCCCCCCCCCCCCCCCCCCCCCCCCCCCCCCCCCCCCCCCCCCCCCCCCCCCCCCCCCCCCCCCCCCCCCCCCCCCCCCCCCCCCCCCCCCCCCCGCCGGAGCGACTCGCGGTACACGCCATCCAAGTCGAGCCAAGCCGAACAACCAAGAAAGTGTTAAGTTCGCATAACATCACCTACGCGCTACTTCGTAAGCATCCGAGCAATTACAGGGTATCAATTCTGTATTTTTTGCCATTGAGATGGCAATAGTTGCTCGATATTCGAGATGTGATGTTCTGCGATTCGGGAGATCACATCGTTGAACCATTGTTTGGGGATGATACCTGCTTTTTCGCAAGACCCAATGAAGGAGTAGATGATGGCAGCGTTCCGTGCGCCTTTATGCGATCCGGCAAAGAGGTAGTTTTTCCGTCCCAGGGCTAGTGGGCGGATGGCATTTTCGACATAGTTGTTGTCAATTTCGAGTCTCCCATCCTGGGTATATCGGCTGAGTTTTTCGGTCCTTTGGAGGAAATAGAAGAGGGCTTTGGCGATGAGAGATTTTGGGAGTACCTGCGGATATTGCTCCAGGGCCCATTGTTGGAGTGCTTTGAGCAGAGGGAGGGCCTGTTGCTGCCGCAAGATGTTACGGGCCTCATAGTCGAGGGCTTCTACTTTGGCTCTTCGTTCGATTTGATAAAGTTGTTGGATGAATCTCAGGGCATGGCTGGCCCTTTGTTTATCGTTTTTGAGCGCTTTTTCAAAATAGCGTCTGGCGTGGGCCATGCAGCCCAAGAGTTCAATGCCTGCTTTTTTGTCAAAAAGCAGATCATAGATTTCGTATCCATCAGTTTGTAAAAAGCCTTCAAAATCAGCTAATGTCTGTTGGGGGTATTGCTTTCCTCGTCCTTTTTGATAATCAAACAGGACGGTTTTCGATAAGGGGGCATAATAGACCCACATATAGCCGCGGTGGGTTTTGCCTTGCTTGGTTTTGTCCAGCACTTCGATGCGGGACTCATCGGCCATGAGGTATTCCTGTTTGAGCACCTCGGCCCGGAGCTTTTCGTAGAGAGGCTCGAGCAGATCGCAAATGGCATTGACCCAATCCGAGAGAGTCGAACTAGCCAATTTGACGCCTTCTCGGGCAAAAATCTTTTGCTGGCGATACAGCGGTAAGTGGTCTTGGTATTTACTGATCAGCAGATGCACCAATAAGCTATTCCCTGCAATGCTCTTGGGCAAGGGCCGTGCGGGTTGATCGGCAATATGGATAATCGTTTTTTCTTGGCCTGTTTCATCGGCCTGTTTTTCGAGGTATTTAGGCCGCACCTCCCGCAAGACATATAGCTCTGCCGCTTTGTATTGGAGGGTTTCGGTTACTACTTCGCCGATTTTGACCATCCCCTCGGTATCCACCCCAGGCTCAATGAGACGTTCTTGCCGCCGAAGGTGTTCCGGTAAGAGATGGCGTCCTGGATGGACGGACTGCTGAGTAGGCTTGTTCCGCTCATAACGAATCTCTTCGGTCTGAGTTTCGGCGGCTTCGATTGACCCAAGCCCTAATGCCAGACTCAATTGATCGGCAGAACCTGCGGCAAGAAAGCGTTCACTCTTTTGGCCAAAAATCAACCGCTTCAGCTCAGCCAGTTCGGCTTCTAGCTGTGCGATCCTGGCATCTTTTTGGGCTAATTGAGTCGCGATATCCACCCTCCTAAACTAGTAAACACCAGCTTCCGGTCACAGTTTTTCCCCTACTTTTTTATGAAATCTTTTCCGTCTACGCACACTCTCCAACACAATCCCTTCTAGGAGCAACACCAACTCCTCATAGCCCAACCGATAGGTCTTCGAATCAGACCCAGGCAGTTCAAAAGTCCCTGATTCCAAGCGTTTATACCACAAGACAAATCCGCCTCGTTCCCACACTAGCAACTTCATCCGGTCGCCTTTGCGATTGACAAAGACAAACACTTCCCCCGACAAAGGGTCCCGCCCCAATTCATTGACTACCAAACCACTTAATCCATCAAAACCTTTGCGCATATCGGTGGCTGCTCGGTAGAGGTAATAACGATGGCTCGAACCCAAACTCAGCATGCTACGCTCGCTAGAAGGCATTGTAGATAGCTCCGCTCCGGATAATCTCGAAATACCAGACGAGCCCCACTGGGCAAAACCAATTCCAGCACAGGACTACTTGACGAACTTTCTACTACTTCTACCGGCACAAAACCCGATGAAGCACTCCCCTGAGCTAAATGGGACGCACGATACTTCTTTTGCCAGTACATCAAGGCTGATACCGGGATCCCTTCTGACTCACAAAAGACCTTAGGGCTCACATTACTCGATTGGTACAACTCTACGAGGGGATACATCTGGGCCGCACTCCGGCGAGACCGTCCTGATTTTGCCATATCAAATGTTTTCCTAAAGTAAAAGTAAAGACAACGAACAGGAAAGATGCACTTGCTCGGACGCTTACAGAACAATTACCGGTCACAACCCCGTTCAATTGGAATGTTGTCGTTATGTACCCTTTCGAACTTTATGAAGTAAGTTTTATATTTTTTGAATTAATCGCTTTTTTAGTACAGAATTTCCCACAAATTCTACTTCAAGAATATAAAC
>JBCBFY010000301.1:0-2631 GCA_038527325.1 Cyanobacteria bacterium J06614_10
TCCTGCAATAACTTACTACCAGTTGGAAAACGATAGTGCTCATCATCGGCAAGCTTCTTGTCGTGGCGTTTGCCCTCACAAGTCCCACTCAGGTACATCACTTTGCCGCCTCGCTCGGTAATTAGGTTGTTCTTGACCGTGTGCGCTTTCTTCTTGCCGCTGTAATGGCTTTCTTGCTTATCTTTATCTTTAGGGCGGTTAATCGGACGCTCTGTCCCATCAATAATGAACTCTAGACTGGGGCAGGCTGATAGCACCGCCTCTAGATTCGCCGCTCGCCGCTCCGGCAGCTGCATCTCGTAGCCCAAGGCCTGATTGAGTAGCTTGCTCAGTCGATGTATCCAGTCATTGGCTTGGGACTGACTCATACCAAAGAAAAAGCCTTGAGCCTCTTGAGTCGGATATTGACGGTAGTAAAACAGGATAAACAGCAGCTTGTCTTCTAGTCGCTTTAGATGAGCCGTTCGACCTGCGCCATGGGCCCGTTTTCGGTTTGGGCGCTCTGCCTGCGCTATCACGAAATCATCCCACGCTTTGCCAAAGCTCACCAGGAGCGCCTCAAACTCTTCTACTGTAAAGCCGGTTAAGCTGAGATGCGTACGGGGCTTATTTTTCAAGACGATGTACCGCATTTTCATAGCGCAATTCTCAACCGCTTCGGGACTCGCCTTATTCTACTAAATTCTGCTAATTTCCGATTAAGTCTACTGTGCATTTGACTATCTGAGAGTCTCACAACATTTTAGGATTTCTAAGAACTCTATTATGAGACATGTATGGAGACACAGTTTTATTAGTGTTTCAAAAGGTCTAAAATTTGAGACGTTCGTACCGCTCATAGTATTTCTTTAAAAGCGTTCGTCAACACTATTCATCAACCGTCTAAAGAAAAAGAATAATGATCCAGTTACTTTTACTATCCTCAGCTAATTACTACCTTTAGCTAATTAGGACAGGCTGTGCCTCGTTATAGAACTGGTTGAAATCAGACTCGCAATAGATGTCGTAGGTATTCTGTACAGAGTCCATAGCTTCAGGCAGTAATTGGCCAGCTATCTCTACTTGCCTACCGCGATGGTCGATTATTAGAGCCGTGTTGCGAACTTCAGGAATTTTAGTGCTTCTTCGCCTTTCCACTAAGGGTTGTAAGTCGTCAACGTAAACCCGTAGTAACCTTCGAGAGAAGCCTAAAACAGATTCTCTCATGATGAGTTTGTCAGACCTAAACTCAATTGTTCTAATAGCAAAGAAATGGCTCACAAACAGCACCCAAAATAATAATGCGCCGACTACAAAAAAGAAACATGGTATCAACATGGCACCTATCATCGCTGATGTTTCGGTTGCAGATGCCATGGAGTCGCCATACGTAGGCTCTAGCAACCCAAATCGAACCATATTCACAGCACCGGCCACAAAGAAAAGGAAGATCAAACAGGAGAAGGCAACCGCAAAAACATTCTCGCTGATGTCTTGAGAAGATATTTTGTAGAAGGAAATTCTAACGAGATTCCTTTGCTTACTGAGAACGAAGGGACGTGCATAAAAGAAACGTGCAGCCATGATACGGTTCGCTGACCTTGAAGAGATAGAGATACTGTTAGCTTTTCTCTGCTCGCTGGACTGTGCTTCGTTGCAATCTTTTTGAAAATCATCGTCGTAGAGATACGCTACCTTGAGATTGACTAGAACCATGAAAATTCCCCATCCAATCGGTATTAGCAGAAAGCCAACAAGAGGCTCCGTACTCACTAAAAGTTGAGAGAATAACTGAGCAGTTTGTGTGAGGTATTCTAAAATGGTATTGGGTGACCACTCTACGCTATCGACTCCCATGTGGTCGACCGACCGGATAACAAATATCGGGTAGAAGCAAACTCCTATCAGTGCCCCTAAGATACTTTTGAGCAGACTAGCTTTGGTTGTTCCCTGCCACTGCCACTGATGGTACTCTCTATGCTTCATAGCAGAGTTTATTAGTACGCCTGCCCATGCAATTGCTAGCCCGCAGCGGATGAGACCGTTCACAGGCAGTACCATCTGAATAAAAGTTCCTACCGTAAAAACTACAAAGAGCCCGTAGTCGCGGGAATCAGGCTTTCTCTGACGTTGTGCCCTGAAGATATTAGGCATAGTAAGCTGCGTATTAACTAAATATTGGCTCGGTCTATAAGGTGAGGAGAGTGGATGCGGCTGATACCTCTGTCGAGAGGTCACCTTTTTGGCTTGTCTACTTACCGGCCAGTGTCATCGTTATCAAGGGTACCCACAGTAATAGGTGCGAGAATTATTGAGCTGTATAAGCCGGGTCTCCTTACACCGTGTCTCAAAACTGAATATAGTTTATCTTCTGCGACACTATACAAGCTGTGAACTATGCTGCCTGCCTTCGTTCTAGCCCTCCGCCTAAGTTATTGACTTAAATGTGTCAAAACGTTCGTTTTTGACACTATTGCCGCAAAGCTAGCTCTAAAGTGAAGAACGTAGTCAGGCTATACTGCTTAGGCCTCAGAACGTGTTTTTAATACAGCGGATGATATGAGTTACAAGGCAAAATAAACGCTTTGTTAGTGACAATGTTACAGAGCTTTTGCTTCCAGATCAGGTACAGCCGTAGTAGGTTGTTTGAAT
>JBCBFY010000302.1:0-2627 GCA_038527325.1 Cyanobacteria bacterium J06614_10
TCTTATCTAAGTAGGGTAATGTTTCCGGTGTAGGTTTTCTCGCCGATGTTGACGGAGTAGTAGTACACCCCTTCTCTTGCGAGATTCCCCTGGTCATCCATGCCATCCCAGACCTTGTCGGCGGCATCTCCTTCGAAGAAGGCTCTGCCCCAACGGTCAAAGATCTTCACATTGACCTGCTCGGTTCCCTGATAATCGACCCGGAAGACATCATTCACCCCATCATTGTTCGGGCTAAAGACATTCGGGATCATCACATCGGGGGCAATCACGATGTAGAAGCCTTTCTCTATCACACTCACACAACCATTTTCATCCGTTACCGTCAGGCTGACGGTGTACTCACCCGGATCGGTGAAGCGGTGGTTCGGATTGGCCTCAGTCGAGATGGTGCCATCTCCAAAGCTCCAATACCAGTTCTGCGCATTGCCTGAAAGATCGGCAAACTGCACACTGGCATCCGGCAGGTAGACCTCTGTACCCTCAATCGGATCGGATCCAAAGTCGGCAAAGCCTGAGTCGGACACTTCCACGGTGATGTGGCTGGTCGTCGTCTCACAACCGCCCATGCCAATGGTGGTCAGGGTTACTACATAAGAACCGGCCGAAGCATAGGTATGCGTGGGATTGGATTCGTTGCTCAGCGGAGAGCCATCGCCAAAGTCCCAGCGATAGGCAATCGCATCATCACTGTTTTCGATGAAGCTCACCATCAGCCCTTCACAGCCCGAAGCCTGAGAGGCAAAGTAATCGGCCTGCGGCGTCGGATTGATCTCCAAACGAATCGTATCGGTATCTGAACAGGCGCCCTCGCTCACCTCTACGGTGTAGGTGATGTTTTCCTCGGGCGAAGCCAGCGGATTGTAAATATTCGGATCACTCAGGCCTGCACTCGGCGTCCAGACGAAGTCTGCATTGCCCAGTCCGCCGGTGGCCACCAGCTGGGTCGCATCCCCTTCACAGAAGCGGGTGGTATCAGCCGCAATGGCCGCGATGACTTTCGGGCTGACCGTAACCAGCACCTGGTCCGTGGTCGGGCAGTCGCCTGCGATACTGGCCTGTACGGTGTAGAGGGTCGTTACCTTAGGCGAGACCATCACATTGGTGGCACTCGGGCCACTGGTGATGCTGCCCGCAGGCGTCCAGTCATAGACTACCGGGCTACCGGCAGGGGTGGTGAAGCTATGGGTCGCTTTCAGTTCGATGGTATCTCCTTCACAGAGCACGGTATCGGCACTCAGGGCCAGCACCTCTGGGGTCGGCTCTACCGTAACGGTGATCTGGGCATCATCTGAGCCACAGCCAAACTGAGAGGAAGCACTCACGGTGTAAGTGGTGGTTACCTCTGGCGAAGCCATCGGCTTGCCGCTGTTAGGATCACTCAAGCCATCGGGAGGACTCCAGCTGTAGCTGTAGTTAGAGCCATTGGGGTCTCCGGCTGCGCTACCGTTGAGCTGCACATCCTCTCCCAGACAGATGGTCTCATCAGACCCGGGCGAAATGGTCGGACGGTTGTCGACGATGATCTCCACCTGATCGGCATCCGAATCACAGCCATTGGAGGTTACGACCAGCGAGTAGGTGGTGGTAAAAGGCGGGGTGATATTGGGCGTCGCTGAAGTGGGGTCATCGATGGTACCACTGGTGTTCGGGGTCCAGCTATAGCTATAGTCTGGCCCGGCTCCGCTGGCAAAGCCTTGCAGTAGCAAGCTCTCCCCTTCACAGAGGGCGCTGTCGCGGCCGGCATAAGCGACCGGTTTGGGTAGCACCCGCACCGTAACGGTACTCAAGGTATCGAGCGTATTGACATCGGAGGTACAACCATTGACCGAGGTCGCAACCAGGGTGTAAATGGTGGTGGTATCCGGACGGGCAAACGGATTCAGAATGTTGGGATTGCCTAAGCCATTGGAGGGAATCCACTGAATATTGGTCAGGGGCTGAGGCGCATTATTACTGGTGGCCAGGCCACCCATGATAAAGTCGCCAGGGCCATCGGTACAGATGGACACATCCGGACCAGCGTCCATCACCGGCTTAGCTTTGATGATCACCCAGGTAGAGTCGATGTTGCTCACACAACCATTGACGTCGGTAACCTGGAAGTAGTATTTCACAGAATCGGTAGCCTGCTGAATGTTGGGGTTGGCCACCGGATCTTCGATAGAGTTGCTGCTCAAGCCACAGTTGGGGGCATTATCACACCACCAGTTGTAGAAGAGGGGAGAAGTCCCGCCGCTGACGGTTCCGTCGAGTTGGACGCCACCATCCCCTTCACAGAATTCCTGGTCAGGACCGGCACTAACGGAAGGCCGCTCGTTGACCTGCACCTGCTGGGTCGTACTGACAGAACAGCCTTTGTAGCTCACGGTCAGGGTTACGTCCTTGGTGCCACCGGTGGCATAAGGAATACACCCTGGGTTGGGCTGGCTGGAAGTAGGCGGTACGGCGCCGGCGCCGAAATCCCAGAAGTAATTCTGGTTGGGGCCGACCGGGATGCCGGTATAAGTGTAGGTGATACAGTCATCAGAACAGATGCCACCGTTGTTGGCGTTGAAGTTGGCCGAAGGCTCGGGCACCACTTCGAAGGTAACGAAGACCGAGTCAGAGATACAGCCATCCCGAAT
>JBCBFY010000303.1:0-2595 GCA_038527325.1 Cyanobacteria bacterium J06614_10
TGAGGAAATCGATTCGGCCATAGAAAGCGCTGTAGGTGAGGTGTTTGAGCGAATTTCCTCAGACCTCAGGCTCAGCGAACTGTATCTCTATCCGATTAAGTCGGCAGCCGGGATTGCGCTCGACACCGCCACCCTCACCCCCACAGGCTTAGCGCTCGACCGGCGATACATGCTGGTAACGCCCAGCGGCCATTTTCTCACGCAGCGGCGCTTCCCCAAGATGGCGCTGATTGAGATCGCCATCAGCTCCACTGAAGCGGCAGCGCAGCTCACCGTCCGCGCACCCGGCATGCCCGAAATCTCTGTGTTGCCACCGGCGCAAACAGAACCAAGAACCGAGGTTGAGGTATGGGGCGATCGCACCTCAGCCCACACACTCCCCACCGATATCAACACCTGGTTCAGCGAGTTTCTCTCCACCCCCTGCCAGCTTGTGTACATGCCTGAAAACAGCGATCGCCCCACCGACCACGGTAAATATGGCCCCGCCGAACAGGTGAGCTTCGCCGACGCCTACCCCTACCTCCTCCTCACAACAGCCTCCCTCGCCGGACTCAACGAAAAGCTCGCCGCCAAGCAAGTCGCCCCAGTCCCCATGAACCGATTTCGGCCCAACCTCGTCATCAGCGGCGACCTCCCGCCCCACGCAGAAGACCACTGGCAGCGGATTCGCATCGGGTCAGCCATTTTTACCGTGGCCAAACCCTGCGCCAGATGCTCCATCCCCAATGTGGACCAGGCAACCGGCGATCGCACCCGGGAACCCAGCACCACCCTCGCCACCTACCGCGCCTGGGACAAAGAAATTTGGTTCGGCCAAAACCTTATCCAAGAGCGTCCAGCCGACCATTCAGCCCCCCTAGGACAGCTCACTATCGGAGACGAAGTAGAAGTCCTTTCATAGCAGAAGTCTGGGCCTAGACGTTACCCACAACACAAACCCATCGACATATTTCTCTTAAGCTTTTGTACAGATTCCGCAATGTGAGATCATTAGGTACAAATACGCTGTGTATTTGATGTGACGCCCAGAAATGTGACGCCCTAGAACAATGCCTATCAAAACGGTTTCGACAACCCCCTTCGACGACCAAAAGCCCGGCACCTCTGGCCTTCGGAAGCAGGTTCCTACCTTCCAAAAGCAAAACTATCTCGAAAATTTTATTCAGTCTACCTTCAATAGTCTCGAAGACCTCCAGGGCAAAACCCTTGTGCTTGGCGGCGATGGCCGATACTACAACCGCCCAGCGATTCAGACCATCTTGAAAATGGCCGCAGCCAATGGCATTGGCAAAGTTCTCGTTGGGCAGGGAGGCATTCTCTCTACGCCCGCCGCAAGCTGTCTCATCCGCAAATATGACGCGATTGGCGGCATCATTCTCTCTGCCAGCCACAACCCCGGCGGACCCGAAGGCGACTTCGGCGTCAAATACAACGTCTCCAACGGCGGACCCGCCCCTGAAAAAGTCACCAGCGCCATCTTCGAAAACAGCAAATCCATCAGCGAGTACAAAATCGCAGACGCCGAAGACATCGACATCGATAGCCTAGGCACCCGCCAAATCGAAGCGATGCAAATAGAAGTAGTCGATTCTGTTGCCGACTATGTCGAGCTGATGAAGCAGCTCTTCGACTTCGACAAAATTCGCCAGCTGCTCACCGGTGACTTCAGCCTGTGCATGGATTCGCTACATGCGGTCACTGGCCCCTATGCCAAGCAAATCTTTGAGCAGGCCCTAGGCGCAAAAGCAGGCACTGTCACCAATGGCGAGCCCCTAGAAGACTTTGGCGGCGGTCACCCCGATCCCAACTTGGTCTACGCTCACGACCTGGTCGAGACCATGTTTTCTGACAGTGCGCCCGACTTTGGCGCGGCCTCAGATGGCGACGGCGATCGCAACATGATTTTGGGCAACAATTTCTTTGTCAACCCTAGCGACAGCCTGGCCCTGATTGCCGCCAACGCCCAGCTCGTACCCGGCTACAAAAACGGCCTCTCTGGCATCGCCCGCTCCATGCCCACCAGCCAAGCCGCCGACCGCGTCGCCGAAAAGCTCGGCCTCGACTGCTACGAAACCCCCACCGGCTGGAAATTTTTCGGCAACCTGCTCGACGCCGACAAAATCACCATCTGCGGAGAAGAGAGCTTCGGCACCGGCTCCAACCACGTCCGCGAAAAAGACGGCCTGTGGGCAGTACTATTCTGGCTAAATGTTTTGGCAGAACGCCAGCAGTCGGTCGAAGAGATCGTGGTGGACCACTGGAAAACCTACGGCCGCAACTTCTATTCGCGTCACGACTACGAAGGCGTCGACAAGGCCAAAGCCAATGAGCTAATGGATGGGCTGCGATCGCAATTCTCCACCCTCCCTGGCCAAACCCTCGGCGACTACACCGTCGCCTATGCCGACGACTTTAGCTACACCGACCCCATCGACGGCAGCGTCAGCCAAAAGCAAGGCATTCGCATCGGCTTCGAAGACGGCTCCCGCATGGTTTTCCGCCTCTCCGGTACCGGCACCCAAGGCGCCACCATCCGGCTCTACCTAGAAAGCTACGAACCCGATGCCGCCAAGCACAGCGTAGACCCCCAAG
>JBCBFY010000304.1:0-2577 GCA_038527325.1 Cyanobacteria bacterium J06614_10
ATATATTTCATATTAACTTTTTAAAATAATTATTATTTTCGATTTTTATTACTCCTTCTAACATGATCACCTAGATCAGGCTTGATATATCTAATTTTTGCAAATAAAAACCACTGTATATATAAAATATTATTTTATAAATTAAGTGTATTTTAGTATTTTTATTACTCCTTCTAACGTGATCACCTTGATCAGTCTTGATATATCTGATTTTTGCAAATAATAACCACTTGTAGATTTAAAATAGTATCCTATAAATTATGTTGATGTTACTTATTTATTGTTTAAATCGTAATTAAAAACAATAATATATAGTAGTAGTAATTTCCTAGCTGTTGAAAGTTTCATTCATTGACCAAACGATCAAGAATTTCAGTTTTATTTTGTATAGTAAAGTTCACCAAATACCATAAGCGATACACTTATAATATTTTTTAGAAATAAATTGTACTGATAAATTTCTGTTTGATGTTTATATTCTTTAACTGGTTCGAAAGAAAGCGTATATAAATATTTAATCTCTCCAACTTAAGTTCAAGCAATTAATTCATAAATATCTGTTATAAAGAGCTGATTCAAAATATATATATTATTATAGCTAACTATACAATTATGATGCTTATAAAAGAATGTATATTTTATGTTCAGCATAATTTATATGAAGCATGTTTAAAAATAACTATGAGGGTCTAATATATGCCCAAACCTATGAAATTAGAATTTATAATGAATTTATTTACATGTACAACAGTATATTAATTTAAAATATATACTAAAATGATAATAAAATCATTAAGATTTTATATAGTTTCACAATAACCTTATTACAGCTTTTATTTTTTTCCTTATTTTAAAATTTCGAATCTTGGAACTTAAACAGATAAATTATATATAATTTTGACTTATATTTCAGGACATATAATTCTACCCGGAGAGATAATTGCTAGATTATTATATTATATTATTTTAATATGTAGCTAATTATTATATATGTAATGATTAGAATTCATTAAAAAATATCAAGAGTAGAAAATTTAATTGGAAATATTTATTTGACTATTTAATTGGTTGTTAATTATCTGTTTTGCTTATATATACAGATATATATATATATATATATCTGGTTGATCCTGCCAGTAGTCATATACTCGTCTTAAAGATTAAGCCATGCATGTCTCAGTTCTTTGATTGATAAACAAAAGATTGCGGATGGTTTAGTATAACAATTACTATACACTTGAATAATTTTTCTGTGGATAACTGCGCCAAATTTTCAGCTAATACATGTTACAAATATGTATATAAACGATATATATATATATGGATGTTATTTTTTATTAAATTAAAATGTATATACAGTATTGAGGATTCTTGATTACTATTTACAGATTGCTCCATAAGTGGCAATTCATTTAAATTTTTGACCTATCAGTTAATTAATTGCATATTGATCAATTGAGGCCATAACGGGTAACAGAGAATTAGGGTTCTGTTCCGGAGAGGGAGTCTGAGAAATAGCTACCACATCTAAGGAAGGCAGCAGGCGCGTAAATTACCCAATTTTGATTAATAGAGGTAGTGACAAGAAATCACAATGTTATGCCGTATGGCTGAATAATTGTATTGAGAAAAAAATATATATTTTATCTATAAACTAGTGGAGGGCAAGTCTGGTGCCAGCAGCTGCGGTAATTCCAGCTCCAATAGTTTATGCTAACAATGCTGCAATTAAAAAGCTCACAGTCGAACTTTTTAGATATTCAATTTTGTGTAGTCTTAGAGATTTATAAAGAAGTATAGTTATCTTAACTTTTATTTAATTGTTCTGTTGACATTCATTTTTCGATAGTGATTTGTGTTTGTATAACTTTGAAAAAATGAGAGTGTTCTAAGCAGTCATTCGTTGTTATTCTAAAGTATGGAATGATAAATAATGATATTAGCTTATTTTAATTGGTTTGAGAGGATGATGTAATGATTTATAGAGTGTTTCGGAGGTATTTATATTTTGTCGTTAGAAGTGAAATTCTTAAATTGAGAGAAGACAAATAACAGCAAAAGCATTCATCTTGGATCTGCTCATTGGTCAAGAACGTAAGTTGTGGGATCGAAGACGATCAGATACCGTCGTAGTCTCAACTTTAAACGATATCAATTAGGGATTAGTAAATATATATTTAAACTTATTAGCACCTTTAGAGAAATCAAAGTGTTTGGATTCTGGGGGGAGTATGGTTGCAAGGCTGAAACTTAAAGGAATTGACGGAAGGGCACTACAAGATGTGTATCCTGTGGCTTAATTTGACTCAACACAGGAAAATTTATCAGGTCTGGACATAGAAATTATTGACAGATTGATTGCTCTTTCTTACTTCTGCGGATTGTGGTGCATGGCCGTTCTTAGTTGGTGGAGTGATTTGTCTGGTTAATTCTGCTAACGAACGAGACGATCGACTGTTAATTCGCGTAAAAACTGATTTCATGATTTTGCTTCTTTTAGAAACTAGATTTGCATAAAAAGCTGGAAGTTGGTAGCAATAACAGGTCTGTGATGCCCTCAGACGTTCTGGGTAGCGC
>JBCBFY010000305.1:0-2575 GCA_038527325.1 Cyanobacteria bacterium J06614_10
GGGAACTTGAATCGTCGGAATAGAGTTGGGTCCTTTGTTTTGGTGGTGAATGAGGCGAGTGGCCTGCTTCAAAGAAGACTCCACCTGAGCGACCAATTCTTCTGGCTCAAAAGGCTTCACCATGTAAACGTCGGCCCCTGTGGTCAGGCCCTTTACCCGGTCTTGGCTTTGGCCCTTCGCCGAGAGAAACAAAATAGGAATCCAGCTCTTACTAGGATCTTGGCGGACCTGCTCTACAAAGGCATAGCCATCCATCTCTGGCATCATCACATCACAAATGATCATGTCGGGAGAGAGATCAGCAAGGGCCGCTAGCGCCTCTCTGCCGTTGCCAGCCGTCATTACCTGGTAGCCGCGAAACTCTAAATAATCCTTCACCAACAGAATGAGATTGGGATCATCATCAATGAGTAAAAGCTTCTTCTGTTCCCCTGTATTACCTTCTTTCATGCCGTATGCTCGCTCGTATTCGTCTCTATAAAGAGGTTTACTGATAATAGAAATTAGAAGTCGCTCTAAAGCAGCGTTTGGACCAGAAGAACAGCATTGATTGCCATACTCAAGGGTGCCAGGTAGATGGCTTTAGGCGCGTTTAACTGTGAAAATTGCGATCGCTCAACAAAGCTGAAAAGCACTCGCCGTACACTTGCTGGTTACACCAGGAAACATCATGCGGCAAACAGTCGCCTGTTCGCTTGTCGCATCAAGTATTCCCAATATTCCCGCTCAATATTCCCAAGACGTAGATAACATCACTCAGAAGCGGGGCATGGCTGAGCGGGGCTACTCAGAGGTCTCTGGGAGAGAACGCGTCAAAAACACGTAGTCGGAGACAACCTCGCCACCAATCAAGTGCTCCTGAATAATGCGCTCGATCACATCGGGTGTAGCGCTGTGGTACCAGACACCGTCTGGATACACCAGCAAAATCGGACCTTGCTGACAAACCCTCAAACAGTTTGCCTTCGTTCTAAACACGTAGCCCGCAGGGGGCTCAGTAGAGACATCTAGCTGCAGCGCCTTAAGACGCTGCTTCAGATATTTCCACGAAGCCAGGCTTTCTGCCTTGCTACAGCATTTCGGAACGGTTTGATCCGCGCATATAAAAACATGTCTCGTGATTTCAGCTAGGGAGAGGGCTGCCACGCTTTTGTCAAGCGTATTAGCATCTGACTGGGGCTGACGTGATGACATATCAAATACACTAGGTACACATTAAAAGCAAACTATTCCGTACAATCAATGACCGCTATCACAGCTAGCAGGTATCAATTTTTACTTGGCTTCCCTTTCTTTACACGGGAGCGACTTGGATGATTACGATGCTCAGCGACTTTGGCTATCGGGATGCTTATGTTGCTGTCATGAAGGGGGTAATCGCCGCGATCGCTCCGGGAAAACCCACGTGTGATTTAACACATGATGTTTCGCCCCAAGATATTCTAGCGGCTCAGTTTAACCTATGTATGGCCTATCCCTATTTCCCAAAGGGAACCGTTCATCTCGCGGTGGTAGATCCTGGCGTTGGGTCCGAGCGCCGGGCGATCGCACTCCAGTGCCCCAGCGGATTTTTCGTCGCACCCGACAACGGTTTACTCAGCGGCATAGTAGCGCAAGAGTCGCCGATAACAGCCATTAGCCTTACTAATTCGGCCTATTGGCGTACCCCGAAGCCCAGTTTCACCTTTCACGGGCGAGATATCTTTGCTCCAGCAGCGGCCCATCTCGCCAATGGCGTGCCGATTGCGGCCCTAGGCGATCGCATCTCCCCCGATTCCCTCATTAGGCTGCCACTTCCTCTGTGCCAGCAGCTCCCCAGCGAAAACAGTGCTCCCTCCACCTACTCAGGCACCCTCCAATATATAGACGGCTTTGGCAACCTCATTAGCAATATTCCAGCTAGCGCCATCCCCAATTCACCCTGGGAACTGCACCTAACCCTGCCCGACCAGGTCCATCGCCTACGCGGTGTAAAAACATACAGCCAGGTGCCAGCAGGCACGCTAGCCGCACTCGCCGGTAGCCATGGTTGGATAGAAATCGCCTGCAACGGCAAAAGTGCAGCAGCAGCACTGGGCAAATCGGCGACCGTCGGAATGGCTGTTTCCCTGATGCCACAAGAAGTTCAGTAGCCTCACGGAGATGGGTTTGTCCGGACTGCGACGTCCGTTAAAGAATACATCAATAGCGGCGGACATCCTCCGACCTCACCGCTCCTTTTGCAACCTCAAAAAATTGCAAACTCACAGCACAAATCCATCTCCTATCTACACGGTAAGTTCTATGATCATGCTCACTGGAATTAAAGCCTTCGAAGCTCGCTGGCAGTCCCTGAAGTCGGCGCATCCTACTAACGCCTCGGAGAATCATCTGCTCATGCAGTCCATGGGCCGACTGGTCGACAACTACGCCTCCCAAGAAGAAATTGCCGCAGAGCTTCCGGCCTCCCTGCGTGGGCTATTTGCCCGGCTAGTCGATGCCTACCTCAATGGTCATTGGACAGACGACATCGAGAAGCCAAGTACAGCCAATCTCAACCCTGGCCTTTCACCCGCCATGCTCGCCGCCAAACAAC
>JBCBFY010000306.1:0-2574 GCA_038527325.1 Cyanobacteria bacterium J06614_10
TTTGTAGATTTTCTATTTCCCATGCATTTCTGATATTTCTAATTTGGCTTTTAATTGCTTGAATAGTCATAGCGCTCTCTATATCAATATTTTCTTTATGAGTTGCTTCTTTTGCTAAATAGTCAGCAATATCATTCAAGTGAATACCTATATGAGAAGGAATCCAAATAAATTTAACTTCAATATCGAAATCTGATAATTCCATAACAAGTCTTTTGCAATTTATTACTATATTATTTTGACAATATTGACTTTTTAGTGACAAGAGGGCACTTTGACTATCACTGAATACAAAGATTGGTTTCTTTTTTACAGTGGCATAATTTAATCCTTCCTGTATGGCAATTAATTCGGCGGTCATAATGGATGCATGATCTTCAATTCGCTTTGATATCATATGATCAGAGTAAATTGAATTTTCATTATACTCTCTGATTATTGCACCACATCCCACTTTGTTTTCATTTACTGAGCCATCACAATATATATGTACAGAATTAATTCGAGTTATTTCATTTATTTTGGACATAAATAGATATTTGAGCTCATAAATATTCATATTTCCTTTTTTGTCATCTAATTTAGTTATATCAACACTTAATCTTGGATTTACCCAGGGTTTAATTTTTTCTACTTCTTTCATTTTAGTACAATACTTGTATGTCCCATACTTACTTATAAGGGCAAACAGTTTTTTCACATAACAATTAATTTTAATTGATCTATTTCTTATCCCGGCAACTTTATCTATCATCATCTTTAATGAAGTTTCTCCCCTCCTTATCATTCGAATTACTGTTACTATGGCTAGTTCCTGTATTCTATGAGTTATGCTACAAAAATTTAATTCTGCCCTCATTATTTCTATCCTAGCTGTTCTTGGACACCCTAGTATAAGTCTCATGGCTTTATTTTGTATAATTTCCAGGGGTTTTAGCTCATTTTCTGAATAGTTAATGAGTAAAGGAGCAGCATAATCTATTATAGATCTTACAGTGCTTATATACACAGTTCTTAAGACAGGAATTCCAGCCCCATTTCCTTTATTTGCTAAAACCTGAAGGGGTTTTAGCCTCGCTAAGCATACATTCCTTAAATAATTAATTTCATCACTATTTTTACTGAAGCTGATGTACATGCCCAGATATTTATAAGAATTTACTTTTTCCAGCTTTTGGCCATTAATCATTAGGTGTTGGTCTACATTACTTTTTATTTGGTATTTGCACTTGTTTTCATTTATAACAAGCCCCATTTGAAGGCAGAGGCTGCTGAATTTATCTAATGCTATTTTCATTCCCTCTATATTTGAACTTTGAATGGGGCTTGTTATAAATGAAAACAAGTGCAAATACCAAATAAAAAGTAATGTAGACCAACACCTAATGATTAATGGCCAAAAGCTGGAAAAAGTAAATTCTTATAAATATCTGGGCATGTACATCAGCTTCAGTAAAAATAGTGATGAAATTAATTATTTAAGGAATGTATGCTTAGCGAGGCTAAAACCCCTTCAGGTTTTAGCAAATAAAGGAAATGGGGCTGGAATTCCTGTCTTAAGAACTGTGTATATAAGCACTGTAAGATCTATAATAGATTATGCTGCTCCTTTACTCATTAACTATTCAGAAAATGAGCTAAAACCCCTGGAAATTATACAAAATAAAGCCATGAGACTTATACTAGGGTGTCCAAGAACAGCTAGGATAGAAATAATGAGGGCAGAATTAAATTTTTGTAGCATAACTCATAGAATACAGGAACTAGCCATAGTAACAGTAATTCGAATGATAAGGAGGGGAGAAACTTCATTAAAGATGATGATAGATAAAGTTGCCGGGATAAGAAATAGATCAATTAAAATTAATTGTTATGTGAAAAAACTGTTTGCCCTTATAAGTAAGTATGGGACATACAAGTATTGTACTAAAATGAAAGAAGTAGAAAAAATTAAACCCTGGGTAAATCCAAGATTAAGTGTTGATATAACTAAATTAGATGACAAAAAAGGAAATATGAATATTTATGAGCTCAAATATCTATTTATGTCCAAAATAAATGAAATAACTCGAATTAATTCTGTACATATATATTGTGATGGCTCAGTAAATGAAAACAAAGTGGGATGTGGTGCAATAATCAGAGAGTATAATGAAAATTCAATTTACTCTGATCATATGATATCAAAGCGAATTGAAGATCATGCATCCATTATGACCGCCGAATTAATTGCCATACAGGAAGGATTAAATTATGCCACTGTAAAAAAGAAACCAATCTTTGTATTCAGTGATAGTCAAAGTGCCCTCTTGTCACTAAAAAGTCAATATTGTCAAAATAATATAGTAATAAATTGCAAAAGACTTGTTATGGAATTATCAGATTTCGATATTGAAGTTAAATTTATTTGGATTCCTTCTCATATAGGTATTCACTTGAATGATATTGCTGACTATTTAGCAAAAGAAGCAACTCATAAAGAAAATATTGATATAGAGAGCGCTATGACTATTCAAGCAATTAAAAGCCAAATTAGAAATATCAGAAATGCATGGGAAATAGAAAATCTACAAA
>JBCBFY010000307.1:0-2553 GCA_038527325.1 Cyanobacteria bacterium J06614_10
ACAATTAGGGCACCGCTGCCGTTAGTCGTCCCCCCAAACACATCATCTCCTACAGCTTTGTCTGCGGGAATGGATTCTCCGGTAATAGAGGCTTGGTTGACGGTGCTATTGCCTGCGCAGACAATGCCATCTGTGGGAATGAGTTCTCCGGGCTTTACTAGAATGCGATCGCTTATCTGCAGTATCCCTGTTTCAACAATCTCCGTTTGCCCTTGCAACCCCACTGATGTATCCACTGATGCGTCAACTGATGTTAGCCGCCGACTCGTATCCGGTGTAAGCTGCATCAAACTGCGAATATTTCGCTCAGTACGATGAAGGGCAATGCTTTCTAGTGCACTACTGATAGCAAAAATCAAAATAAGCATAGCGCCATCGATCAGCAAGAAGTACTCCCGCTGCCACAGTCCCAGTGTAGCCGCGCCAACTGCCGCTACGATCATCAGTAAATCCACATCCAATTCACTTTCTCGGCAAAGCGTTGTCAACCCCTCTCGGGCGCTTTCATATCCACCTACAACGTAGGCAACGAGCAAAATCCATACGCCACCGCCTGGCCAGTTGTAAATCAGTGCTAGCCAGCCTAGCAGGATCAGCACCGCACAGAGCGCAGCGGCTATAGCCTCAGGATAGGTCTCAATCCAGCGATGACTGAGTGAGGGTTTTGCTTGGGAGAATAGCCCTGCTGCTGAAAGTCTATTTCGGATCCACGAGAAGAAATTGGTCATCACACATCCCTGTATTGTTGTGCAAGACAATCGCCTTGAAAGTCTCCTAAGGTTATCTATAGAAATGAATATGGCAGTGCTGAAAACAACTAGTCTAGCGCGATGACAAAACTCTTCCGTAGGCAGATCACAGGGAACCCTACGGTGTCGCCAAGCCCTGTTGCCAGCATTCCATGACTTCCTCACAACCCTTCAAATGGCCTCACTTTCGGTCAGACTTGATCTTGCTAAACGTCCGATGGTATCTCCGAGATATAGTCAAATCTGGTGTATGAGACAAAATTAGGCGACCTTCTTCTCTTCGGAATCTATGGCCGCTTTCACCTCCTGAATACGAACGCCATCTTTGAATTGAACGCCTTCAATTACATCGCCCAAAGACTTGAAGCCTCGAATACGATGCCAGCGCTTTTGAGCGCTCTGAACCAGCTTGAATACAAACGGTGTAACAGTCGATATGGAAACCGCGCCTCGGGTTTGTTTGGTTCGTAACCGCACGGTGGAAAAGGTAGATTCAATTGGATTGGTGGAGCGAATATGCTGCCAATGCTCAGCCGGGAAATCATAGAATGCCAACAGCACAGCTCGGTCTTTCTCTAAGCATTCTGCGGCCTCAGGATACTTGGCGCGATAAGTCTTGAGAAATCGGTTGAATGCTTGATTCGCATCGGTTTTTGTCTCTGCCCGATAAATCTCCCATAGTGCAGATTTGGCCTGAGGTTGCAGCTTCTTCGGCAGTTTGTTGAGTACGTTCGCCGTCTTATGTACCCAACAGCGCTGTTTCTGTGTAGTCGGCCACACTTTGGGCAACGCTGCCCAGAAGCCCAAGGCACCATCTCCAACCGCTAGCTGCGGGTCATGCTGTAGTCCTTGGTCTTTGAGCTTTAGCATCAGTGTCTGCCAACTCAGTTCGGACTCTCGGTAGCCTGCTGCCATGCCTAACAACTCCTTATGGCCAGTATCGTTGACGCCAAGAATGACCAGAATGCACTGACGCTCACCCCCGCGAATATTGAAGTAGATGCCATCCGCCCAAACGTAGACATAGCGCTTATGACGCAGAGACCGCTCCTGCCAGTCTTGATGCTCCTCTTGCCACTTCGACTTCAGTCGGCTGATAGTCGCTGGCGATAAGCCTTTGGCGTCTGGCCCCAACAATGCCGATAAGGCTTCACTGAAATCACCCGTCGAGATGCCTTTGAGATAGAGCCAGGGCAGCACTTCTTCAACGCTGCGGCTGCGTTTAAGATACGGCGGCAACAACAACGAGTTGAACTTGATGCCTCTACCGGTGCGGTCTCTGACCTTCGGCACCTGGATATCGACCTCTCCTACGCCAGTCGTGATTGTCCGAGCTGGCAAATAGCCGTTGCGTACGACAGCCTGACGCCCTGCTTCATCTCGCAGTCCTTGATATTGACTGAGAAATTCATTGAGTTCTGCTTCAACCGCTCCTGCGATGAGCTGGCGGGCACCTTGGCGCAACAATTCGCTGAGCGTATCGTTGAAGCTTTCTGTCGTTGCTGGTGTTTTGAACTTGACTAGATTATCTTGAGTCATGGTGTATCTCTACTTCTGGTACTTTCATCTGTCCAGAAGGATACGCCTTTTTTTATCTCCTACGCTGTACACCAGAAATAGTTATAACTCAATATCTTTAGGTGACGGGTAAAAATTATTCGGTCTAAATAGCTCACTGATTAAACCTCTAAATGGCGGAAGTTTATGAATATTAGTTAGGTTACAGTAAGCTGCAATATCAAATAGCTTATTTAGCTCTCCAACAATATTTCGAATATGAAAATCGTAAATATAAGAGTTCAGC
>JBCBFY010000308.1:0-2510 GCA_038527325.1 Cyanobacteria bacterium J06614_10
TTTTTGATTGATCATGAGCCGCCGATTCGACCGGTGACGGCGCTGGCTGAAGATGACATTGTGTGGGAGCCGGGAGACGATGTTGAGTATTTGAATCCGCAGACGGGAGAGATTGATTTGGTGAGTGCGCCAGATGAGATTCGAGCGGATGTGGAGAAGTTTAACCGGCGGGTGATTACGCCTGCGTTTAACCAGGTGGTGTGTGAGTTTTTGGCGGAGCAGATTGACCCGGAGATGGGCAAGACGCTGGTGTTTTGTGTGAATGATCATCACGCAGATATTGTGACGGATTTGTTGAAAAAAGCGCTGGAAGAACAGTATGGCAGCGTGAATGACGATGACGTGCTGAAGATTACGGGGGCGGCGGATAAACCGCTAGAGCTAATTCGACGATACAAGAATGAGAAGAGTCCAAAGATTGCGGTGACAGTGGACTTGCTGACGACGGGCATTGATGTGCCGCAGATTTGTAATTTGGTGTTTTTGCGGCGGGTGAAGTCTCGCATTTTGTATGAGCAGATGCTGGGTCGGGCGACGCGGCTGTGTGATGATTTGGGCGATGGCACGGTAAAAGAGGTGTTTCGGATTTTTGATCCGGTGGGCCTGTATAGGGCGATTGAGAAATTTTCGACGATGAAGCCGGTAGTGGTGCGGCCGAAGATATCTTTTGAGCAACTGGTGGGTGACTTGGAGAAGGTGGATACGGCTAGCGGGATCTATGAGGTACTTGATCAGATTGTGGTGAAGCTGCGGCGGAAGCAAAGGCATGTGGGTGAGGAGACACAGGAGGCGATTGAAGGACTGGCAGGGATGCCGCTGGGCGAGGTGGCGGACTTTTTGAATGAGTGTAAGCCTCAGGAGGCGGTGACCTGGCTACAGGAACGGAAGCAGATTGCGCAGATGTTAGATCGGAAAGAGGGTGGCGGCAGTGGGTCTGTGCTGGTGTCCTATCACGACGATTATTTGCGCCGAGTGGACCGGGGCTATGGTGTGGCGGAAGATGGTACAGAGTATACCAAGCCAGAAGACTATTTGGAGAGTTTTCAGGCCTTTGTTGCTGAGAACAAAAACACTTTGCCCGCGCTGATGGTGGTGACTCAGCGGCCTCGGGACCTGACGCGGCAGCAGCTGAAGGAACTACGGGCGGCGTTAGCACTAGCAGGTTATTCAGAAGCGCAGCTGAAGGAAGCCTGGCGGCAACAGAGTAACGAAGAGATTGCAGCGTCGATTATCGGGTATGTGCGGCAGGCGGCGCTGGGTGATGCGTTGGTGCCTTATGAGGAGCGGGTGGGAAAGGCAATGAAGAAGATTTTGGCGCAGCAGGCTTGGACGCCGCCGCAAAGAAAATGGTTAGAGCGTATTGGCAAGCAGCTAGAGAAAGAAGTGGTGGTGGATAAGGCGGCGCTGGATGAGGGCGCGTTTAAGGCGAAGGGTGGGTTTGCGCGGATTAATAAGGTCTTTAAGGGTAGGATAGAGGCAATTTTACAAGAGATTAACAACGCTTTGTGGACGGATGTTAGCTAGGCATTGAGTATGATCGTCTATATTGTTCAGGTAGCTATGGGGGCTAGCAACTTATGCCACAGTACTCAATTGATCAGTCGAGCGAGCCAGTTGATCAGTTTGTTCGCAATCAAGCTAGAGAAGGTAAGCCGCTTGAACTGCTAGATAATGGCAAGCTGGTGGCAGTGCTGGTCTCTGCGGAAGATTACAAGCGTCACTACACACCTAAAAAGGATTTTCGGCATTCCTTGATGGAAATTCGTCAAAAGTATGGATTAGACGATCCTAATTTTGACGATGATGAGTGGAGTGATGCTGAGTTCGACGAGTATTGGGATAATATCCGAGACCGCGCACCAGGGCGTGAGGTTGATATTTGGTAATGTCTCGCTTTTTATTAGACACTAACATTCTTTCCGAGCCAATAAAGCTGAGTCCTAATCAGCGAGTAGCAGAGCGAGTTATTGAAAATATTCCAGATATTGCTGTAGCTGCTGTGTCGTTTCATGAGCTGTTGTTTGGCTGCTTGAGAATGCCAGATTCTCGTAGAAAACGCGCGATGGATACCTATATTAAGCATAATGTAATCGCATTGCTGCCTATTCTGCCTTATTGCGAAAGCGCAGCGAAGTGGCACGCTGAAGAGCGTGTTCGATTGCAAAAAACAGGCAAAACGCCGCCTTATATTGATGGACAGATTGCGGCAATTGCTGCGGTTAAGAACCTCACGCTGGTCACCCGCAACGTTAAAGACTTTAGACACTTCCAGAACTTAAAGATAGAAAACTGGTTCGAATAATCTACCCAAGACTTTCATGAATGCAACCTCTGATATTGTCCGTAAGCTTTGGAGTTTGTGTGATGTGCTGCGCGACGATGGCATCACCTATTTGCAGTATGTGACGGAGCTGACGTATCTGTTGTTTCTTAAGATGATGCAGGAGACCGATCAAGAATCGCTATTGCCAGAGGGAAAGCGCTGGGAAGATTTGGTTGCGAGAGATGGG
>JBCBFY010000309.1:0-2509 GCA_038527325.1 Cyanobacteria bacterium J06614_10
TCATGCAGCACGCCCACCGCTGGGCTAAGCAGCAAGGGTATGAGCAAATAAGCCTGCAAGTCTTTGAAAACAATACGTCTGCAATCAGCCTGTACAGCAAGCTGGGCTATAGCCCACAGGCGAGGTGGATGTCTCTAGATATTTGAGGCATTATGCTGAAGCTCCACAGAGATACTCAGTGACGTCACGGCGTTTTACATTGGAGACTTCGAGCCGAACAGTCTTAAAAACTAAACTCAAAAATCAAATCAGCTAATCTGTCGAAATGGGTTCTACTCATGCGTCATTACAGTAAGGCAAACAAAAGCTACTTCAGAATAGTTCAGTTTGCTGCACACACTGTAGTCACCAAGAAAACCTATGCAATACGCCGTTCTGGTATATGAAACCGCAGAAGATTTTGCCAACCGAGAGCAGGTCATGCCAGCCTATCAGGCATATTCTGAAGCACTCAGCAAAGCAGGCGTTTTAACGGGCGGGCAGGCCTTGCAGCCCAGCCATACCAGTACAACTATTCGCATTAAAAACGGACAGCGCCAGGTTCAAGATGGCCCTTTTGCGGATACCAAAGAGCAGCTGGGTGGATTTTTTATTATCACCGTGAATAACTTGGATGATGCCCTTGAATGGGCAGCGCGTTGCCCAGGCGCCGCCCATTGCGCCGTTGAAGTTCGCCCGATTGTCACAAACAACTAGAGCCATCTGCTGTAAACACCTCACGCAAGCAATGAAACTTTATTACTTTCCCCCTTCTAACAACTCTCGCCGCGCCCAGGCGATCGCGCTTCACCTCGAACTCCCTGTTGAATATGAACTCATCGATCTCCAAGCAGGCAAGCAAAGAACCGATGATTTTTTAGCGCTCAACCCAGCTGGCCGTATTCCTGTTCTCCGAGATGGTGATTTTGTACTGTGGGAATCGAACGCGATCGCACAATACCTCGCCAGCAAAGACCCTACCTCACTCTGGCCGGATGACCCACAGTCACGGGCCAGTGTCACCGGCTGGCAGTGCTGGGAAATGGCCCACTTTTCTAAAGGCACACAGCCGCTGCAATTCGAGCGTTTCGTCAAACAAGTTCTAAACCTGGGAGATCCTGATCCTCAAGTTGTTCAACATGCCCTCGAAATCTTTCATAGAGAAGCCAGCATTCTCAACGCGCATCTGGCGCAGCATGCCTACCTGGTAAATGACACCCTTACTATCGCTGACTTCTCTGTCGCTAGCGACCTCACCTACGCTATCCCCTGCCAGTTCCCCCTAGAGAACTATCCTCACATTCGAGACTGGTACGCCCGTATAGACAGCCTGCCAGCCTGGCAAAAAACCGCACCGCAGCAACCATAAGCTACCTCAACATCAGGTCACAAACAAACATGGATGCATCTTCAGCCGCAGCTCTCATCGCACGGAATGCTTACGGGCGACTTGTCGCCTACCTAGCCGTTCGACAAAAAGATATTACTGCAGCTGAAGATGCCCTAGGAGATGCCTTTCTCAAAGCCCTCCAGAACTGGCCGACCCGAGGCGTGCCAGATAATCCTGAAGCCTGGCTGCTCGTCACCGCGCGGCGACGACTTATCGACATGGCCCGGCGCAGTCAAACCCAAACAAAGGCACTCGCTTTACTCAATCTAGAAGGCTACAGCACACCCACTACAGTCAACGAAAGCGACCTGGTTTTTCCGGATGAGCGGCTAAAGCTACTCTTTATTTGCGCCCATCCTGCCATTGACGACAAGCTGCATACGCCGCTCATGCTACAGACTGTTTTAGGTCTCAGTGCCGCTCAGATTGCCTCTACTTTTTTAGTGGCACCCACCACGATGGGTCAAAGGTTGGTCAGGGCAAAGGCAAAAATACGAGACGCTAAGATCCCGTTTGAACTACCTGGCGAAAATGTTTTAGAAGCGCGATCACAAGCCGTGCTGCAAGCCATCTACGCCGCTTACAGTGCGGGTTGGGACAGCGAGCTAGTCACCACCAACTCAGGCAGCGATTTGAGGCGTTCCAATCTCACCCAGGAAGCCGTTTGGCTTGCCAGACTATGCTGTCAGCTCATGCCAGACCTCGCAGAGCCAAAGGGACTACTTGCGCTTATGCTGTACTGCGAATCTAGGCGGGCTGCTCGTCGCACCAGTAATGGAGCCTACGTACCGCTCTCTGAGCAAAATACAGCACTCTGGTCAGCTGCTCTTATTGAAGAAGCCGAACACATTCTCAAGCAGGCGTCACTAAAGCAAACCGTTGGTCGTTTTCAGATCGAAGCAGCTATCCAATCCACACATGCCCGGAGAGCTATCACTCAAGCTACAGATTGGCAAAGCTTAGCTCAGCTTTATGAAGGCCTGTTGCAGTTATCCCCAACGACTGGTGCTTTTTTAGGGAAAGCCGCTGCAATCGCTCATATCAATGGACCAACATACAGCCTTGAGCTACTCGACACATTGCCTAGCCAAACTATACGAAATCATCAGCCCTACTGGGCACTCAGAGCCGATTTACTCA
>JBCBFY010000310.1:0-2505 GCA_038527325.1 Cyanobacteria bacterium J06614_10
TGAGCATAAACGGAATTATCAGAAGCAAAAATTCAAAGATCAAAAACTTACACTCAGTGCCGCCGAGCGGCACTATGTCTAGGTGGCGGAGCCCTAGACGCAGTCTAGTTTAAAATAAAACTGATCATAAAAGCTCATGCTTAACTTAATCTCTGATAGTCAGGGCGGGTTAATTTGATAGGTACAGTACTGGTGTTTTCAGATTTTAAAGCGAAACAATTATCCCAATTGATTTTTTAATTCTCTGATAATCAGAGGGGGGATTTTAATTTGATAGGTGCGCTACTGTTATTTCAAAATTTAAAGCGAAACATTTATCCCCATTGATTTATTAAATCTCTGATAATCAGGGGGGAGTTTAACTTGATAGGTACCGCACTGTTATTTCAATATTTAAAGCGAAACATTTATCCCCATTGATTTTTTTTAAATCTCTGATAATAAGGAGGGGGGGGGGGGTTAACTTTGAGTAACAGTACTGTTTTTTCAAAATTTAAAGCGAAGCATTTATCCCCATTAATTGTTAATTTTGATACAGTTTCACTAAAAAACGGTAAAATGTTGTGTACTATGGTAACTTCATAAAATGGGTCTGAAAAAACACATGAAATTCATCGAAAACGGCACCCAACCCTGCAAGTTTTAAAGTTGAGCATGATTTTTTGAAAACCGTTCTACCTATGGTGATTTTGAAATGGATTAGTCAACCCTCCAATTGCTTGGCTTTTTTAAATGGCTTGGCTTGCTTGATTGACTTGCGAAGCTTGCTCGCTTGCTTGTTTTTGATTTTGAGCAACTTTTAAGCTATTTTTTGCAAGATGACATTTCTTTTTATTTTTTAGTGGATTTTTTTGAGCATAATTTTTGAAAAAAAAAGGCACCTACCCACGTAAAACCTTGAAGTTGAGCATGATTTTCTGAAAACAGTCCTACCTATGGTGATTTTGAATTTTGTTTGGAAAATCCCAAACTTCACCAAATTCGTGACGTCACAAATCTAAACTAAACTTGCCAAAATATAGATGCTTAACTGTATCATATTTGATTTTGAGCCGTTTTAAAGAAACTTTTAGGATCATCCTTCCTTCCTCACGATGGATTTGTGTACAGTCGTAGTTACCTGCGTAACCGGCAGGACTACGACGACTAGGTCTGCTTAGTTAGCTAGGTATCTTACTTGCATGTTTTGTTTTGCGTGACTTTACTTGCTTGGTTGCTTTGATTGTTTTACTTTGCTTGATTTGCTTTGCTTTGCTTTGCCTGCTTTGCTTTACTTGCTTGGTTTTCGTTGCTTTGCTATGATATGCCATGCTTGACATGCTAGGTCTCACTTGGCTCAGCTTGGCTTGTGTCGGCTAGGCTTGGTTTGGCTTGGGAGGCTCGCTAGCTGGCATGCTCTCGATTTTGAACGAAAAAACGCATGAAATTTATCGAAAATGGCACCTACCCCCGCAAGATTTGAAGTTGAGCATGATTTTTCAGAAGCACACGTACCTGCTGTAAATTTGAAATTGCTTTGTCAACCCTCCAACTTCATCAGATTTTTAATCCCATAAGACTTTTGACGCGCATCAAAAGGTACACGGTTTGAGTATATATAGACTCTTAACTTAGACATATCCAATTTTTAGCTGATTGGAAGTACCTAAAAGTGATCCCTTCCTCCCTCCCTTCCTTCCTTCCTTCCTCACGACAAGGCTTGGTTTAGCTTGGCAGGCTCCCTAGGTGGCATGTTCTCGATTTTGATTAAAAAGTCCCATGAAATTTATCGAAAAAGGGCACACATCCCCGCAAAATTTGAAGTTTAGCATGATTTTTTAAAAACACGCGTACTAGCGGGCATTTTGAAATTGGTTTGCCCACTCCCCAACTTCACCAAACTTTTAAACCCCTTGCTTATTTTATTTTGGTTTGGTTCGTTGGTTTGGAAGGCTTGTTTTGCTTTTGATTCAGACTTCGTCTAGTTTTTGTATTTTTTTGAGCATGGTTTTTTGAAAAAAGCGATTTCCACTTTTTGGATGGCTTACTAGCTTTGCTTGGCTTTCTTGAATTGCTTAGCTTAGAATACGTTCGTGGAGCTGGTATAATTAATTAGAATACGTAAGTGGAGCACCATAGCATATGAGGGCATTCTTTGAGAGTCTTCTATGCAGACACGACGTAAACGTCATTGTTTTTCCAGTCATTCTTATCTAAAAATAATTTATAAAGAAAATCCAATTGAAATGAAACTTTCTGCCTATTGGTTTAAATTTCTAGTTATTATTTATAAAGAAAATTCTATTGAAATGAAAAATTCTACCTATTGGTTTAAATGTATTTTCGTCAGTTATTATTTACACGGGAATTCAATTGAAAAGCGAAAAATACGCCCATCCGCCCATCCGCACAATAATAATATACAGATATTCATTGTGTAGGAAACAGAGGCTTATCACTCTCAAATGAGTGCTAAGGCTTATCAAATTTTGTGTTTCCTACACAATGAATATCTGTATATTATTA
>JBCBFY010000311.1:0-2484 GCA_038527325.1 Cyanobacteria bacterium J06614_10
CTTTGAGTCCCATACAGGTCTTTGTGGGTAGTGGGTAGTCATGTAACTACTTCAGGAATTAACGACCCTGCCCTCACGAGTTAGGGAAGAAGAGGGCTCTGTAGCCTTGGTGGGCAACCCTTCTAGGAGAAGGTCACTCCAAAATTAAACCAGGGTAGAGTAGGCTCTTCAGCTTTGGATAGCAACCTCTCTAGGAGAAGGTCACTCCAAAATTAAACCAGGGGGTAGGAAGGACTCCGTAGCCTTGGCCGGCAGCCTCCCTAAGAGGTGGTTTCTCTGATGATAAACACCAACCTTAACATGATGAGTTCAGATAACGTTAATTGGTACTGGCAGGTCGTCGCCCAGGATAAAAAGGACCCCTTTCCACGCTTAGGCATCAGGGCGTGTGAGGTAAGCAATGGTGCCACTTCTACCAGTGCTGAAGAAAGGAGTATATCCCCAACCAGCCCTCTGCTTACACCTCCATCAGGTCAGGATAATACTGACCCTGGACCAAAGCAGAACAACTATCGAGGAACCAGAAGAAATGCAAGAAACTACAACACTGTAAAATGGTCCCTTGAGGAGAAGAAAATAATACAGTACTGCTTCACTTACTCCAGGTGTGAGAAATGGGGCAGACTGAAAAACACAGTATTCGAAAAGAAGATAGGAGAGGCAAACTTACCTCCGGAAAAGTTAGAAAATACCACAACTGCAAAGCTCAGATCTATAGTATCTCAGATGCATGTATACTTGCCGCAAGAAGAAATAGCAAAGATAGCTAGTGAAGCTGAAGAACAAGCCAGAAAAGATTTCCAATCAACAGATGAAGAACAGAAAAGGGAATATGAAAGAAGTGTATGGAAGAGAGAAGATAACTGGCTACTTCTATGGGCCAATGAATATGTATGTACAAAATATGCTAAAGGAAGAGAAAGAACTGCTAAGTGGAGAATGATTTTTAATCATCACTGCCAAAATAAAAAGGATTTACCAACCACCACACTGCACTCCCAGAAGTGCAACATCCTGATGAAGAACCAGTTCTCAAGTGAGGAAATAGACCTAATGAAAAAGGAAGTCAAGAACATGATTGAGAAGGATAAATGTCCCTTAAAGGAACCCATAGATATGCCAGAAATGATAGAAGTTCAACATCTAAAACCTGAATCTGTAAGTCAAGAGCAAAAACACCCGCTCTTACAAGGACGTTCACCTCGAGTCGTTCTACAGAGAGTTCCCTGCAAAATAGTAGGAGGAAGGAGAGTAGCTACATCCAACCAATCACCATGTGAACCTACCTCTGAGCAACAATCGGTACGGACGAAAGCTCCATCCGTCAGAATACCACCACCAGAACCACCTGACTCACCACCATCTGACTCAAGCTCTGAATCAGATGACTCAGATACCCCCGAAAGGCCAAGAAGACCGAGAAGAAGCCACTCGCCACCCAGGCCACCATCTGGTATACCACAAGAAGTTGATGAAGATCAAAGACTCCTAGAAGAAGAACTGGCAAACAAGATTGAAGAGACAAAAGAGATGGATATGAAAGATAGGCCAAGACTTTATAAGCTTAAGGAGGACAAGAAATTTAAAGACCTTCTGATGAAAGTGAATAAAGGGTTAACAAACCTTATTCCAGTGAACTCCTCTATAACTGATATTAACCATGCCAACTTTGGAGCTGCATGGTATATCCAAACAAAAGTAGCACCTCATCTTTCGGAAAAAGTAAAAAAGGGAGCCAGAAAAAAAATTACTAACTTTGAGCCAAAATGGAAAAAGAAAATCCAAAAGACTATTAACCAACTAAGAGCAGAAGTGGCCCAAATAACATCATATAGGAACCAACAGCATCCTACAAGAAGGCTCATCAAGAAAATAGAAAGCATAAAAAGAAAATATGAAATAAATAACAACCAAATAGAAGCCAGATTAGCAGAACATCAAGCACTGATAAAGGCTCATGCAGAACAAATAAGAAGCAAGGAAAAAAGAATATACACTAAGCAAATCAACAAGCAGTTTGAAGAAAATCCAAGAAATGTGTATAGAAATATGTCAAAAGAAAATATAGATGTACAAGAACCACCTAGAGAAGAAGAGGTTGAAGGATTCTGGAGACCCCTTTTTGAGGATCCCAAACAACATCAAGAATCTGAGTGGATTGAAATAGTCAAAGAAAAGAACAGAAACAAACCTCAAATGCCAGCATTAGAATTTAATGAAGAACAAATTCGTAAGAAAATAAACGAATATAGCAATTTCAAAGCTCCCGGCATTGACAAAATCCCTAACTATTGGCTGAAGAAAGTTACATCTCTCCATCCACATTATGCCCTGGCTTTCACCAAGCTACAGAAAAGAGAGGTAGAATCCCCAGAATGGTTGACAACAGGATTGACAAACCTACTTCCCAAAAGTAAAGTTACTAACTTGCCCAATAAGTACATACCCATTTGTTGCCTTACAACAACCTACAAATGGCTCACA
>JBCBFY010000312.1:0-2483 GCA_038527325.1 Cyanobacteria bacterium J06614_10
GCTGTTTACCTCTGAAACTAAGTTCGACTCTGGCACGGGCTGGCCAAGTTTCTATGCGCCTAGCCAGCCAGAAAATATCGCGAACAAAAAGGACTTCAGCCACTTTATGATTCGCACTGAGACGACCTGCGCGGTGTGCGGTGCTCACCTGGGTCACGTCTTTAACGATGGGCCGAGGCCGACGGGTAAGCGTTACTGCATGAACGGTGTGGCGCTGTCTTTTGAGCCTGCTGACGTGGATGGCGACGGGCAGGTGAAGGGGGCAAGCTCTGCTGGGGCAGCGGGCTGAGCCATCTGTTTTTTATGAGATTGCACACTCAAGTTCGGGGACCGGAAGATGGCTTTCCGGTACTTTGTCTACATGGGCATCCGGGGAGTGGTGCGGCGATGGGCGTTTTTACCTCATCTCTGACTGCGCTGGGGCTGCGGACCTATGCGCCAGATTTGCGGGGGTACGGCCAGAGCCGCACGAAGCATCCCTTTGAAATGACGCGTCATTTGGAGGATTTGGACGAGCTGCTAGCTGTTTACGGCATTGAGCGGTGCCTTGTGCTGGGCTGGTCTTTGGGCGGCATTTTGGCGATGGAGCTAGGGCTGCGTCGGCCTGAGATGGTGCATGGACTGGTGCTGGTGGGCACGGCGGCGCGCCCTCGCGGGTCTCATCCGCCCATTTCACTGCTAGATAATGTGCTGACGGGACTTGCCGGGGCGGTGAACTGGTTGCTGCCGGGGTGGGGGGGGGCGATCGCGCTAGGCCAACGCTCTCTATTTCGCTACCTCATTTGCCATCACACACCGGCGGCCTATCGCTATCTGGCGCGGCAGGGCGCACCGGCTTTTTTGCAGACGAGTAAGCACGCGGAGGCGGCGCTGTACCGGGCGATTCGAGCTGGGTACAACCGGGTGCCGGATTTGGCGGGGCTGACAGTGCCAAGTTTGATGCTGTGCGGGGAGTGCGATCGCCACATTACGGCAGCATCGAGCCTAGAGACCGCCCGCGCGCTGCCGCACTGTGAGGTACGGTGCTATCCCAATACGGCCCACCTGTTTCCCTGGGAGATTCCTGAACAGGTCAATGGGGATATTCGAGAGTGGCTGGTTAGCCAGCAAATGGTGAGTAGCGTTTTGGCTAGTTCAGCATAGCCACCCTTCTCGGACAATCTTCCCCCGCGTGCTGGTCACAAATTCGAGCCGATCCTTTAAGCTAACTCCAGCACCTCTGACCTCTCTAGACGCCAAAATGCTGATCAAAACGCCAGACTGGGTAAAGCATGCTGTTTTCTACCAGATCTTTCCCGATCGGTTCGCCCGCACGAGCCGTTCAGATATTCCGCCCTTCATGCAGGTTCCCCTAGAAGACTGGGAGAGCCCGCCCACCCTTGAGGGATACAAGGGCGGTGACCTCTGGGGTGTCGCTGAGCAGCTAGACTATCTCCAAGCGTTGGGCATTACGGCTATCTACTTTACGCCGATTTTTCAGTCGGCGAGTAACCACCGCTATCACACTCACGACTACTACCAAGTGGACCCGCTTCTGGGAGGAAACGAAGCCTTTTTTGATCTGCTCGAAGCGGCCCACGCTCGCAATATGAAAGTTGTTCTCGATGGCGTTTTTAACCATGCAAGTCGAGGCTTTTTCTATTTCAACGACATTTTGGAAAATGGTCCCTCTTCTCCCTGGCTAAATTGGTTCAATATAGAAGGCTGGCCGCTCTCCGCCTACGATGGCGCCAAGCCTGCAAACTACGAGGGCTGGTGGGACAACCGTGCCCTGCCCGAATTCAACCACAACAATCCACAGGTGCGTGAATACATCATGCGGGTGGGTGAATATTGGATTCGGCAGGGTATTGATGGCTGGCGGCTGGATGTGCCGTTTGATGTGAAGGCGGAGGGATTTTGGGCAGAGTTTCGGAGTCGGATAAAGGCGATAAATCCGGAAGCTTACATCGTGGGAGAAATTTGGACGGATGCGCGGGAGTGGCTAGCGGGCGACCAGTTTGACGGGGTGATGAACTATCTCTTTACGGGGCCAGTGTTGGCGTTTACGGCTAAGGAAAATGTGGCGATGCCACTGGTGGAGAGTGTGGCGTATCATCCCTATCCTGCGCTGGATGCGAAGGGCTACGCGGAGAAAATTGAAACATTGTTGAATCTGTACGATTGGGAGATACAACAAACCCAACTAAATCTGTTGAGCAGTCACGACATTGCTCGGGCCTTTAGCGTAGCCAGTGAAGATAAAGCCAGTATTGCGCTAGCAACGCTGTTACTGATGACATTTCCAGGGGCGCCGAGCATTTACTACGGTGATGAAGTGGGTCTGCCTGGCAGACTAGATCCAGATTGTCGCCGTGGGTTTCCTAAGCAGGCCGCTTGGGATAAGGGTGTTTTGCAAATGCACAAGGATTTGATTGCGCTGCGGCATGGCCACCCGGCGCTGCGTACGGGCCCGTATCAGACGCTGGCTGCAGATGGCGATT
>JBCBFY010000313.1:0-2473 GCA_038527325.1 Cyanobacteria bacterium J06614_10
CTTTTGGGTGATGGGCCGCACTGACGATGTGCTGAATGTGTCGGGGCATCGGCTTGGCACGATGGAGATTGAGTCGGCGCTGGTGTCGCACCCGTCTGTAGCGGAGGCGGCAGTAGTGGGCCGTAAGCATGATGTGAAGGGGCAAGACGTGTACGCGTTTGTGACGTTGGATAGTACGGTTAGCCCTAGTGATGAGCTGAAGGCTGAGCTGAAGCAGCATGTAGTGAAGGAGATTGGTGCGATCGCTCGCCCTGGAGACATCCAATTTACCGATGCACTGCCCAAAACCCGCTCCGGTAAAATCATCCGTCGCTTCTTGCGCAACCTGGCTAGCGGCGAAGAAGTGGTGGGCGATGCAACGACGATGGAAGATCAGAGCGTGCTAGAAAAGCTGCGGCATGGGTCATAGTCGTTTCGGCCTAGTTGGTACGCTATCCCAGTGGCTGAAATAGTCGCTGGGGTAGCGTATCTTTAAGGCAAGCTGTGATAATGAAGGTACGGAAAGCAAGGCTGTAGACATGGTACAGACGCCGATTAAGCCCATCACGCTGACAGACTTTTTGCAGCTGCCAGAAACGAAGCCTGCCAATGAGTATATCGATGGCCAAATTGTTCAAAAGCCAATGCCCAAAACAGATCATGGCATCTTGCAAACTGACTTAGCGGCGGCTATAACCGCCTGCCTTAGGCCGAACAAAATAGGGCGGGCAATTACAGAACTACGTTGTACCTTTGAGGGGCGTTCAATTGTCCCCGATATTACTGTGTTGCCATGGCATGAAATTCCTAGAAGAGATAATGGGAAAGCGCTTGCTGCAGAACTTTTTGTCGCACCGAGTTGGATGATTGAAATATTGTCGTCTGGTCAAAATCAAACCAAGGTCGTTGAAAAGATTCTGTATTCGCTAGAGCATGGCACGCAAATGGGTTGGCTAATTGACCCGAGTGAAGAATGTGTTTTTGTCTATACAGCTGATTCTAAAGTGCGCCTTTATCAAAAAGTAGAACAACCGCTTCCCGTTCCTAGCTTTGCAAAAGATTTTGAGCTGACGGTAGGTTCATTAATTAGCTGGCTATATGAGTAATCAGAAGCTGTATGTACTAGAATCGAGCATTAATCATGAGAACGCCTAAACCATATGTACCGGTAGATCATCTCGGCGATAGCCTCTACGAGATTGATTTTTATGCGTGGACACAGCGACAGTCTTTGCTGCTGCGCAACCGGCAATGGCCACAAGTAGACTTAGACAATTTAATTGAGGAGATTGAGTCTTTGGGGCGGCAACAGAGGCAAGAACTGAGAAATCGCTTGGCGATACTCATTGGACATTTGTTGAAGTGGGAGTACCAATCTAAAGAGCGTAGCCGCAGTTGGTTCGCTACTATCAATATTCAGAGACTAGATATTTGTGAACTCATTTCTGACAACCCTAGTCTTAAGCCTTATCTAAATGAGGCAATGGAAGCTGCCTACAAGAAAGGACTCATGCTAGCTGTAAAAGAATCTGGCTTGCCATCTAAGACTTTCCCAAACGCCGCTGCCTATGCATTAGAGGATGTTTTGGCTGAAGGGTTTTACCCTGGCGAGCAGAGTGATATGAATGCATTTTAATATGCAACTTTTAGGCTGAGCGCGCCACCACACCTAAGCTTTCTAGTAGTTGAGGATTCTCTTCGAGGGCGATTTTGGCGATCGCCAAAAAGTCACTTAGCCAGTCTTTCAGCTCATCTAGCGCCGCATCTCGCTTTTGCGTGGCGGCTTGGACATCGCCTTTTTCTTTTTCTTGGGTGAGGTTTGCTTTTTCAATGGCGACTAGCTCGGCGAGACCAGCTTTCAGCGGTTTGGGTGAGCTGGGCGCTGGCCGCTTCGCTGTAGTGTTTTTTGCCTTGCTCGATGCGGGTGCGGGTGTAGCCGTAGTCAGTGAGAGCAGTGAGGATGTCGGGGGTGCCTAGGGCGTTGTCGATGGCGACTTGGGCTTCGCTGAGCAGGGCGTCGATGCTTTAGTTTTTGAGCAAGCTAAAACCGCATCGTCACCCCTATCCATCCATCTACCGTGCTCAAAAACCAAAGCATCGACGCCCTCCTCAGCGAAGCCCAAGCCGCCACGCAAAAGCGAGATGCGGCCCTCGATGAGCTGCAAGACTGGCTGAGTGACTTTTTGGCGATCGCCAAAATCGCCCTCGAAGACGACCCGCAAAAGTTAGAGAGCCTAGGCGTATTCGTTCGCTCATGAGCACATCACACACATACACTAACCGTCAAAAATGCTTGTTCCGGCGATTAAAACATTCGCAGTCAAATTAGAACAGATATTACTCCGGTAATTAAAGAGACACCACCAGGATTAAATCCCCTCTGGAGGGGTGGACGCGTAGCGGACGGGGTGGGTCCAGCCGCTGACGCTACTCACCGACCCACCCCGACCTCCGCTGCGCTCCGGCCACCCCTCCAGAGGGGATCTACTTCGGG
>JBCBFY010000314.1:0-2465 GCA_038527325.1 Cyanobacteria bacterium J06614_10
TAGAATAGAGATCTCTTATAGAATCCTTAGATATTGTGTCCATATTTATGAAGCTACCTTAAATACTACCACACCATAGAATTCAAGAGTAGTAACTTGACACCCTATTAAAGTAACATTTTGTTTATTATTTAATATAATTAATATTTTTTTAGGACCTACTAAACCAAAACCAAATGTTGTTGATATGGAACCTTACCCCACCTCAGTAATCATATTTCTTTGATGAAAATTTGCTACTAAGACCAAGATCTGTACAAACAATACCTCCAATATAACATACATTTAAATATTCAATATTACTGCTTTACCCCCCTACATATTAATATCCACATCAATTATATCAACAGTTTAGTATCGAAAGTATGCTTGAGCGTCATCCATTTTCGGGGCAACTTGATTCGGCAAGTGGGTTGTTACACACTCCTTAGCGAATTTCAACTTCCATGACCATCGTCCTGCTGTTCAAATCAACCAACGCCCTTTAAGGTTTCAGACTAAGCTAACCATTTGGCTTTTTAACTACACGCCCGGAACATCCCATAGCGCCAGTTCTGCTTACCAAAAATGGCCCACAGAGAGATAATATTCTACGGGTCACTACAATTTAAATAGCATCTCTATACATTCATTTAAAGTTTAAGAATAGACTAAGATTTCATCAATCCCTTGAGCTCTCATAATTTGCTTTACCATATGTAACATTCAATATTCTCTAGCTATCCTGAGGGAAACTTCAAAGGCAACCAGCTACTAGATAGTTCGATTAGTCTTTCGCCCCTATACCCGTATCCAACGAACGATTTGCACGTCAGTATCATAACGGGCTTCAACCAGAATTTCTCCTAACTTAACCCTGCATATGTATAGTTCACCATCTTTCGGGTCCTAGTATAAGTGCTTATTTGAGAGAAAATGCACTATCCGCAGTTTGTAATTTACACTATATACGAATACGATTCATATTACCTATAATCAAAATAATTTATTTTCAATCTTTTCGCACTCTTACTAGACTCCTTTAATCCGTGTTTCCAGACGGGTCGAATAAAAAAACGTCAGATATATCTACTACATTTTGAGTAGTAAAATGTTACATTGATAAATTTTAATGCGGTTTTAAAATAACATCTTATTTCAAAGCAATAATGACTATTTTTATTAAATTTCTGCTAATAAATCTATATACTATTTAACTCCCACTCCTAAGTTCTTTTCATCTTTCCCTCACAGTACTTGTAAGCTGATGGACTCTCACCCGTACTGAATCCTTTTATGTCTACCACCATACACTTTCAGCTCTAGTATCAGAGAGTAGTACTCCGAATATACTTGGGAAAAAATCGATAATTAGTTTAATGCGGAACAACTATCCTCTAATATATTATATTTAAAAAAAAAAAATTAATAATTTGATATACTCAAGTTATTTAACTACATACTAACATCCATTATAAATTGGCTTATGATTTGAGGAACGTTCTATTCATTCGCTATTACTAAGAAAGTCTAACCTTATTTCAATTCCTCTGTGTAATAATATGTTTAAATTAAACAGGTTCTCATACTTGGAATTGAGTAAATAAATGATAATTATCTGGATAAACCTATTCCTCAATTTGAGGGTTCAGTTCTTTTTGATGATCTCGCATGTACACAAATAATATTTGGGTGTCCTTCACTATAATCACTAGTTGATTTTATCGATGGATAATAAATCTACAAATAAATGTAATTATATAAATTATTGTGATTGTCAAATTATTACACAAATTACATTTATAAACAAGTTGATGAAATATTATAAGTTTAAGCGATTTAAACACGAGTGAAACGTAAAAGATTTATTATAATAAAATCCATTACATAAACCACAGACATATATAACATTGGGAGATAAATTGGAAGTCCAAAAACAATATATATTATAAATAAATATAAATATAAGCTCTTACATATAAATTCTTATTAAAACTCAAAAATATATTACGTTAAAATCAATAAAGATTCACATGATCCTACAGTTCATAATATAATTTCATATGTCGCCGCATTCTTCATCGTTGTTGCAACCAAAAAATTCAATTTAAGCAAATATTTTTACTTAATTTTACAATTCAAGGCTTATTAGAATTGATTTTGCTATACGAATAAAAAATAGTTATATTTACGTTATTTGACTATATTAATCTATAAGTTTATCATAGAATTGTACGCTTTTAGCATATAAATTATTATCATATATAATAAATTAATGTCATTGATCCTTCTGCAGATTCACCTACGGAAACCTTGTTACGACTTCTCCTTCCTCTAAATAATCTAGTTTGCAAATTTTAATCGTAATGTTGTCTATCAGTAAGTTAACTCCTCATCTAATTCAATCACTAACTTATCCAATCGGTAGGAGCGACGGGCGGTGTGTACAAAAGGCAGGGACGCATTCAAAGAACGTTAATGACCTT
>JBCBFY010000315.1:0-2454 GCA_038527325.1 Cyanobacteria bacterium J06614_10
CGAACACCACTGACTTGCATACTAACCTGATTGCTATGTCCTCTCTCTTCAAGACAAACAGCAGCAGCCTCCGCACAGGATGCACCAAATGTTAGAGACCATCCAGGTCGCTCTGGTCTTGCCTTACGAAGATCGCTAAGTTTCAATGTCTCTATTGATTTCTCACGGTTCATTATGATTTCTACAGCCGTCACTAGTAACGATTTCTTTGGTACGTGCCCTTATATCTATCACTTGACTCAGCACAAGAATCAGCCTATCTTCAATAGCTAAGGCTGTGATGCCTATCACAGTTCTCACTTCAGAACTCAACTGACTAAAGCGCGACTGGCAGGTGTTGGTACCACCTACCAGCCGCTAACTCCCAAGCTGAGCAAGCAGTCTGGAAGCTACAGGTACGATACCTTAGCCACTCCCGATTTGCACTACATGTTGCGGAGTGGCTTTGGCCTTTTGGGTTCTGGTTTCCTTGCTGTAAACCTCTTTGGAGACCAGATCTCATGACTACATCGACTGCTGCGGGCGCTACAGCGTTCACCGTTTCTCCTGTGTTGCCGTCGGGTGAAACGGATTTACAATCGACGTCTGATTCTGTGGATTCGGGCGTTTCACCCAACCTACGGGGCGATCGCACCCCACAACCCGAACACATCCGCCACATGCTATTCGGCACACTCGCCGCCGTACAAACCACCATTCGACATCTACATCATCTTGGCTATGCAGAGCCCAACGATTGGAGTCGGCCCATTTCTACCGGACGGGCGAATGAAGTGATGGCGATTTTGACCAAGCGGATTCGGTTGGGATAGGGCTGTTGAGGGCGATATGCCTCTGGTTATCGCCCATTGCCCATCAGCTATAATCAAACTATTTTAGGGGGAAAGAGGAGCACAAAGATGAGTATCAGTCTAGATCTGCCTTCGTACTTAGAGACTGAGCTGGCCACAGAAGCTTCTAACCTCAACCTGCCTTTGTCAGAGTACATTTTACAAATTCTGTCGTCTCGCTCTTCTGCTCAAAACCCTCCTAAAACAGGCGCTGATCTCTTAAAATACTGGGAAAGCGTAGGCGTCATCGGCTCTCGTTCCGATATTGAAAATAGTCAGCAGTACGCTCGTGATTTACGCAACGAAGCTGAAACTCGCAAGCAGGTCTAGCGCGGTTATATGTACTTACTGGATACAGATATTCTCATAGATGTTCAGAGAGGACATACTCCTGCAGTTGCGTGGTTTGCATCTTTGCCAGAAGTTCCGGGTATTCCTGGCTTTGTCATCATGGAGTTGGTCCAAGGTGCGCGAGACAAACAAGCCGTTCGCAAGATTCTAGAGCTTGTAGCGCCCTTGCCAGTATTTTGGCCAACTGAAAACGATTGCGCCCGCGCTCTTTCTGGCTTCACAACCTATCATTTGTCACATAATGTAGGACTACTAGACGCATTGATTGCAGCTTGTGCTGAAGGTCTTAGCGCTACACTCTGCACCTTTAACGTGAAGCACTATCAAGTTATACCTGGGCTGAACATAGAACAACCTTATAGCCGACACACCGAATAATCGCACCCCTCACCCCGACCACATCCGCCACATGCTATTCGGCACCCTCACCGCCGTACAAACCACCATTCGACACCTGCATCATCTCGGCTACGCAGAACCCAACGATTGGAGTCGGCCCATTTCCACCGGACGAGCCAATGAGGTAATGGCGATTTTGACTAAACGAATTTGTTAGAGACGAAGGTGGGCAAGGCGATCATTCTCAAAGCAAAGGTCCGATTGCCTTGCTGATTTGCCACAGAAAGCCACAGATAGAGAAGACTGTCTAGTGACAGCGTTTGGTCTACGGCGTCAGCCAGTAAAAGAAAGCTTAAAATGATAGGTAGATTTAGTGTCTTGGAGGGTTATTATGCAACCTTTGAATGTCCACTCCTCAACTCGTCACGAATCATATATGGGAAAGGTTGTCACTTCTATTACGCTGGTAAACAGAGCAGACCAAATCCTAGCAGATAATCAGGTAATCGCGCCTGAGCAAATTCGTTCGATTACGATTGATGACGCATTGGTCGATACGGGAGCAACGACACTGTGTTTGCCCGCCGAAGTTATTGCTTCTCTGGGACTCAGTCTGTTAAAAGAGGTAGATGTAACCACTGCTATGGGCATCAGTAAAGCCAGTGTTTTTCGAGATGCAACATTGATGCTATGCGGCAGAGAAAGTACCTTTGAATGTCTTGAACTACCCGAAGGATCAACCGCTCTAATTGGTGTAATTCCGCTTGAGGCGATGGGGTTAGAGCCCGATTTACAGAAGCAAGTGTTGCGAGTGCTGCCCAGCGAATCAGCTAACACGTATATCACTATCCTTTAGATACCATCCCCGCTGTACAAACCACCATTCGACACCTACATCATCTTGGCTACGCAGAACCCAACGATTGGAGTCGGC
>JBCBFY010000316.1:0-2382 GCA_038527325.1 Cyanobacteria bacterium J06614_10
CTTCACAAGCATCGTACGCTATTGGCAATCATCTCTGTGACAAATTTCTTGTATCCCACAGCTTTAAATAGCACGGTGACCGTATCTCCCTCGTAGCCCAGCACCTGCCCAATACCAAAGTTCGTATGAATAATCTCACTGCCGATGGGGAAAGGCTTTAGGTCATCTGTTCCGTCGCTATCTTCGGCAGTTTCCCCCTTGTCTTCGCTGGCCTGGTCGCAGCGATCGCAATAACCGCAGTCTTGTTCAAAAGACTCTCCGAAGTAGCTCAAAACATACTTTCGCCGACAGGTCTCTGTCTCGGCGTATCGACGCATCATCTGCAAGCGAGAATGCTCAAATTGTTTGCGTCGCGATTGCTGACTCATCGCCTGGGTAACCGTACTGTCTATATCGGCATCTGGCTCTACGGCAACGATCTCTCCGTGATGATTGCGCTCAATGAAACCCGCTTTTTCTAACGCTTCTAAGGCACTCGAAAGCTTACCGCTAGAGAGGCCAAAATGAGACTTCAAATCGTCTTCTGTGGGGGGCGGTTCCATAGCTTCCAGCAGTTCTGACAGTGAGGCCAGAGTGGCCTCATCGACCTTGGCACTTCCCGAAAAGAAGCGCTGAAGCTTCATATCGTCTGGGTAATAGAACAACTTTGCGATCGCACGGTCGCCATCTCGGGCCGCTCGCCCAATCTCCTGGTAATAGGCATCGAGTGAACCGGGAATATGATAATGAAAAACAAACCGCACGTTGGCCTTATCAATCCCCATGCCAAACGCGCTAGTCGCCACGATGACATCTATTTCATCATCCATAAACTGCTGCTGAATAGTGGTGCGATCGCTCGCACTCAACCCAGCATGATAGGCCTTTGCCCGCAGGCACTGCCCCCGCTCATTGGCCTGTTCATTCAGTGCGATCGCAACCTCCTCCGTCGCCCGTCGCGTCGCCGCATACACAATCCCCGGATAAGACGCCGAGCCTACCGCCTGCAGCAGCTGCGACAGCTTTGCCTTCTCACTATGGCACCGCTGTACAGCCAGATAGATATTTGGCCGATCAAACCCCTTCACAAATTCGACCGGGTCATCCATCGCCAACCGGTCAACAATTTCTTGCCGCACAAGAGGGGAAGCCGTCGCCGTTAGTGCCAGCACCGTCGGATGTCCCAGCTGATGAATAGCACCCCCCAGCTGCAAATAGTCTGGGCGAAAGTCGTGTCCCCACTCGCTCACACAGTGAGCCTCATCCACGACGAACAGGGAAGGCGACGCATCCACTAGCCGCTGCATCGTCTCCTCATTACTCAGCTGTTCTGGCGCCAGAAAAATGAACGACAGGTCGCCCGCTGCCAGCTGAGCAAACACGGCTTCTCGTTCCGACTTGCTCAGCGTAGAATTGAGAACTTTTGCCTTTACTGTGCCCTGCTGTGCGATCGCATCGACCTGATCTTGCTGCAGAGCAATCAGCGGAGAAATCACCACCGTCACCCCTGGTATCCGCAGCGCCGCAATCTGATAAATCGCAGACTTTCCTGACCCTGTCGGCATCACTGCCAAAACATCTCGGCCCTCCAGCACAACAGAAAGCACTTCACGCTGAGCAGGCCGCAGCGACGCATAGCCAAACACCTGCTGAGCGATTTGCTCAGCGATCGCCACATTGTGCGACCCATCCTCCCCACTAGGTGACATCGACATTAGAAAAACAAGAGATAGACATACTGCCGTACCAGATATTTTCTCAAGCTACACCCACCCACCCAAAGAATGGCTCATTCCACAGACGCAAACATTCACCAGAGTCATCAAATACCATCGCAATGACTAAATAGAACTAGCCTGAAGCAAGATCCCCTCTGGAGGGGTGGCCGGAGCGCAGCGGAGGTCGGGGTGGGTCAACACATAGCGCCAGCAGCTGTACCCACTCATCGCTACACACCACCGCACCTTCTACCTTGCTATACAAGACATCACCCTCTAGCACTCCGTAAGATTAAGTGCACCTCCAGCCACTATCTACAGCAAATGGACTTCTCAATTTTCAAGGCAATCATCGGGAGTGGAACTAGCCTCCTACATACCCTCATCGTAGGGACGCTCGCCTATTTTGGAGTCATCGTTTGGCTGCGCATATCTGGCAAAAGAACCCTTTCAAAATGGAATGCTTTCGACTTTATCGTTACCATCGCCCTCGGCTCGATCTTGGCCAGCGCCACGCTATCTACCAGCACCTCCTTCCTGCAAACCATGACAGCCGTAGGCTTGCTCGTCGGTCTACAGTTCCTCATCACATGGGTTTCTGTACGTACCAGCGTAGTTCAAAATCTTGTTAAATCCGAGCCAACGCTACTGCTTTTCAAAGGTGAATTCATAGACAAAGCGCTCA
>JBCBFY010000317.1:0-2368 GCA_038527325.1 Cyanobacteria bacterium J06614_10
CTTCGCTAGCCGGTCGATAATATGCTCAGGAATATTCACCCCAGGCACACAGCGATTGATAAAAGCAGCATTCTTCGCCGACTTCAGCAAGAAAATACCTGCCAAGATGGGGCGATCGCACCCCACCGCCACCTGATCCATAAACTTCTCTAACTTGTCAAAATCAGAAATCAGCTGACTCTGAAAAAACTGTGCACCGGCCTCCAGCTTTTTATTAAATCGACTCTGCATACCAGACCAGCTAGTGCTCTGCGGGTCTACCGCTGCCCCCGGAAATATGTCCAGCGCACCATCGGGCATTTCCTTATCGTTGTAGTCTACGCCGCGATTGAGCTGACCAATCAGCCGCAGCATCCGGATCGACTCCAGCTCGTGCACCGGCTTGCACTTAGCATGGTCCCCCGCCTTGATCGGGTCACCCGTCAGCGCCAGCACATTGTGAATGCCCAGCGCGTGGGCACCCATCAGGTCAGCCTGCAGAGCAATCGCATTGCGATCGCGCCCCGTCATCTGACAGATCGGCTCAATCCCCGCCTGCTTCAGCAGCACCGAGCAAGCCAACGAAGACATCCGCAGCACCGCCCGGCTACCGTCCGTCACATTCACCGCGTGCACCCAGTCCTTTAGCTGAGCGGCCATCTCCAGCATATGGCCAGGGTCTCCCCCCTTTGGCGGCATCACCTCAGCCGTCACCACAAAGCGTTTCGAAGTGATAGCATCGCGGAAACGGTTCTCAGGCATAGCCATAGGTAAAAGAGATCAAACAAAGATCAGAAAACGCTTAACAGTCATCCTACCGAGTTTCCCCATCGAATAACGAGATGGCTAACCATTGACATCGATGATAATTGAGCAGTTTTGATCATAGGGGTGAGTTTACCCTGCAAACCCGACTGCCCGCTTCACCTTCTCCAGCGTCGGCGCGGCCACCGCCTGTGCCCGGTCCTTACCCTCCGCCAACACCTGCAGTAGATAAGTGCGATCGCCCATCAGCTCATCATACTTTTCCTGAATGGGCCGTAGCGCCTCCACCGTCGTCTCCGCCAGCAAAGGCTTAAACTGCCCCCATCCCATCTCCCGGCACTCCTCTGCCACCGCCGCCTTCGACTTGCCCGACAGCAGCTGATACAGCCCCAGCAAATTGTTGCACTCAGGCCGCTCAGGATTGTCAAACTCCAGGCCCCGCGCCGGGTCAGTCTTAGCCCGCTTAATCTTCTTGGTAATGGCCTGTGGCGAATCCGTCAGGTCAATTCGGCTCTGCTCCGACGGGTCAGACTTCGACATCTTCTTTGTCCCGTCCGTCAGGCTCATCACCCTTGCCCCCGCCTTTCGAATCAGCGGCTCCGGCACCTTCAAAATTGGCTTCTCCTCACTGCCAAACTGAAAATTAAACCGAGCGGCAATATCCCTTGTCAGCTCCAGGTGCTGCTTTTGGTCCTCCCCCACCGGCACCACATCCGGCTCATACAGCAAAATATCCGCCGCCTGCAGCACCGGGTAGTCCATCAGCCCCACGCTGACATTCTCCCCCTGCTTCACCGATTTTTCTTTGAACTGAATCATCCGCTCTAGCCATCCCAGCGGCGTAATACAGTTAAAAATCCAGGCCAGCTCACTGTGCTCCGGCAGCTGCGACTGCACAAAAATGGTCGACTGCGCCGGGTCAATACCGCAGGCAATATACGTCGCAGCCAGCTTAATCGTATTTTCAGCCAGCAGCTTCGGATCGTGCGGCACCGTAATCGCATGCAGATCCGCCATAAACAGGAAGCACTCATACTCCGCCTGCATCGCCACCCAGTTCCGAATCGCCCCTAGGTAGTTACCCAGGTGCATATTACCAGTCGTCTGAATACCTGAAAGGATGCGAGGCTTGGACATGGGTCAGCAAGGAAAGGGACGCTCACAATCTTAGGCGATGCCCCCAGCCGCGTCTAGCACGGAGCTCTCTTCGCGTAGGCCCAATGAGTGCACACACGGCTATGAAACATCGGTTGAGTTTCCTAGGCTGCGGACCCACCCCGACCTCCGCTGCGCTCCGGCCACCCCTCCAGAGGGGATCTGTCCCGGCTATGAGGATTAATGGATCGATCACCTCTATATCCGAAGCCTGAAGCGGATCCCCTCTGGAGCTCCCGTGTATACATAGCTATGAGACAAATGTCGGAAAGTCCCAGTACACCTTGCATTTCCCTCATCCTAAATCCTTCTCCCGAGGGGCTCCCGTGTACACACATCTCTAAGCTAAAGGCTGGAAAGGCTTGCTATTCCTTGCGCTGGCCCTCATCCTAAATCCTTCTCCCGAGGGGAGAAGGACTTTGAATCCGGTCCCCCTTCTCCCTTCGGGAGCAAGGGGTTAGGGGATGAG
>JBCBFY010000318.1:0-2337 GCA_038527325.1 Cyanobacteria bacterium J06614_10
AAGAACAAGAACAAGAAAAGTAAAATCTGAACCCAAATGGAAGAAACGTATAGAAGAACAAATACAAATAAAAAGAAGTGACCTTTCAAAACTAGAAGAACTGAGGAAAGGTAATATAAGAAACAGAAAACAAGTAGGAAGGCTAAGAAGAAAGTACCGAATAAGATCGGAAGAGGATGTCATCACAGAAAAGGAAAAATTGAAACAACAAATGCAAGCTAAGGCTCAGAGGAAAAGACGATATGAGAAGAGATCCCTGTTCTACAGGCAAAATAACAACTTTAGACATAACACCAGCAAGGTATACCGAGAATTAAATAAATCAGAAATCAAAGTTACTGAAGCCCCTGAAAAGAGAGAAATAGAGCAGTTCTGGAGTGAAATGTGGGAAGAAGAAAAGCATCACAGAGAAGAAGCTGAGTGGATTAAAAAAGTTGAAGAACAGTTCCAATATGAAGAACATCAACTTTGGAATGATATAAGTAAAGAAGAGTTGCAAGCAATGGTAAAGAAACTAAAAAACTGGAAATCACCTGGAATTGATAAGATAGCGAATTATTGGCTGAAATACCTGACTATTCTGCATGAAGACCTAGCTAAAGAGTATTCAGCTGTGATAAAAGATCCTGAGAATTTCCCAGAGTGGATGACGGAAGGCCTAACCTACCTAATCGCTAAATCCAATGAAACAAAAAATCCTAAAAAGTACAGGCCTATCACGTGCCTTCCAACAATGTACAAACTATTGACTGCAGTAGTAACAGAAAGAATATATGGCCATCTTCAAGAAATAAACGGATTTCCACGTGAACAAAAGGGGTGTAAGAGAGGAAGCTACGGATGTAAAGACCAACTATTCATTAATAAGATCATTATGGAAGAATGCAAGGTGAAAAAGAAAAACCTGTCATCAGCATGGATAGACTACCAAAAGGCTTTCGATAGTGTTCCTCACTCTTGGATACTTAAAAGTATGGAAATTTATAAAGTTAGTCCAGTTGCAGTCCATTTTCTTAAGACCATAATGAAAAAATGGAAAACAACAGTTACCTTGCAAACAGAGACTGAGACAATAACAACGAGGCCTATTCACATTAGAAGTGGCATTTTTCAAGGAGACTCCTTATCACCATTGTTGTTCTGCTTGGCATTGGCTCCATTATCAGCTATGTTGAACAGAACAAATTTGGGATACGAACTGAAGGGAGAAAAGATCAATCATCTCCTGTATATGGATGATTTGAAACTTTATGCCAAAAATAATCAGCAGTTAACAACGCTAATGAACACTGTTAAGGGTTTCAGCGATGACATTAAAATGAAATTTGGCCTTGACAAATGTGCTAAAGCTACATTCCATCGTGGCAAATTAACTTCAACAGAGGACATGATACTAAATGATGACTCAAAGATCAAAGAGCTAGAACATGAGGATATATACAAATATCTAGGCATTGATGAAGGAGAAGGAATAAAGCATGCTACAATGAAGGAAAAAATTAAGAAAGAATATTATAGAAGAGTGAGAATGATACTGAAAAGTGAATTGAATTCTGGAAATAAAATTGAAGCAATAAATACTTTGGCAGTCCCAGTAGTAACATATGGATTCGGAATAATAAACTGGAGTGTGAGAGAAATACAAAGAATAGACACTAAAACACGAAAGTTGCTAACCTCTGAGAGAATGCACCATCCAAAAGCAGACGTGGAAAGGTTGTACCAACCGAGAAATGATGGAGGAAGAGGGCTAATGAAAATTGAAACATCATATAAAATTGCTGTGGTGGGGTTAGTTGAATACCTGGAAACAACAGAGGATCAACTCCTAATACCTGCATGGCAATATGAAAAAGAGAAAAATTCAAAGTCGCTACTCCAGGAGAAAGAGAAAATAGGTAACGAGATGCAAATAAACAGGGCAGTGGAGAGAGAAGATCAAGCAAGAAACCAACGAATTAGAGAATTAAAGAGAGAAGTAAAAGATAAGATAATAAAAAGAGATGCTAAAACATGGGAAGAGAAAGCACTGCATGGAAAGTATGTTAAAAGAATACAAGAAGCAGACGTTGATAAAAATGCTACCCATAAATGGCTCAAAAGCTCTGGCCTGAAAGGTGAAACAGAGGGTTTAATAGTAGCTGCTCAAGATCAAGCTTTGGCAACTAGATTGCACCAAACAAAGATAGCCAAAACAATGAATAACCCAAGCTGTAGAATATGTGGAGACAAGGATGAATCAGTAGATCATATCATAACTGGATGCAGTGATCTTGCCAAGAATGAATACATAGATAGACATAATAAACTTGCAGCATATGTTCATTGGGAGATCTG
>JBCBFY010000319.1:0-2313 GCA_038527325.1 Cyanobacteria bacterium J06614_10
TCAACTTACGAACTCGCTCTTTCATTTCACTGACTACACAACAACGTTTAACTAAAATGTCTTCTATCTCATGAATAACGCGAGTTCGGTTTAAGAATTAAGCAGATAGAGCAAAGCGATCGATGGCAATCGAAGGCTTTTTAGGAAAATGGCAGTAAGCAATTAATCCCGCTAATAAATTAGCTACAAAATTAGTCGGCGACCGATGCCGACTATGCTCGATTTGGCAAATATGTTTTAACTGTCCAATTACAGATTCGATGATGGCTCTCTTACGTAGTAATTGCTTGTCAGACAATTCGACAAGTTGATTTTTCATTTTCTTTTTAAACTTGGTAATAAGTAGAACACCACAAGTACGTAATTCAGTAGCCAAAGCTTTTGAGATATAACCTTTATCTCCATAAAATTTACCTCTATGTTCTCTTAGTAGCTCTTTGACTGGTTTTCGATCGTCAACATTGCCTGGAGTTAGAGCTATATTGAGTAACTCTCCTCGGTCGTTAATGACTAAATGTAGTTTAAAGCCGAAAAACCAATCTACTGAGGTTTTACCTCGTCGAGCAATATCTTTAAATACTCGATGACTAAAGATACGTCGGTTATGACAGACTTTGAGACTAGTTGAATCAATAAATCCTATTCCTGTGGCAGTACCTAATCGCGATCGCAAATAAATCATTAACGGTACGATAGTGCTTGGAATCCATTCGACAAATCTAGAGTAGCTAACTAATTTGGGAAAATCATTTCGCCAATATTTCTCGACTATACCTAGATAAAAAGCCTTAAAGTTTCTGCAATTAGAGGTGTGAAATGAAACCAGAATTGTCATAGTCTCACTTAAACTTAGTTGGCGATTCCGAAGACGACGACTTGAACCACTTTGAACCAATTGCTTTTTCCATTTTGGTTCAAAACTTAGACAAAAATCATCAATCGGACAAAATAATTCTTCTAAACTAGACATAGGGCAGGTTTGCTGATTTTGTTGTTATTTTCAGCTTACTACCTGTCCCTTTTCTTATCCCGAATTCGCGTTAAATACATCATACTAAATCCGATTACCAAAATATGTATAAAATACAGAAAAAGAACAAACAAATGTTAAATGCCAAAAAAAGCATATTTAGCAAAACATTTTAGTACCTCTGAACGGCGTTGTTGCATAAATAAAGTTGCGAAGGGAACGATTTCAAAATGGTAGATTGAATTTACCAAAACAAAATCTACAAAATGAAGAAACAATACCGCATCCGCAACTGGTCTGAGTATAACGCAGGACTAAAACATCGAGGAAGCATTACTTTTTGGCTTTCAACAGACGTAATTGACGAATGGTTAGTAGAAACTAAGACAGGAAGAAGAGGAGCATCAAAGACTTACAATGACATCGCGATCGCGACCATGAGTACGGTAAAAAGCATTTTTTCTTTGGCAGGAAGACAGGCTCAGGGGTTTGTCGAATCAATATTACAGTTGATGAACATTAATTTACCTGTTCCTGACCATAGTACTGTGTCAAGACGTTTAAGTAGATTGAAAATTGAGTTGCCATTGAGAAAAAGTAGTTGTCCACGCCATTTGGTCGTAGATTCGACTGGAGTAAAAGTATACGGTGAGGGAGAATGGAAGACCAGACAGCACGGAATTTCCAAAAGGAGAACATGGCGAAAACTGCACCTAGGTATAGATGAATCGACAGGTGAAATAGTCAGTGCGGTAGCGACAACAAATGATTATCACGACTCTCAAGTTTTGGAGGATATTTTGGATGGGGTAGAAGATGATCTTCAACAAGTTTCTACCGATGGAGCTTACGACACGCAAAGATGTTATGAGGTAATACAGCAGAGGCAAGCTAAAGCCATTATTCCACCGCGTAAAAATGCCAAAATTAAGCAACATGGTAGCTGCCAGAAACCGCCACTACCGAGAGATGAAAATTTGAGAGCAATCCGTCAAATGGGACGTAAAAAATGGAAAAGAAAAAGTGGTTATCACCGACGCTCGATAGCAGAAACGACGATGTTTCGACTTAAATGTATTTTTGGTGGTGAACTAGCATCTCGCCGATTTGAGAATCAGGCGGTGGAATTGTTTTTACAATGTGCTGCTCTTAATCGCATGATTCAACTCTGCAAACCCGAAAGTTACATTGTTGTTTCATAATTTAATCAATTTTAGATTTGGCTTTTGCCTTATTTCTTATTCATGCAACAACGCCATTTCACGAATAGATTGGGGAATGCGATCGTGAGTGTCGTTTCGATCTAGTTTTTCAGAACTTACTATTAATTCTCCCAAAGTATT
>JBCBFY010000320.1:0-2277 GCA_038527325.1 Cyanobacteria bacterium J06614_10
AGTTCGACTGAGTTGACAGGATGATCTTTTGATACATCTGGTGGGTTTTATTTGCAATTTCTTTGGAACACCTTTAAATTTCATCATGGTTATTCTTTCTTTGTTTACCGATGAATTTCTTAACTTCCTCATCTTCTTTTCCTCCTTCGGATGGTCATAAAAATTTCTTATGAGGAAAATATTTCATTATTTTACTAATTATAGAGACTATTTTACTTTACACAAGGAATCTCGGTCAAAGGTATCTTACTAAAGGTAATATTTAGATGTCCCATAGTCTTGAATATTCTAAGTTTCTGTAAACCATTCGACTATGGGTAATAATTTAAGGCGTATTGATGCCTGAAATGATGGTTCAAAAATTCTTTTAAGCCAAAGAATAGGTTAGCTTCATCTTACATAAGCGATTAAAGTAATATTCTACCTTTGCTCAGTCTAAGCCTATAAGTCTTGTTCTGAAGGAGAACACTTTCCAATTAATTTTGTTAAAATCTAAGTCCAACCCTTTCAGGTCACCCCAAAGGCCCGGAGAAGAAGCTCGAGTGAGTCCCGACGCAATACGTGCGTCTGGGCCACTCGGCACGGCCGCTGTACGCGCGTGCCTTTATGACAAAATTTTTGACTTTAGATAATAGTAATGTGGCTCCATATAGTTGCAAAGCATCTTGATGTGCTTTTTAAATACAAGAAAAGCATTTTTCATTTTAATACATTGGCTTGAGAGGAATTACACTAGAGAACTAGTGAAGAGAACTACAATATGACCCAGATCTCTCATGACTGACAACGACAGATACAAATTGAAGAAATTGTGAAAGGCTTGGACATAAAACCATTAAGTGTTCTCAGACTGAGAAGTTTAGAGAACAGGATATCCAAGCACCAAATACTGTCTGAAAAAAGATTTAGATTTTAGAAGTAAGTATAGGTTAAATTGTATCCAATTTCCTAGCTTCGATTTCGGCTCTTACATACTTAACTGGAAGTTTTGTAGCCAACGAGAAGGAAACATAAGTTTTTCCAAGATGAAATCTTTAAAATGACCTTAAAAGAAGGAAAGAAAGAATACAGGATTCCTAGATCGTAAAAATAGCCTATAAAGAAGAAAGTCTGAGAAAACTTAAGCTCTAAACTAAAGCTTACAGTTGAGAAAAAGGCTGAGGCCTTCAAGTTCTTGAATTGGGTAAAACCTAATAGACCCCTTTTAGAGTAGTGAATAAAAGGGGATTTGAAATGATTTTGGCTGTTGGTACCTTCGAAATTGGAGAATTATTATATGGGCTTTAATGTTTACAGGTAGGTCTAGCTTGGTCGTGCATAAAATTCTCTACGATTACTTTCTACCCAAGCTTAAAAGTTCAAACGCTTGTTTTATCATTATATTCTAAATGCTAGACAAAGGTGTGTTTTGCCCATAGGTACCTATAAGAAAGAGGTTTTAACAGCCAATTCTTACTTCCCCAAAATAGACTTCTAAAAGGAGAGTGATTTTATAGCTGTAAATCTGATAATTTATAGTACATTATGTACATGTCTGTTCTATTTTCAAATTAGTGTTTGCGCCAATTTCAGAAAGGCAAACTCTTTCATGAAATTAAAGATGCCTATTGGCAAAGACTGAAAATTAGTTCCTTTCATAAGTAATTTGTTTTGAATTAAATAATTTCAATTAAATTCTTTTTGCCCTATGGTTTTCCATATAATTATGAAAATAGTCAATACCTAGTCCTTTTATTTAAGGGCCAAGGATTTTAGAATCTTTGCCTATCTGGACATTTGGTTGATTATGCCACGCTATGTTTAATTTTGTCAGACTCACACAAACATAACACTCACATGCACAGTAATTTGGTTTACTATAAAACCTTGTAAATAATAATAGTAATAATCTCAGTGAGGTCCCTCCCAGAGCAATTAATGTTCGAGTTTGGATATGGGACACTCTAGGTCTTCTGTCGGTTCATCAAAATCGTTAGAAGAACCAATTTTATTATGCAAGTGTCTTGCATAGATGAATATTAGCTCAAAACACCAATTTCAGAGCCTATTGGTCTCACGATATTGGATTTTATTTTAGACCCTTTAAGGAAAAATATTTATACTTACATGTTCAAATGTAGTGATAAAGCAAAGGTAATGGTCATGGGCCCTCGAAACTCTGGTTTCCAGGCAGCTTCCATCTAATTAACCATTTTTTATTTCCTTACAGTTCGCTCGAATTTAGCAATGCCTTAGGCATAAGTATTGGTTTAAGCCCTTGAAACTTAGGTTTCGGGG
>JBCBFY010000321.1:0-2269 GCA_038527325.1 Cyanobacteria bacterium J06614_10
ATTGAAGGTTTCTTTAAAAACATGGACCTAAAAATCTTCGGAAAATGGATATGATTCATGTCTATGTTAAAAGCTAAACGTAAAGGTTCCACAAGAGCAGATTTATAACACACAATAGTATTAGCGTTTAGTTTCAGTTCTTCAAAAACCCATATAAGAAAACTGCGGACAAAATCTAAAGACATAATCGAAAAGCCTTTGATGATACAAAAATTCTGAAACTTCTTCCAAACAGATTCATATTGGTGATACGACGAATCTCTTAAAGCTGAGGTAATATACAATTGTACTCTTTCTGAGTGATCTTGTGCAAGAGCTAGCCTTATGAAGTCCAAGCGCGAAGTTTGGAGGTCCAAAACTTTGGAGCGAAAATAGTCTTGCCTTGAACCTGTTGAGACAAAGGAATCTCTTCTATTGAAAAGCTCTTCTTGGCTAACTTCCGAAGTGTTAGAAACCACGTCCTGCTTGTCCACAGTGGGGCGATCAAAATCCACTGGCCTTTGAAAGATTGAAGTTTCGCCAGTGTTTTTGCTATCAATTTTACCGGAGGAAAGAGGTAGATTATGTCCCACTGATTCCAATCTGTGAGGAACGCATCCGCTGAAAAGGCTCCTTCTATTTCCATCGGAGTTACAAAGACTTTGCACTTCTTGTTGTAAGGCATGCTGAAAAGGTCTACCTGAGGAGTTGGCATTTTGGCTTTTTTCACTATTTTCTTGAAGGATGCTTGACTTAGAGACCATTCTGTCGAAAGAGCTTTGGATCTTGAAAGACTGTCTGCCCAAATATTCATCACTCCCTTTATGTGTGAAACAGTCAGAAACCATTGTTTCCTTTTGATGAGGAACCAAATTTTTCGAGACCAAAGGTTCAGAATCTGAGATCTGGTTGACCCACACCTGTTTATACAATGTAGAACTGAGGTGTTGTCCGTCCTGACCAAAATGTGAGATCCCGGAGGGGCTTCTAGAAACTTCAGAGCAATAAACACTGCCATGAATTCCAAGGTGTTTATGTGGAATGTTGATGTGAGAAGAGACCATCTTCCCGATCGATGAATGTTCCCGGAAGCATGAAAGCCCCAACCCACTTTCGATGCGTCCGTGGTTAATGTGATGGTCTGAATTGGTTTTGAGAATGGTTGATGAATGTCCTGCAACCGAGAATTCATCCAATACTGGAGGCACTTTTTTACATAAGAAGGAATGGGAATAAACACGTGCTTGTCTCTCCACTTGAGCTTGGTGTTTAGATTCAAAAAATCTTTTCCACCTTGAATTGAAGGAATGGAGTTTGAATCTAGTACCCTTAAGGAACGACCTATAGCCAAATTCGTCGACAGATCTAAGTTGTGGTCCACTAACAGTAAATCTTGTATTTGATTTTCTGAGTTTACAAATTCTGTTAATTTTTCTCCATGAATTAATTCTTGAACATCCTGGTTTAGGGGCATTACCTGTTGAACACTCGGGAGATCTGATACGTAAGTATGGTTTTCTTCTAAAATCTCTTGATGTAAAGATAGTGCTTCGTGACGTACACGTTGAAGATTCCTGTCCAACGTACGCGTCGGAACCAACGCATGCGTCGAGTCCAACGTACGCGTCGGAACCAACGCACGCGCCGGAACCAACGTATGCGTCGGACGAGGCTGATTCTGAGTTAACTGCATTGTTTCGTTCTCCAAACGTATACGTGAATTTGGGTCTCGTAACGTATGCGTAGCAGGAAGACTTGGGTCTTTCAACGTATGCGTCAGGTTCTCGTTGTGAGATAGGTTCCTCTGTAACGCACGCGTGGAACTGAGGTTTTGCAACGTGTGAGTCGATCGAGAACAAACCCCTTGTGTGTTGTGAAACGTATACGTTTGATTGTCTACGTTCTGGGGAATCTGAGACTCGTGCGTTAGCAGAGGAACTGAAACCTGAGAGTTTACCAACGCACACGTTGACCGACTGTTCTGAGCTACGTAAGGGTCTACTGATGACACCTGTACGTTTGGAGTCAACGTTAGATTCGGAATTGACTGTAGGTTCGATCGCAAACTTAACTGATTGGGAGTGTAACGTACTAGTGGAACGCAAGCGTTTCTGAGACCTCTGACTCGAGCATCTCCTAGTACGTTCTGAACATGTATTGTGGCTGAATTCTGATTGAGAAGAATTCGCGAACAACCCTTGCATCGAGCAACCGAATTGTTGCAGAATAGGCAAATCTTTTTTCCTGTGAGCTTTTGGAATCGGCTCCTCGGAAAGATGCAAACATTCCT
>JBCBFY010000322.1:0-2258 GCA_038527325.1 Cyanobacteria bacterium J06614_10
ATTCGCATCGTCTAGGGTCGTCGCCCCGACGCCATGCTCAACCACATCAACGAGTTCTTCAGCCGTCACGGTTACCAGCGTCAACCCATTGTTAAATCTCAGCGTGTTGGCAATATCAGTTTCAGAGATACCGCCTTCTGGCTTCACGTTGGGGACTTCCTCAGTAGCTTTTTCGATTGGCTTGCTAGTACCACCCGCCGGAACCACAACTTGTCCAATATCATCGCGAATGCCGCCACCATTTTGGATCGCCATCACCGTTTCGGCATCAGCCTGCTTTGCGGTGGCTAGGTTCGCATCGGCAACAAGATTGCCCAGGTTCGTCTCTTCAATCCGTACGCTGCTGCGCTGCCCATCTAGATACACCTTGCTATTGCCAAAGAGGTTACTCTCTTTGGCAACAATCACCTCGTTTAGCTGATCAACAATTTTTTGAATCTCTGGGTCGACCAAGTCTTGAGCATTCAGAGCCGCAACGCCTGCGTCGTCGGTGGCATAGGCTCCGCTCACAGTTGAATCGTAGCTGTCGGTTAGAATATGGCCATTTTCATCAAAGTCAACCACTAAGCGGCCAACGTATTTGTAGTTGCCGTCTGTATTAACGACGGCTACAGGCTTTCCAGCTGCGTCCGTTTTCAGGATAGGATAGCTCCCCTGCTCCGTATCCCCGTCGCGTGCTCTGTCGTTCTCATCAAACAGACGCGTATTCGAGCCGCCTGCCACGATGATGTCGACATGCTCTAAACGGGCGGCAAGCGCTTCTTCGATGGAGAGTTGCTGCATATGAGAAAGCAGGACTACTTTATTCATGCCTGGGTTGGCGGCGAGCAGCTCATCGACATCTTTTTGAATAGTCTTTGCAAGCGCATCTATCTGCTGTGGTGTAGGGTCACCGTCAAATTCTTCTGGTAATACCTTCAGTTCACCAGGGCTAGAGATATTGTGTAGGGTTGGCGTCGTCGCACCCACCACACCGACCTTCTGACCGTTCACGTCAATGACGGTTGTTGCTGCGATGCTATTGGGAACGGGAGCTTGGTCGTCTGCGACCACTAGGTCAGCCAGATTGTTATCGGTACTGAAGTCGATGTTACTGCTGAGGTACGGAAAGTTTGCACCGCTGAAGTTCGCGGGGTTGTCTTTGTCTAGCGTGATTTGAGCCCGCAATTCGCCGCCAGTGTTGTTCTGAGTTTTTAGGTTGACGTAGAATCCTTCTGAGAGCAGCGTTTCTACCTCCTGGTCGCTAAGGTCAACAGTCCCTTCAAACTCACCTGAGGTCGGGTCCGCTTCGTCTACTTCGACGGTAAGGTTGCTAACGACTGGGCCAACGCTGCCTGCCTTGCCCATGTTGATGTGAATGGCACTTTCTGGGTTGCTGTGCTTATCAATGCCACCAATTTGCTGTAGAGGGCTCGTCAGGTTGCTAAATTCGCCAGAGACGCTTAGGCGATTGCCTTTTAGGCTAGCGGTGAAGGTGCCTGTAGCAGGCGTATCTATGCGGTTGTCTTTTCTTAGGGTCTGAGATTCTTGGAGTGAAATGTCTTCGGCGATAATCTCGCCTGCAATCACGTCTCGGATGAGTTCAGTGCCTAAGTCGGCTTCGTGGTTACCGAGTGCGATCGCTTGAATACCCAGCTCATTTTGAATCAGCATGTCGGCTCTGCCTGCGCCGCCAAAAGCCTCTTCACTAGAAGAGAAAAACAGGCCTGGAATGTAAGCGTCTCCAGAAGAGAGCACCAGCGTATTGTCGTAATCGTCCTTAAGCGCGTTGAGAACAGCAGAGGCGCGAGGAGCGTCTGCCAATGCAGGGACACCTGCTTCTTGATCGGCCAAATGCAGAAGTTGAAGAGTAAATGACACCATTGTTCAGTTCTTTAGAGCTAAGTGAAACTATGTACATCATCAAGCTCAACGTCATCTTTACCGATAAAAGTATTCACCTTGTAGATCGTCACCAGCTGCTACGAGCGAGGATGATCTAAAAGATGAATGCTTTTGAAATGAGCTACGTAGCTATAAGAAACGACCAAAATCGCCGTGTGAGTAGGCTTCTGCGATACGAGGAGGGCTACCGCGGAGCAATGCCAACGATGGTCAAGCACAAAGGCCATGTATTTCACAATACGAGCTTGTACAGGCTGCACCATCTGTCCGTAAGTCACAATTGCTCAACTGTAACAGTCTCGATTGCCTGAAACCTGCTTCGACGAGATGCGTTAGCTTGCTATCAGCTGATCGTCAGCAGCAAACGGTAATGC
>JBCBFY010000323.1:0-2257 GCA_038527325.1 Cyanobacteria bacterium J06614_10
GCGGAATTTACCCCAAATATTTCAGCAGCAGCAAAGCCCCTTCGCCCACTTATGAGCCCTAAGCAATCCTTTATCTGGACGCCCGACCATGATCAAGCATTCCAGAATGTTAAGACTGCCTTGTCTGCCCCACCTATACTTGCACCTTTTAATTCAGCATCACCTGTAATCTTGCAAACTGATGCTTCACGCCTATATGGCCTCGGTTATGCCTTGCTTCAAGAAGATGGCCATGGTGGCATGCGACTCATCCAGTGTGGTTCTCGTTTTCTTACCGATACAGAATCTAGATATGCCACTATAGAATTGGAGCTGCTTGCTGTTACTTGGGCCATGGCTAAATGCCACCTATATTTATCTGGACTTCAGCATTTTACCTTGATGACTGACCATAGACCTCTAATACCAATTCTTAACCACTACACACTGGATGCAATCGAAAATCCTCGGTTGCAACGCCTCAAGATGAAGATAACCTCCTATATCTATACAGCAGTGTGGCGTGCAGGAAAAAAGCTCTGTATCCCAGATGCTCTGTCCCGTGCCCCAATTAACCACCCAACCTCAGAAGATGAGGAGGAATGCACCACTTCAACCGCCCATGTCAGGCACGTCGTCACTAGTACCGCCACTACCACTGAAACTGATACAGTGCCTATCATTGAGGAAGACAAAGCCCTACAGGAAATTCGGACTTCTGCATCCCAGGATCAAGACTACATTCAACTCGTCCAATACGTGTCCAATGGATTTCCGACAAACCGCTATGACCTCCACGCATCAGCCCTACCATACTGGAAACTGCGGGATAACCTCTACGCAGATGGTGAGTTGGTACTGTATGGATCAAGGATCATTATACCTTCAGCCTTCCGTAAGCGTATCTTAACTCGTCTACACGACAGCCATAGGGGAGTTGAAGCTACTCGACGCCGTGCAAGACAGACAGTTTTCTGGCCAGGTATAGATGCAGACATAAAAAACACAATAGAAGCCTGCGATGCCTGCCAACAATTTCTCCCAAGTCAACAGCAAGAGCCTTACAAGTGCGATGACCATCCTTCCAGGCCCTTTGAGAGCGTATCAGCTGACTTTTTCTCCATTGCTGGGAAGTCATTTCTTGTGATAGCTGATCGCCTTTCAGGCTGGCCTGTAGTTGTTCCTTGTAGAAACGACACAACTGCTGCCACAGTCATAAGAAAATTCTGTACTTACTTCCGTGAAGTAGGTGTTCCACTCCGCTTACGAACTGATGGAGGACCTCCCTTCTCAAGCCATGACTTTAGGAACTTTACTGACCGTTGGTGCGTCAATCACATTATCACCTCGCCGCATTACCCGCAGTCCAATGGACATGCCGAAGCAGCCGTAAAGGCAGTAAAGCATCTCATACTAAAGTCTGCCCCATCAGGGAACATTGACTGTGAGGCATTCGATAGAGGACTGCTAGAAATTAGAAACACACCTTCTGCTGCTGGACGGTCCCCTGCGCAGATCCTCTATGGCCATCCTCTTCGTTCTTGTGTCCCAGCCCATCCCACGTCGTTCAAGGACGAGTGGCAAACAAAAACAGAAGAATATGATCGTCGTAATGCTGCCTTGACGGACAAAGTTGTTAGCCGCTATAATACACATGCCCGCCCATTACCCAAGCTCACCATCGGACAAAGAGTCAGGATTCAAGACGTTAAAACACTACGGTGGGACAAAGTGGGTACTATTATGGGTCATGGTAGATCGCGACAATATGAAGTGCGTCTTCCTAGCGGTCGAGTTTGGTTCCGTAACAGACGACATCTTCGTCCAGTGCCTCAGATCAGTGATGCAACCTCCCCCAAAATGCCTGTGTCCCCTTGCTTTGGCCAAGGAAAAGAGCCGTCACATAACCCTCCAACAAATCTTCGTCGCTCACCTCGACTTGTAGAAAAAAGTCCAAGTTCCACTCGAGACAATGCTACGAGCGTAAAGGGGGAGGGAGGTGTGTAGAGATAAAATATCTCTGAATAGGCAATAATGTTACTAGCCCCTGATTACAGTCAGCTCCCCAGAGGTCGCTGGGAGTTGGTAGCGGTCGGACGCAATCCTACCCTCTAACGTTTGCCTGTTTATACTATATCAATAAATATAGTAAAGAACCTACTCTGTTCATTCCTCCTTGAGTAGTATAGTAGTACATCACAATAGGTAGATCTCATCAGTCGGAAGACGCCATTAAATTTTGGTGGTGATCCGGAATAGAGTATAGAGTATAGTCACA
>JBCBFY010000324.1:0-2245 GCA_038527325.1 Cyanobacteria bacterium J06614_10
AGACGTGAGTGATTCTCAGGTCTACATGGGTTTGCCCGCCATACACCGACTCAATCTCAATCACGATCTTCTCTTTTGTGACCGGGACCGAGGCTTCGGCAGTCTCTGTCACTATGTGCTTAGAGATTTTTACTTCCCCTGTTTTCACCCGCTGGGTCTGCGTCACCAGCCGCTCTTCAAACAGCTGAATAGGAGACGGAGCCTCGCTCGGTGTCTGTTCCAAAACCTGTTCAGAAACGCTCTGTTCAGCACCCACCTGGTAATTGAGCACCGAAGCTCGATAGTCTACTGGCGCAGTCATCTCTACAGGCACTGACTCTCCCACCGGCGCAACCTGATACAGCTCACCCACCGATTCACCTTTAGCGACTTGCGTGAGCTCATACTCGGGCAGCGTACCAAACTCCTCTCGGTTAAGCGTTCGAATATACATGCGGTTTTGCTCAGAGACCTGCTCCCACCGTTCTGCAGGGAGCAGCAGTCGCTTACGAGTGCCCGCATCAATCACCAAATAGCGCAGCCGTCCCGACTCATCTACCAACAGGTCTTCAGCCTTACCAATTTTGCGGCCCTCCGCGCTGTACACCTCCACCTGCTGAAACGGGCGGTCATTAAAATAAAGACTTAAATAATTTGGTTGACGCAGCCTATCCTGAGAGAAATCATCAATCCTGTACAAAGCCATAGCCACTTGTGAAAAACGCCGGTAACTCACAATGGCCGATAGACACTACCGGAACATCTCTCATAGGAAATATTCCATAGGGCAAGCGGATCGTCCGTAGCGGTATTTCTCAGAGGCGTGACAGACGCTCACTTCCTAGCGACCAACAAACCCAAAAATACTGCGAGCAAGATGGCTTCGGTGCCCAGCAGCCCATTCAGAGTTTGGGCGTCTTCTGGCTTGAGGATAAAGTGCGATCGCAATAGCGTATAAGGCAAAAACTGCAACAACACAATCCCAACAACAACAAACCAAGCAGACCAAGACACCTTTTTCCACAGCGCAACCGCAGCTACCACATCAAAGACAAGAAGTACCACATCCATGCAGCGCCACAGCACCGGCGTCGAGAGCCAAGGCGTTCCAGAAAGTCCGATCATGTTGCCAACATGCACCGTCGCACCATAGGCAAGGAAAATAGCTATCAGCTTTGCGTAGCGTGCTGTCCACGGTTGAAAAGTTGTTGTAAGAGGCGGTGTATCAAGTGTCATTTTCAGAACCAAATACGTACTTTTTGTTCGAGCCTTCCATGCGCCGTAATGATAGCTTATGCGGTTCGCCATCTCTAGGATTAGGTCGATTGCCTTCAGCTAAGTAGCTCAGTACAATTAAAGCGAAGATGCGAGAAAATATCGTAACTTTTAGTAATGACCTACACATCTACACGCTACAAAACCTACTCAGAATATTTGCATGCTGACATAGGTCCAGATGCAAACTATCGGCTGCTGAGTACCGGAGAGGTTATTGAATTGCCACCTGAAGACGAAGAAAATATTTGTATTGGTAGTGAGCTGACATTTTTACTGAAGCAGATAGTCAACCCAAGACGTTTGGTCAGGGCTTCTGCTACAGAAATTCAGGTGCATCCCGTGGGAGACGGGCGAATCAATCGTGTACCTGATGTTATAGTGCTGCGGCCAGAGCACATTGGACTAATAGCCGAGACCAAGAAGAGTGCGATTCTGTTTGGTATGCCTGCGCCTGCTTTTGTCGCTGAAGTTGTCAGCCCGGGGGGCGAACATAGCGAAAACTACCGCCGAGATTACGAGTGGAAACGGCAACAATATCAGGATTGGCAAATTCCGGAATACTGGATCATTGACCGTCACCGTCAGCAGGTAACGGTCCTTATCCTGCAGGCAGAGGCTTACGCAGAAAGTGTGTATCGCAACGCAGAGCAAATTCGTTCCGTTGCTTTTCCAACCTTGACCCTATCAGCAGAGCAGGTTTTGTCCGGGGGATTGTAAACGCTTTACCGTGCAATGGGCCGTGTTATTTATTGCAGTCAGTCAGGCGATATGTTTTTGCGCAGACGAGATAGCATGTTGTCTGTACTCTTGTCCTTAGGGTCAAGAATTAAATAATCTGCGCAAGTTCAAGCTTTATTGAAGGTCCTCACCCTAAATCCTTCTCCCTGAGGGCTTCCGTGTACACAGAAGTGCGAGAGAGGCGTCACATCCCGCCGCCCTCATCCCCTAACCCCTTGCTCCCAAAGGGAGAAGGGGGACCGGATTCAAA
>JBCBFY010000325.1:0-2240 GCA_038527325.1 Cyanobacteria bacterium J06614_10
GCTTTCAGAAAGGCATGATTCATGAATCCGGCGATTACGGAGAGCTGATCACCGGTGAAACCAAGCTGTCTTTCTCTGCCTTCTCGCTCATGACCTCACTCGGAAAATCGCCCGCAAAAGCAGACCCAACAGCGCCAGTCTTTGAGCTAGCCTTTGAAACAGAAAATGTCGAACAAGCCGTGGAAAAGGCGCTGAAGGCAGGCGCTACGCTGGTGCAAAAGGCAGAAAAAATGCCTTGGGGACAAACCATTGCATACGTGTCTGAACCCAACGGCTTCCTGATCGAAATCTGCACACCCGTGGCGGCATAGGCTACGGGTCAGTTACTTCATGCTGCTGTGCTTGATACTGCTGCAGCTGCTGATTGAAGCCTTTGCTGGCAATATCAGCAGCTGCTTTTAGCTGCGCAGCATCCATGCCATCGCGGGCACTGCCCGAAAGACCGACCAGCACAACGCAGATGTAGCTTGCGAGCACCTCAATGGCCGACGCTGGCAAATCGGGCGCACCTGCTTTGAGGCGATCGCAAATTAGCTGCTTCGTCGCCTGCTTGAACCCAGCGGTCAGGGCGATCGCTGACTCATCGCTGCAGTTTCGTGTCGCATCCATAATCAAACAGCCACAGCGCGCTGGGTCAGCTGTGTACATCTCAGCAGCACGCGAAAAAAAGTCAGCAACGATATCCTCCAGCTCACCTTCCTGGGCAAGCACCGCTGTCAACCAACCGCCGCTCGTTTGAGCGTAGTGTTTCAAAACCTGCTCAAAGAGCGATCGCTTATTGCCAAAGGCAGAATACAAACTCGGCGCAGTAATCCCAATAGACTTACTCAGCTCAGCAATCCCCACACCGTCGTATCCCCGTCGGTGAAAGAGATCTAGAGCCGTTGCGATCGCCTTGTCTACATCAAACCCCCTGGGTCGACCGCGTTTTGATATTTTTTTAGTGGTCACTAGCTTATTCTTCGATTTCTTGCTATCGTTATTTCTATAGTACTCGATACAGAAATAGGAGGACACACAAATGGCCACTCTCACAGGTAAAAAAGCTTTGGTACTCGGCGGTAGTCGGGGCATTGGCGCTGCCATTGTAGAGCGACTGTCTGCAGAAGGTGCCGTTACGACCTTCACCTACGGCGGTTCTGAGGACGCGGCAAAAGCACTCGCTGAGAAAACGGGAACGACCACCGTGCAGGCCGATAGCGCAGACCGAGTTGCCGTCAGCAAGGTGATCGCTGAGCAGGGGCCGCTCGATATTTTGGTCGTCAACGCCGGGATTGGCGTGCTGGGTCATTCCCTAGAGCTAAACCCAGACGATGTAGACCGGATGATTGATATCAATGTGCGCGGGCCGTATCATGCGGCGGTAGATGCCGCTCGGGAAATGAATGAGGGCGGTCGAATTGTGATTATTGGCTCTGTGAATGGCGATCGCATGCCGTTTGCAGGGGGCGCAGCCTATGGCATGACCAAATCTGCAGTGCAGGGCATGGTGCGCGGCCTAGCGAGAGATTTTGGCGATCGCAACATCACGGTCAATAGCGTTCAGCCAGGCCCTGTAAATACTGACCTAAACCCAGAAGATGGCCCCATGAAAGACCTCATGCACTCTTTTATGGCGATTAAGCGACACGCACAGCCCAAAGAAATTGCTGGCATGGTCGCTTATTTGGTTGGTCCAGAAGCAGCCATCGTAACGGGCGCACAACACACAATTGACGGTGGATTCGGCGCTTAGTTCAGATAGTTCATATATGAACTATTAACTGTTCTAGTCAGGAATTCAGGCAAATGCCGAATCTCTGACTAGAACACTCTGATCGCAAATTAGTCAACGTATTCCACAACTTTCTCAGTTTCGTAGCGGACCTTTGCCATATCGGCAGTTTTGTCCTCCTCCGATCGGTAGCCCGCCGCACACAGCACTACAGACGAGTACCCCTGATCTGTCAGACCCAAAACTTCGTCATACTTACTTGGGATAAAGCCTTCCATAGGGCATGTATCAATCCCCAACAAAGCCGCACTGTACATAAAGAAACCCAGCGCTAGGTACACCTGCTTAGCCGACCACTTATCAGGCTGCAAGGGAAAGGGTGGCTCTGCCAAGTATCCCTTAATTGCATTTTCTAGTCCCTCTAGCTTTTCAATCGGTGTTTCTCGCACTGCCGACATTCGCTCAAGGTAGGGCGCAACATCGTCTGCGCCGATATCTTTTTTGATAGCCATTACAACAAAGTGAG
>JBCBFY010000326.1:0-2217 GCA_038527325.1 Cyanobacteria bacterium J06614_10
CTTTGTGGGCTGAATAAACCTTTTTAGCTCTGCTTGACTTTGTCAGCAGAGCTACTGTCGTCATGCAGGCGTCCGTCCGTCCGTAGTCCGTCCGTAAAACTCATTTTACTCGGAAACTATGGGCCGGATTAACACAAAATTTTGGTAAATACTAACTATCCACCATATCTCCAGGCGTTTTTTTTAGTTATACAGTCCAGTGAGTGGCATGCCCTTTCTTTGTCAATTTCTTGCTTTCCAACTTAAGAACGCATTTGCCAAAATTATCAATCTTAAGGTTGCAGGGTTTATTTCATCATTTTTTTCAGCACAGTTGTACATGTATTACTAAATATTTAAATGTGAACTCTATATTATAGAGTTCACATTTAAATATTTTGTAATACATATCTACATTGTCTATACAACTTTAGACTTTAGCTCAGTTTTAAAAGTTCACTTAAATGTTTACAAATAACTTTATGCAGTTCATGTTATAGTTATTTTGCTGCAAATATTTGATGTCCTTTTTTACTTTTGTGTGTTCCAGGTTGTGTAGCTCTCTGCTGAAGGTTTCCGCAAGTGCTGCTGCGTTTGAGATTGGTGGTCGTCTTTGCTGATCGTTTCGTTGGTGCCAGTCGTTGTGCCTGTGGGTCCAAGTGTGAAGTCCGTGGAAGACGTGGCTGCCCATTTTGTTTTTTTTAGTGACCGAGGTTTTACATTTGTTAGTTTGGTAAACACCTTGGTAATCTTGTGAAACTAACACAGCAACAAGTGGTTGGTAGATTACACTTGTGCTGCGAACCCAAAGCATAATTTACCACCAACATATAGTGGGCTGGCAGACCGCTTGTGTTGTAGTTGTTTCAAGCACTCCGAACTGCGGCAGCACATAGTAGGCAGGCAGACTGCTTGTGTTGTATTCCTTTTCTTGCACTCCAACAAGCGGCAGCACGTAGCAGGCAGGCAGACTGCTTGTGCTGTATTCCTTTTCTTGCACTCCAACAAGCGCATACGGACATTCGCATTACCAAGCTTTGCTACCCTTGAATTACCCAGTACTATCCTGTATCTTGCTGAAAGAGCACTGGTAACTACTATCCGTACTCTGTATTATTTGTATGAGCAAATTTACGTGCCACCTTGCCAGAGAAGCAGTTTGTAGTTACCAGTGCTCTTTCAGCAAGATACAGGATAGTACTGGGTAATTCAAGGGTAGCAAAGCTTGGTAATGCGAATGTCCGTATGCGCTTGTTGGAGTGCAAGAAAAGGAATACAGCACAAGCAGTCTGCCTGCCTGCTACGTGCTGCCGCTTGTTGGAGTGCAAGAAAAGGAATACAACACAAGCAGTCTGCCTGCCTACTATGTGCTGCCGCAGTTCGGAGTGCTTGAAACAACTACAACACAAGCGGTCTGCCAGCCCACTATATGTTGGTGGTAAATTATGCTTTGGGTTCGCAGCACAAGTGTAATCTACCAACCACTTGTTGCTGTGTTAGTTTCACAAGATTACCAAGGTGTTTACCAAACTAACAAATGTAAAACCTCGGTCACTAAAAAAAACAAAATGGGCAGCCACGTCTTCCACGGACTTCACACTTGGACCCACAGGCACAACGACTGGCACCAACGAAACGATCAGCAAAGACGACCACCAATCTCAAACGCAGCAGCACTTGCGGAAACCTTCAGCAGAGAGCTACACAACCTGGAACACACAAAAGTAAAAAAGGACATCAAATATTTGCAGCAAAATAACTATAACATGAACTGCATAAAGTTATTTGTAAACATTTAAGTGAACTTTTAAAACTGAGCTAAAGTCTAAAGTTGTATAGACAATGTAGATATGTATTACAAAATATTTAAATGTGAACTCTATAATATAGAGTTCACATTTAAATATTTAGTAATACATGTACAACTGTGCTGAAAAAAATGATGAAATAAACCCTGCAACCTTAAGATTGATAATTTTGGCAAATGCGTTCTTAAGTTGGAAAGCAAGAAATTGACAAAGAAAGGGCATGCCACTCACTGGACTGTATAACTAAAAAAAACGCCTGGAGATATGGTGGATAGTTAGTATTTACCAAAATTTTGTGTTAATCCGGCCCATAGTTTCCGAGTAAAATGAGTTTTACGGACGGACTACGGACGGACGGACGCCTGCATGACGACAGTAGCTCTGCTGACAAAGTCAAGCAGAGCTAAAAAGGTTTATTCAGCCCACAAAG
>JBCBFY010000327.1:0-2203 GCA_038527325.1 Cyanobacteria bacterium J06614_10
AAAAAAAGGGAAAAAATTAGGAAAAAAGGAAGTGACTTTCTAAAATAAGAAAGAACAAAATCAAATAAAGAAATGTCACTTCCATTACTGGCTAAAATTAGCGAATATTTCCCAGCTCAGAAAAGTACATCGGTAAAAAATATGCTGATCATGAGTTCCGCCATATTTGAAACAGAAAGTACAAATTTGAACAAAGTAAAACGCAATATTGGAAAGATAACGGGCAATCTAAAGAGTAGTCCAGATGCGAATTATAAAAGATCAATTCGTTTTTTTAATCTACCTAACTTACGTTTCGATGAAATTTTGATTAAAAAATGAAATTCGTTCCAATTCAAGGTAAAGCTCTTGATTGAAGCCCAAAAGTTCAAGGATTTTGAGTTGAATGGGTTTGAGTTTAGCTAATTTGACTTGAAAGGTATTATGAACAGGCAAGATGACTAAAGAAATATCCTTAAAAGCAGCAAGAATCATTTCTGTAGTCGGTTTGTCTGTTTTTCGACCAGGATTACCTGGAAAAAGTTCTTTCAAATATTGTCCTGTGTGTTGCAGCTGTTTTCTAATTTGGTCTTGCGTAGTAGATACAAACTTTAAGGCGAATAAAAGCAATTTAGTTAAGGCAACAATACGATGGTCTTTCTTTAAAAAGACAGGCATTAAAGCAGTGACCTTATTCAAGAGTTGATTGAATTTATGTTCAATTTTATATTCCTGTCGATAACACAAAACTGCTTGTACTGCTGAAAGTTGCTCTTTTTCAATATTCGTTGCATAGACTCTCCAGCCTAATTGGTTGATGTGTTTTTCAACTGAAGCGTTGAGCCTTTTGATGTGTAGGGAGAACTCTGTTTTCTCCTCCATTCGACTAGGTTTGCTCTTGTAAGCACGAACTGGAATTTGACGAATGATCTGTTCAATATCTATTTCAAAAAAATCCTCTACACGATGTTTTTGTAAAATCTGTTGAACTTTAAGATTTATCATTTCCATGGTTTTAGGTACTTTTTTACGCTGTCTTCGAACCAAGATTTGGCTAAGTTCCATTGCCGCTTTATCTAATCGTTGCTCAAACTTCTTACGTTGTGTTTGTGCCCAAGCCGTAGAATGAACGACTATGTGGCGTTCCGTCCAAGTTAAATCATCTACACTCATCGTATGTTCCAACTCAAAGGCTTGTGCCATTAACTCTGTAGCTGATTCCTCTTTAAATATTTGATAAAAATTAGAATCCCCCTCAGCGGGCTTTTGTGTCAAATAGTTGGATAGCCTTTCCGAAGAACATTGCTTCTTACTCAATGGAACTAAATACTTATTTCCTTGAGAATGAATGTGTTTTCGATTGTCTTGACTCCCTAATTTGCTGTCTCCAACATAGAATAAGCCCGATTGGTCAAGCACGGAATTGACTTTGTCAATTACGGGAATATACAAGCCATCATCGGCTTGTTCGCCTGAAACAACTTCAATTGCTAAAGGCATTGCCAATGGGTCTAAGGTCGCAACCATCGCCTTAATTTGAGGTAAATCTGAACGATGTTGTTTGGAATAGCCTAATTTGAATAAGTCCCCTTCTGAACGAAAACTTTGAACAATAAAAGCATCTAAGCGAATTGCTTGATTAACTGTGGGTAATTGATGTAGGCGAATAAGTGATTTATTGACGGATGAATCAAAAGCATCCCATTGATCTTTATCACTTAATCTGTCTAATAAAGAACCTAAGCGGTCATCAGAAAAATCACTTGGCTCAATTTCAGGATGACCCAGACAATGCCCTAGAATATGTAGCCGACCTTCAACCCAAGGTTCTACATGACTTAAGCGGTGATCTGCACAGGACAATATGTATGTCAAAAAACCGACGAGGACTTTTCCTCCGTCGAGTCCTTTCCAATTGCCATGATTTGGAAAATAATGGTTTAATTTATCACTTAAACCAACTTTTTCCAGTTGGGCTATTAGCAAGGGTATATCGTCTACTCGTTCTATTTTCATCCAGCGAGTTTACGAATTTTATTTTTTACTTAGTTTTCATCGAAATGTGAAACCTAATGAAGAAAAAAGAGCATTAATGCGCACCTTGGTGTTTTTGATTGTCTTTTTGGTAGGAGAAAAGAAAAAGATCAAGTAACTGAACCTTTTTTTCCCCGATCTCCCAGCTCGTTCCATCTAAGGTCAAATACTTGATCTTTTTCTTTTCTCC
>JBCBFY010000328.1:0-2194 GCA_038527325.1 Cyanobacteria bacterium J06614_10
TTGAATGACGGAAAAAAACGAATAAGTAAAAAACGCCGGCTTATGTGGCAGAGAGACACAATGAACTATACAAAAAAGTAAACAGTGGAAATTACTACAACTAAGTTAACAGTACCTTCCTGGTCGAAATCAATAGCAAAACTGAAAATTAACTGGTTTGTTTTTGGCGGTATAGTTCAGAAAAACTGAATGTTCATTTTTCAAAAATTACTATTATATATTTATTTATGTTTTTTTATATTTTTATCTTTATTTTCGATAGAATTATGTCCTAATTAACAAGTTCTTTATGAAACGGTGTTAAAATTGTAGAATTTTAAATATTAGAATTATATATAGTAGGTTTTTTGCTAAAATAAAATTGTTAAGATGTATTCTCTTTTTTTTCATGTTATTGTCCTTGTTTTTCTTACATTTATATTATTAAAGAAAACGAGGATGTTATAATTTTCCAAGGGGGGTCTATTGAAATTTTGTCAAAAACTAAGACCAGGCACTGGGGCAACTCAGGCCATTGGGCGTAAGGTGGTACTACTAGTGCATGGTGTTAAGCTCCGGTTTATGCTTATTTATCAATATTTTTTCGCCTATGAGTGTTTCATCAGTTGTATTAAATCTTGCTGCAATTTTAAAGTCATCTCTACTGAATCGATGGTCTTCAGTGTGAGAGTGCTCTCTAATAGCAGAAAAGGGCATTTTATTCAAGTATTGCCCTGTCCTAAAGCTCTTCCCAATGTGCTCCAACACTCGTATATTGAAAGACCTCGTTGTACACCCGAGGTACCTAGCAGAACAGCTAGGACAATTGAATTCATAAACGACATTGGAACACACTGAGTCAGGCAATTTCTCTTTAATTCTAAAAAATGACCCAATGGTGTAGTTATTTGTAAAGATTATTTTGAAATTTACAGCTGGGAAACTATACTTAAGGATTTTATTGATCTTTTTTCTTAGTTCGTAACTAGATCTCCCATAGAAAGGTAGTCTAATATATTTAACCATTTTAGGTACAGTGCAGATAGGGATGTCATCTCTACGTTTCTTATATAAAAAATCTTTAACAGTTTTGTAAAATATACTCTGTGAATAATTATTCCCCAAGAAATAGGTCTTCAGAGTTTCAATTTCATTGTGGAGTAATTCAAATGTTGAGCATATGTCATATGCTCTGTTTAGTAAAGTTTTAATTGAATTGATTTTGTAGATGTCAGGGCAGAAACTATACCAATTTAAGCCAAGACCAGTATGTGTTGGTTTTCGGAAAACGTTAGTTTTGAAACCATTTCCATGCTTTTTTATGTTTATGTCTAAGAAGGGAAGAGACCCATCAACTTCTCTTTCGCAGGTGAATTTTATGTTATTATGCTTAGAGTTGAGATACTCTAAAAATAATTTAATATGGTCAGGATGTTTGAATATCAGGAATGTATCATCAACATATCGGCGGTAGTAGATAGGTTTAAAAGTCAATGGGCAGTCAGTTAACCATTTTGATTCGTGATGACACATAAAAGTATTAGCATATGTGGGGCCAAGGCATGAACCCATGCTGATCCCATCTATTTGGTTGTAAAGTTGGTTATTAAACATAAAAATGGATTCAGAAGTGGCAAATAGGAGTAATTTTTTCATAGTGTTATTTTCAATGCCATAAAAGTTTTCAGCTTGATATTGATTCAATATTATGTTTGTGGTTTCCTCTAAAGGAACATTGGTAAATAAGCTTTCAATATCAAAACTTGCCATGCAGAAATCAGTTGGAAGATCTAGGGTCATTATTTCTCTGACAAATGATGATGAGTTTTCTATGGTGTATTGGTTAGTGGTGAATGGAGTTACCACTGGTATAAGGAATTTTGCTAGATTGTAACTTGCAGTCTTTATGCAGGAAATTATAGGTCTCATGGGAGTGTTTATCTTGTGAACTTTTGGTAGACCATACATTATACCAGGTTGGGTACCCGAAGCAAATAAATAATTGAAATTATTGATACCAATTTTTTCTCTTATGCCCCTTAGTAGTCTGTTCAATTTATCTTCTAGTTTTATGACATTAGAAAAAATGTCACCAGTAACCTTTTTGAACTTGGTGATATCTCGTAAAATGCTGTACATTTTATCGAGGTAATCAACCCTGTTCAGGAGTACAACACCCTTACCTAATCATAACTAGACCTGACAAAGGTAAGGG
>JBCBFY010000329.1:0-2172 GCA_038527325.1 Cyanobacteria bacterium J06614_10
CAGCTGAAGGCTGGGATGGTGCTGCAAGGGCAGTTTTACCGGCCAAACAAGGGCGTAGTGCAAGGGGGGATTCTCTCGGGGGCGCTGGCGAACTTGTATCTGAGTGAGTTTGACCGGCGGTGTCAGGCGGCGGGAATTCCGCTGGTGCGCTACGGAGATGACTGCGTGGCGGTGTGTCAGAGCTATCTGCAGGCGACTCGGTTTCTGGGGATGATGCACGACTGGCTAGAGGATATTTACCTGGTGCTGAACCCGGAGAAGACGCGGATTGTGGCGCCGGATGAGGGGTTTACCTTCCTGGGGCACGAGTTTCAGGCGCAAAAGGTGGTCGCACCGGTGCGGACCTGGTCTAGCAAAAAGAGGGAGAAGACAGCTGCGAAGCCAGCCCTGAGACCAGCCTATGGGCCGCCGAAGGCTTGCAGCCTTGTGAAGCGGCCGAAGCGAAAGATCACAGTCAATAAGAATGAATATTGGAGGGATGGAATGACGACTTTGTATGTGACGGAGCAAGGGGCGTATTTGCGGGTGCGCCATCAGCAGTTTCAGGTGTTTTGTGAGCGGGAGCTGCGGATTAGCATTCCGGCGAACAATATTACCCATGTGGTGCTCTTTGGCGCTTGCACGGTGTCTCATGGGGCGGTGCGGCTGGCGCTGCAGCGGCGGATTCCGCTGTTGTATTTGTCGAATAAGGGGCGTTACTTTGGGCGGCTAGAGACGACAGGACAGGCGAAGATTGACTACCTGATTGCGCAGGTGGCGAAGTGCCAAGATGAGGCGTTTGTTCGGCAGCAGGCGCAGAACATTGTGGTTGGCAAGCTACACAATTCGCGCAAGCTACTGATGCGGCTAAACCAACGGCGTAAGACTGAGCTGGCCAGTAAGGCTATCAAGGAAATCGCTGCACTGATCAAGAAGGTGCCGACTGCAGAGACGGTTGAAGTGATGATGGGCTATGAAGGCCATGGTGCAAACCTGTACTTTCGGGCCTATGGATCGCAATTGAGAGAGCCCTTTAGATTTGAGAAGCGGACCCGGCGTCCGCCCACCGACCCGACCAACAGTTTGCTGAGCTTGGGCTACACTTTGCTCTCTCAGAATGTGCATGCCATGACGGAAGCCTCTGGTCTGCATACGCATTTTGGTAACCTGCACACGCCTAGGCCCAATCGCCCTTCTTTAGTGTGCGATCTGGTTGAAGAATTCCGAGCGATGGTTGTAGATTCTCTGGTCGCTTACCTGATCAATTCCAAAATTTACTCTGAAGAAGACTTTACACCGCCCGATGGCCGTGGCGGCGTGTATTTGCATCCTGATGGGCTGAAGCGGTTTCTCAAGCATTGGGAAGAGAAGCTGCAATCGGAAACGGTGCATCCGCACACGGGGTACAAGGTGAGCTTGCGGCGGTGCTTTGAGCTGCAGGTGTGGGAGTATGCGGCGTGCATTTCGGGTGAGCGGGCGGAGTACAGGCCGATGAAGTGGAAGAAGTAAAACCATGTTTTATTTGGTTTGTTATGACGTTGTGCTCGACAAGCGGCGCAACAAGGTTGCCAGCATCTTGGAGGGCTATGGTATGCGCGTTCAGAAGTCTGTTTTTGAATGTGTGCTGACGCCTGACCAACGAGAAATGTTGAATAAGAAGCTGGCGAAATATATCGATGAAGGTGAGGACCAGGTGCGGTTTTATCCGATGTCGCCGCGGTATCGAAAGATGGTGACGGTGATGGGGATGCAGCCGGAGCGAGAAGTGGATGATGTGGCGTTTATTGTTTAAGGAGCGGGCGAAGATGCAACAGAAGATGCAACAGAAGGTTTCAGTATTGTATGCGGGTAGCTATCGGCCAGATTGCTACGGGGAGCTGCTGGCCTACGAGCTGGCGTTTAATGAGTCGGTGCGGCTGGTGCTGGTGCTGCCGCCATTGACTGAAGAGGAGAGCCCTTTGGTGGCGAAGCTGAATGAAGCAGCGGAGCAGGTGTGTGCGCTGCTGGCGCAGGCCTGGGATTACCGGCAATGTCAGCCGCAGCTGTTGGAAAGTCTGGCGGCGGCTGAGGTGCTGGCAGAAAAGGTGCAGGCGTGGCTTGGGTTTGCCGCTGAAGGGGGAGAAGAGCCTATCGCAGCGGGTGCTGAAGGGGAAGCTGGAGCGGTGTGATTTGACTGTGATTGTGACGGGGTAT
>JBCBFY010000330.1:0-2169 GCA_038527325.1 Cyanobacteria bacterium J06614_10
AGTGGAATGGCGATTGAGATCATCAGACTTGTTCATCTTTATTTCCCTAGTTGAATGAGTAATAACCTTTCGAGTTAAACTCAGATTTGTTAGATAACTAAGGAAAATCAAAGAGTGAAAGTATGTATGTTTGTTGATGATTGAGTGATCCAAACTCCGACCGAGTAGAATTTTGGCTAGGAGAGCTATGGTATTTTACCATAGTAGTGAATGTTTTGTAAAGTATTAAATAGGAAAACGTGATTAAGCCTAAGGGTGAAAGCAGTCACAAGAATCCTGGTTGAAAGTTTGAAAGTTCCCATTCATATATAGAGGTGAATACATATAAACATAGAAACGCATGTCTGGATGAGTGTGGTTGATTACATGTTGTTGTAAAAGTCAATAGGCTATTCAAACAACTCTAATTAGTTAGTATATAACTCTTTCAGGTTAAGCCTGACCTAACCGAAAACAACATAACACTACAAGTTAGAATCAACCACACTCATCCAGACCATTAGCTTAGGTAAAATGTTTCATCATCTAATAAGTGGAATAGCATAAAATTTGTAAATAATATTTTGCAGATTGGCAATTGTGTTGTAAGACTGAATTCAGTGTTGTCAAGACGTAAGAATACGTAAACGAGTATTCTTTATTTAACTCATTAGTATACCTACTTAAAATAATTTCTTAATCCAATTGGACAGACCACAAGAATGGCTTAAATTTTAGTTAAGGTAACTGACGCGGTTTAAGCAAATACTGTATGCAAACCGTATATATTAGTATGTTACGTTTGACAACCCTGATGCAGACTCTGTCACAAATGCTGGTTCAGTTCTATTGGATTGGTAAACAATCGATACTGGTTAATACAGTCAGTAGCTGAAAGTCGGTTCCTTATGAATTGGAGTAGGACTACTACTGTCACCCGCAGTAAATTAAAACTCATTACTTGATAATTTGACTAATACCGTAAGCAGCATTACTTCTGTAAGCATTGTTCAATGAATTGACACTTGGACTGATACAGTCAGTCACAGAAGTTCATGCATGTCACTGTTTGAATTCAGATAACTCACTATAATCAAATAATACATAGCATTTACAAAACTAGTTGTTGTGGTTCACTAAGAATTAGCATCACATTGTTTGGGAGATTAATCTAGTTAGACATTCCCCACTAGTTAGACTGCATGCTGCCAACTGTAGTAGTCACAAATTAAATTTTAACTTAAAGTTATCCAATTTTTAACTTGACTTTATGTAAGTTTTAACTAAAACAATTATTACGTATGAATGCATGAGATGAAGATTTACAAATCTCACTCAGTAAAATCCTTTCAAAAAGTCTTTCATCTGTAACCGTAAGACACCAGCTCGTTATCCCCAACTTAGAAATATTGTTATAAAAAAAAAAAGAATAGCAGGAGGAAAAGAGAAAAAAAAAAAAAAAGAAAAGAATATTTACTTTTATTTTTAAACAACCAACAAGACTGGCCCTCAATTGTATCATGGTCCAGCAATACACTTAGCAAACAATTCAAATATATAAGGTCGACGTGAACTTCAAGCCAAAATTATTCTTAGTATAAGATATTTTCAATTACCTTAAGAGGCAAATTGGAAAAGGTGGGGTTTAGAGTTTTTGGGGATCTCATTATTAGACGATTTATGCATCACTTCTCTCTTATAGTCAAATATAGTAAAGAAAGGGAATAGCTCTTATCTTGTGTGTCGATCAGCTGTTCTGTCTCTTCTAACTATAGGACTATAAGCATTAAAACAATTTGTCTAATAAGTTATTAACGTAAGTGAGAAAAAATCAAGTTATTGTCCATTAGCTCAGAAATAAGTAACCGCTGATCATCACTACATTTTAGCTTATATATTATTCTCATTAATGTATCTGTCGAACGAAACATGCAATTATCAATTTAAAAAAATGCACTGATCGCAATACCTTGTACTTTTCAGTCAATGTGTTCAGCACATGGTGTAAAGTAAGGATTATTCGAACAGAACTTAACTGAGGACCACTATAGTACATTCCAGTATTTTAAGGATACATGGGAGTTTAAAATTGTTAGGTTTAACATTTAAAATCGGTGCTATACACCGTACATTAGCTAATTAATGTATGATTAAATACTCAAGCTCACGTAAATTAAACTCAAGCTGAAG
>JBCBFY010000331.1:0-2141 GCA_038527325.1 Cyanobacteria bacterium J06614_10
AGAAAAAAATCGCCCCGTATCCGGGTATGTATTGCGAGCATCAGGATGCGCCAAATCGGTGCCATACACCGTTGTCGATGTATTGTTCTCACCGTACACAACCTGAGCATTTCGCTGTAGGTAGGCCGAGACGATTGTCGCGGAAGGGGCCTGCTCCGCGATGGCCTGAGCATCTTCCCATGTAAGCGTTGTCACCGAACCTTGTCCCTGACTGATGCCATCGCTTTCAGCCGAGCCTGCAATTACTTGCAGCACGTCGGTTCCTAGGCCCCGAATACTCTCCTCCGTAGATTTTTGAATACCTTGGCCGATAGAAGTAATTGAAATCACCGAGCCAATGCCAATAATTACGCCGAGCATCGTGAGCGCGCTCCGAAGCTTGTTGCTCCACAACGCCTCTAAAGCCATCTCCAAAATCTCGGTTTGCGAGACACGGTAGGCGCGCTTGTTGGATTGAGTTACCTGCAGAGGTAGTGGTTTTAGAGAGTCTCTTCTAAATAAAGACATATGTTTTCATAGGTAGACCAGTCACACTAACGCGGTGGAAACAGAAGGCCGCCTCGGTCTTCCTCAGCTTCAGAAGGTGGAGAAATCAGCACAAGCTCATCGCCTGCTAACCCAGTGGTGACCTCTGTTTTACCCTGGGCTGTTTCACCGGTTTGAATCGCTCGAAAAACAGGTTGCTTACCCTCTAAAACATACACACCCTCTCCCTCTTCGCCTCTGACCACCGCCGCATTGGGCACTAGCAGGGCATCTTCTAAGCGCCCCACTTCAAAAGCGGCCTCCACGTTCATCCCCACTCTCAGCTTTTCTGCTTCGGGTAGATCCAGCGACAGCCTCACTTCAAAGCTCGTCACGTTTTGGTTGACAGTCGCTTGTGCAGCTATGCGCTCCACCTGTCCCGTAAACGTTTCACCCGGAAAGGCATCGGCTTTTATGACCACGGGCTGACCCGTTTCAACCTTGGAGATTTGGGATTCGGGAAGGTTAACGACGACCTCGTTGCGATCGCTCGAAAGCTGCAAGATAGAAGACGACGATGATGACTCGGTACCCGCCCCTGACACCGAAGGACTCACAAAAGCGCCAAGCTCAGCATAGATTTGGTTGACAACACCATCAAAAGGGGCTGCAATTTCGGTGTCTTCTAGGCTAGCTTCTATCGTTTGTAGGGCGCCTTCAGCTGAGCGCACCTGAGCGCGAGCCTGGGCAATATCTTCCGAACGAGTGCCCGCTTCGAGCACGGCGACGCTCTGCCGCTGCTGCTCCACACGGGCCTCTGCCTGAGCGATTTGTTCGCTGCGTGTCCCCGCGTTTTGCAGCGCCAAAGACTCTTGCGCTTCATTGACTTCAGCATCGGCAACATCTCGGTCAGCACGCCTTTGCTCAACCTCTTCTCGGGAGATAGCACCCGCACCATAGAGAGATTCGTAGCGCTGCAGGTTGGCATCGCGCTGCTGCAGGGTGGTTTGGGCTCGCTGCAGGCGGGCCTCAGCCTGGGCAATTTCTTGCTCGCGATTGCCTGAGCGCAGCTCCCGCAAGCTAGCTTCTGCCTCGGCTAGCTGGGCTTCGGCCCTGGCAATATCTTCCGGGCGATCGCCTGCCAGCAACCGGTCCAAATTCGCCGATTGCTGAGCGAGCTGACCCTCCGCCTGAATGAGATCGCCGCGCAGGTTGGCATCATCCATGAGGGCAATCACTTGCCCCTGAGAAACGCGATCACCCTCCTCCACCAGCAGCGCCTGCACCACACCAGAGGTTTTAGGACTCAGGTTAATCGAGCGCTCCGCCTCCACCGTGCCATTCGCCGTGATCACAACCGGCACCGTTTCTCGCTCCACTGACTGAGTAAGCAAGTCAGACTCTAACGCTCGCCCCCGCAATAGCAAGCCCCTACCCAAGAAAAGCCCCAGCAGTATCAGAGCAGAAAGCAGTGCCCAAAGCCATCGACGAGAGAAATCAATTTTGGGAAAAGCAGCTCGGATACTCAGCACTTCAGAGAGTTGATTCTCTTTCATTTGGTTACCTTCTAGAGACCTAGACCTTTCCATACCTAAGCAATGCTAAGGAACGAAGATTAAATAAATCGCTCAACTACTCCAGCTGCCCTTCGACTACGCTCAGGGCGCGGTTTCGAC
>JBCBFY010000332.1:0-2129 GCA_038527325.1 Cyanobacteria bacterium J06614_10
GCAAAAAATGTCATTTTTTGCGAGCATTTAGGGAAATTATGACGAAGGAAAATGCGACAAGAAAATAAACTTATGACTCCGATTATTATATTCAAATACTCAGCAAGACTTAGTGTACAATTTATTAATCATCTGGAGGAAAGTTGACTAGGTAGGTTTATAACTAGTTTAGCAAAGATCAAAAACATAGTCAAAAGTACTAAGACTGACCCGCATTTTTTCACATACAAGCACACAAAGTCACATAATAAATATAAAAATAAAGTCGCTGAGTTTTACTCTATTCATCGTACCTTTTTAAATTATTGTATAGAGATGTAAATAATAAAATTAAATTATTCATATTAATGTAGTTCAATGCTAAGTGACACCATTACCTAAATCAAAAAGAGGTCAACATATCTCCGTTCCTTATAATAATAAAATTTTAAAAAATCATGTTGTAAAGAAGGAAAAAGTCGCAATTTTAAAAAGGTCACAGCGTCTGGAGTTGTATAAAGAAAGGGCGTAAGATTGGGTATTTTTTATGGATAATAGATTACAACAGTTTATACGGCAACTATCCTATTTGCTAAGTATTTTGAACATTTATTATATATTTTCATTAAAGATGTTGCGAGGAGGGGAATCTATATTTCTCCGCTCCTCCACCTAAACTCTTGGAATTATGAACCGATGAAAATCATAAAATTATTGAGCCAGAGTTTCATGGTGTCATGAAATGATGAAATAAAAGATTTTGTTAAAGAGGAGCTTTCAACTACATTTAACGATGAAAAATACAAAATATGTGGGCAAGAGCCTCTAGTCACTCATAAATTGTAGAAATCAAAAAAATTTGAAGAAATAGCTTTACTTCCAACCCCACCCCAATCCGTCCTACTCCCCGTCCTTTCCCCCATGAAAGGCATCCTTTTGACTTTTTTGGCCCATAATATAGTGTAGTTTTGATAGAATTGTGTTTTTGGACCAAATATGGGTAGGACAGCTCTGGGGGTTTTTTCATGTAAAATTTGAAAAAAATTATAAGAGAGCACAGCGGTTTTTAAAGAATTGACGTTTTTTTGACAAAATATGTGCATGAAAGCAGTGTGTTTTTAGATAATGAACAAAATATGGGCATGAGACTAGTTACTTTTTTAGTGAAAAATCTGAAAAAAGGGAATCCTATTGACTTATTAAGCCATATTATTATGTATTTTTGAGAGAATTGACATTTCTTGACAAAATAAGGTCTTGAAAACAGGGGGTTTGTCATGAAAATGTTGAAAAATGTCATAGGAGCACAGTGTTTTTGAGAGAATGGCCGTTTTTTTGACGAAAACTAGACTTGAGAGCAGCGTGCTTTTTGGAGAATGGACGTTTTTTACATGAGAGCGATAATTTTTCCGTGAGAAATCGGAAAAAAAGGGCATCATATTGACTTTTTTGGCTCAAATTATAGTGTAGCTTTGACAGAATTGATGTTTTTGATCAAATATGGGCATGACCGCAAGGGGTTTTTGATAAAATTTTTGAAAAAATTGACATAAGAGCACAGCGTTTCTGAAAGAATGGACGTTTTTTCGACAAAATATGGGCATGAAGCAGTGTTTTATTAGAGAATGGACGTTTTTTTTTTGAAAATATATGGGCATTAGAGCAAATTTTTTTCGTGAAATATCCGAAAAAAAGGACATCCTATTCACTTTCTTGGTCATAATGTGTAATTTTGACAGAATTGACGTTTTTTTGACCAAATATAGGTATGAACGCAGGGAGTTTTTAATAAAAAGTTTGATAAAAATGATATGAGAGCAATTTGTTTTTGTGAGAATGGATGTTTTTTTGACATAATATGGGCATAAGAACAGGTGATTTTTAGAGAATGGACGATTTTTTGAGAAAATATGTGCAGTAGAGATTAGAGCAATTATTTTTCCGTGAAAAATAATTGCATCCTAGTGTTTTCTGGCCCAAAATAGTGTAATTTTGACAGATTTGACGTTTTTTTGACCATATATGGGCTTGACAGCAGGGGGTTTTTCATAAAAAACTTGAAAAAAATGACATGAGCAGAGTGTTTTTGAGAGAACAGACATTTTTTCATAAAACATGAACTTGAGAGCAGTGTGTTCTTTAGAAAATAG
>JBCBFY010000333.1:0-2135 GCA_038527325.1 Cyanobacteria bacterium J06614_10
ACTTAGAAATGAAAGTATTTCCTAAATGAGGTATAGGGATGTATATGATGTTTATTTTCTATAAAATATAATCACTTCATAACATATGAATGTAGATGTAAATTTTATAGCATCATGTTTTATATTTAATACTTTTTCACAATATCATATTTCATTGGTCGGCCCTCTCAGAAGGAAGATAGGGGTTCTCAAATATTAAGTACTATCCTCACGGAAAGTCCTCAGTAATGAGCGCTAGTCATTTTGAGTTGGCCCAAATGATACCAGTCGAGCGTCCTACTGAACCCAATCCTCTACCAATCTTCATAGAAGGTGGTTAAAGATCTCAAAATTACAGAGATACTAAGGAAATCTTCAATAGAGAAGAGATCCTGATCGAGTATGATCATGAAATTATAGTGCAGAGAATAGACCTATATAATAACGGTGAATACTTTTCTTATACTTTTTTTGAATTTATTCAATGATCGATATTGAATAGAATTATAGACCAGTAGGTATCCTAAATATCATTAAAAAGATTTTAGTACTTCTATATAATTATTTACACAGCATCCAGAATACAGATAGTCATTATACGTAATTATTATTTTATTACTATTTTTCAAACTCATAAGTATATTAATTATTAGTAAGAGCTGAAAGTAAGTGATGTTTATTTACTAAGAAATTAGGGTATTTCTTAAAGTAGGAATAGGGCTGTAAATGATTTTTTTTTTTATGAAATATGATTATTTCCTAATGTATTAATGTATATATAGATGTAAAATTTATGGCAGTAACTTTTATTTTAATATTCTTTCACAATATCATATTTCATTAGTCGGCCCTCTCAGAAGGAAAATAGGGGTTCTCATATATTAAGTGCTATCCTCACGGAAAGTCCTCAATAATGAGCGCTAGTCATTTTGAGTTGGCTCAAATGATACCAGTCAAGCGTCCTACTAAACCCAATCCTCTTCCAATCTTCACAGAAGGTGGTTAAAGATCTCAAATTTACAGAGATACTAAGGAAATCTTCAATAGAGAAGAGATCCTGATCGAGTATGATCATGAAACTACAGAATAGAGAATACAGGTAAATAATAATAGTGAACACTTTTCTTATACTTTTTCAATATTGAATGATCAATATTGAATAAAATTATAGAATAGTAGATATCCTAAATATCATTAAAAAAGCTTTTAGTACTTCTATATAATTGATTACACAACATCCAGAATACAGATGGTTAATATACGTAATTATTGATTTATTAATATTTCCCAATTTGATAAGTAAATTAATTATGAGTTAGAGCTGAAAATAAGTCATTTTTATTTACCGCGCTAAACCCTACCAGTAGCTCTGATTCTGATTCCACCAAATCAAGGGATCAGAAATCGATTTTGTGTAAAAATTGAAATCCACTCTTTCGACTCAAAAAGTCAACAATCGACCCTAAAGGCCATTTTTCGGAAAACAAAATTCGATGACTTTTTGTCGGTCAAAAAATGGATGATGTTTCCTGAAAAAATAATTGTACCGATTAAAAAATGGATGATTTTTTTGATAAAAAAATGATGATGTTTATGAAAAAGATGAAAATCCGCTTAAGGAATCAAAACCTCAAAAAAAAAATCGCCTGCGGCGCTAATTTAGGACACCCGAGGGTTTTTTAAGAGTTTAAATGTTGGAGGGGGGCGGCGCTCGGCGGGCTACGCCCGCCTCGCGCCGCTGAAATTATTACTTTGTTGTAGGGTCCGGTGTGCAGTTTCGACTGGGGGAGCATCCTACGGCGAACGGTAGGGGCTCAACAACCTTCAGCATCAAACGAATATAAACTACTGAAGATGTTTTATTTAGGTAATATGAATTCAGGTTCATAAATACAGATATATCCTAGAGACTTTCAAAACATATATGTGAATGATACAATATCAAAAATTATTTTTGATTGAAAACTCTAATGTTCACTTTTTGACGCAAATTAGGAACATTGGGTCCAAATAGTCAGAAATTGATTTTTTGTCAAAGAATTGGAAGTTCATTTTTCGACTAAAATTAAAAAAAATTGATCATAAAGGCCACAAATTCCCTTTTTGGACCAAAAATGACAAAATTCGAGTCTACAGGTCTAAAAATTATTTTTTTC
>JBCBFY010000334.1:0-2121 GCA_038527325.1 Cyanobacteria bacterium J06614_10
ATGCAGCAGGCATTGCGACTCAGGGGGAAGATCCGGAACTGCACACTATTCCAGCGACGGGCTTGGAAGCATGGTTTGAGAGATTTTTACAAGGCGAGAGCGTAGGTGGCAATGTATCCGAGATGTCGGAGCCTGCCCGCAGCGGACAAGCAGCGCTGGGCGTGCGCTCCACTTACGCGGTGCCGATTTTTATAGATGAGGCGCTGTGGGGCATTGTGGCGATGGACTACTGTCGTCAGGAAAAGCAGCTTACAGGGGCTGAACTAGCCGTATTTCAGACGGCGGCGAGCTGTGTGGGCAGCGCAATTTATCAGGCGCAAGCGCGGCGAGATAGGGCAGCGCAAGAGCGGGCGAGGCTGCTGGGCAGTGTGGCGGAGGCGGCGAACCTGCTGCTGCGCGGTGCGGACTTTGTGGAGGTGCTGCCGGAGGTGACGCGGCTGTTGGGTGAGGCGGTAGGGAGCGATCGCTGTTCTGTTACACAGGATGTTATTCGTGAGCAGTCTGGCGATACAGCGCTTCGACTCCTGTACGAGTGGTCAAAAGAAGGACTTGCTGCCATACCAGAATCAGCCCCTGATTTCCTGGTGGATGGACTTATTCCGCTAGAAGGCAGGTTCTTAGAGTTTCACGAAAAACTGCTTAGCGGAGAAGTCGTGAATCTCTTCACAGAAGATGTTTCTACGGGGCCAAAAGAGTTCTTAGAAGAGCAGGACATCACATCTATTTTAATCGTGCCTATCATGGTTCAGGGTCAGTGTTGGGGTTCTATTGGCTTCGATAACTGTGGTGAACCTCGATTATATGACGAGGCAGAAATTTCGATTCTGAAAGTAGCGGCAGAAAGCATTGCGGCTGCGATCGCCCGTCAGGCTAAGGAAAAGGCTACTCGCGAAGCTGAAGAACGCTACAGAACTTTGATTGAGCTAAGTACTGAGGGTATCTATCGACTTGAGCTAGATGAGCCTATCTCTAGAAACCTACCTATTCGAGAGCAGATCGAGCTCCTTTACGAAAGGGCATATGGCGCAGAATCCAACGATGCCTTTGCCAAGATGTACGGCTATCAAAGCGCAGAGGAGATGATTGGCTGGCGACTCACCGATATTCATGTAGAAGCGTCAGAACAAAATATCAAATTTTTGAGTGAGCTTGCTCGCGATCCTAATTACAGCATCAGCAACAGTGAGTCTGAGGAATTGGATGTTTCGGGCAATCTTCACTACTTTTTGAATAATGTTATTGGTGTTGTAGAAGACAATAGACTTATCAGATTTTGGGGTACCCAAACAGATATCACAGAGCTGAAGCAAGCACAAAAAGATAAAGAAGCTGCTGAAAAGGCGGTTTTAGCAGAAAGAGAAAAGGCCGCACGCGATCGCGCCACAGAACTAGCCAAGACAAATGAGGCTATTAGCCGCACCCTCTCTACCCTCGCAGCCAACCCAGAACTAGACAACTTCTTATGTTTACTTGTCCAAGAACTTTCTGAAGTCGTTGATGCTCACAACACTGGATTGTTCCTTTACAACCAAGAAGACAACACGCTCTATCGTCATATTGCGTTTCAAGACAAGAAAGCCTATGTCGGCGCTATTCCACGAGATACGGAAATGCTACAAAAGCCTTTCCCAGCAGACATCACCGATGCTTGGCGACTTATTTTAGAATCTCCTCATCCTATTACGTTTGCAGAGACAGGCACCCCCGAAGAGAACCTCAACAACTTCTGGTGGCAAGATACTGTTAACTGGCATATCAGCGAAGGACACAAGGAACTTGCCTGTGCTCGGCTAAAAGTCGGCGATGTTCCGCTCGGCTTTATTGGATTTTGCTTCAGAGAAAAACGCACCTTCTCCGCTGCCCAGTTCGAAGTCATTCAAGCGTTAGCAAACCAGGCGACCCTGGCTATTCAATTCACTCGCCTGGCAGAAGAAGCGAAGCAGGCAGCCATTTTACAAGAGCAAGAAAAAGCCGCACGCGATCGCGCTGCTGCCTCCGAAAAAGCAAGTAAAGCTATCAAAAATTCATTAGATCGACTTGCTAACGTCCCTGATGTCAACACATTTGTCGGTTACATCCTGTTAGAGATTGTTCAACAGCTCAAGCTAGATGCTGCCAACT
>JBCBFY010000335.1:0-2116 GCA_038527325.1 Cyanobacteria bacterium J06614_10
AGAGCTACCTCACCTTCCCTACACAGACGATGCCTACAGGTTAGGACTGTGTTCACACTTTCTATTTCTCTATTCAGAGCAGCGAGACCTCGCATTTCACATCGCTGCAATTGATGAACTGCTGCGCATTTGCCCCGAAGTCAGAATCTTTCCATTACTGAGCCTGTCGCTAGCGCGATCGCCCCACCTAGCCGCCGTCACCCAGCACCTGACAGCTAGCGGCCACAGCTGGAAAATTGAACCGGTAAAGTATGAACTGCAGCGCGGCGGTAATGAAATGCTGAGAATTATTAGAGCTGCGTAGTCCTGCATTGGGACTGGAGATGAGAGCTAGCAATTTCTGTAAAAAGGTTGTTAATACTTCTACTGTTTTTCTCCCTTTCTGGTATTGGTTATAGAAGTTAGGTGTATAGATATCAGAACGTGCTAGCGCAACAAGCTAAAGCAGAAAACTAGAGCAGAAAACCTATAAGAACTGTAGAGGAATCTTGTCATGGCAGACCAGCGAAACCTCCGGGCTGAGCACTTCGAAGAGACGCCCTGCGCGGCGGATATTGGCTTTACAGAAGAGGAGCTGGAGTCAGAAGAGCTAGGGATTCGAGCACTATTTTCTGAAATGTCAGCCGCTGGGCCTGGGTTTGATTGCTATGGGCCGACGGAAAAGCGATTTGGGCGCTCTGAGACGGTACAAGCGATCAAGCATATCGCTCAGATGTGGCACAAGAAATATCCAGACGGACCTCGCATTGGGGTGGGGAACTTGAGCTATCAGGGTGGTGGACCCATGCATCCGCACAAGTCTCACCAGAAGGGCGTAGATGTAGACCTCGCACCGATAGCCAGCACAGATGAAGAAATTCCCTTGACTTGGCAATCGCCGAAGTATTCGCGCGATCGCACTCAGCAGCTAGTCGACCTCATTCGCAACAATCCCATCGCCCAAGTGAGGGTAATCTTTTTCAATGATCCCGACGTCACCGGCGTAGAACCCTGGGCCGGGCACGACAATCATTTACACGTTAGCTTTTTCCTGCCGGAGGCCAAGGCAGAGCCCTACAGCAGCGACCAGACCGGTTCACTGCGCCTGGTCTCCCCGCCGATGGCCGGTGAGCGCGTCCGCAAGCTGCAGCAAAGCTTAGCCGCTGTCAATATTCCAGTCGATGTGGATGGCGTCTTCGGCGCTGGAACGGATGCTGCCGTGCGAGAGTTTCAGGCCATCTACGGGCTAGAGGTTGATGGCGCGGCCGGAGAAATGACCCTCGCCAAAATCAGACAGGTCCGAACGGAGGGCGACACTCCCACGAGTCCAGTGTCGCCAGAGCCCGCCCCGCCCGCACCAGAATCGGCTCAACCCAACGCTGCCAGCCAGCTGCAGACCCTGATCCAACAAAATCGCTCTGTAGATTTTAGCGATGTCAATGATTCTGAACTGGTGGACAATCAGTCACTGTGCTACGAAATTCAATCTGTCCTCCAGGCAAACCAGCTACTAGACGCGGTCGATGGACTGTTTGGACCCAAAACTCGTGAGGCACTGCGGAACTTCAAAGCGATCTATCGGTTAGACGGCGGAGATGTGCTGACGCCCGAAACGGCTCAAGCGCTGCTAACGGCCCGTCCAGGGTCAGGGCAGCTACCAGATTGGGCAGGGGGTGATAGAGAAGCCGCCATCCAGGCTATCAAGCAGGAGGCGCAGCGGCAGGGGATCAGCAATCCTTCCCATGTGGCCTACATTTTGGCCACGGTGGAGCACGAGACGGCAGGTAGCTTTCAGCCCGTACGAGAGAGCTACTATCTGGGTGAAGAAAAGGGCGAACGGCACCGCAGAACGCTCAGGTACTATCCCTACTATGGACGGGGCTACGTGCAGCTGACCTGGGATTACAACTATCGCAAGTATTCAACACTGACAGGCTTAGACCTGGTGAATCAGCCGGACCTTGTCATGCGACCCGATGTCTCTCTTTTTGTTTTAGTTGATGGCATGAAGCGGGGCGTCTTTACCGGGAGAAGCTTAGACGACTACACCCAAGAAGAACAGCTCGACTTTGTAGAAGCGAGTAGGATTATTAATGGAAAAGATCGAGCCGGGGATATTGCTGCGATCGCGAACAAC
>JBCBFY010000336.1:0-2109 GCA_038527325.1 Cyanobacteria bacterium J06614_10
ATTAAGGAAACGGTTCAAAAAATTATTTGATCAAAAAAGGCGTCTCAGCCCCGCGGAAACTTTGTTGTTTTTTCAAAAAAAATGTAATAAAAATACATTCATTTCAAGAGAAATAACATGAAAAATACTTAAAGTCCAAAAATTACGTTTAAAGGCTCCTAGGAGCCTTTAATCAAGAGTTATGAGCAATTTTTAAATTTCAAAATTATGATATTTAAGAGCTAGTTTCCCAGTGGAATACGGCTTTAAATTTCAGAAGTCTGATATTTAAGACATATTTTCCCCCAAGAAAACAGCTCGAAAATATATTAACGGAACACGCGTTTCAGTTCCTCAGAAACTTAGTCAAATTTTCAAATAAACAGTAGTCAAATAACATTGGTTAAGAGTTATAGGTTATAGGCAAATTAAGTTTTTTAAAATAATTTTCATCGTATGTTGGGGGTATGCAGTTCATATATATACACGTTTTATATATTATTGATAGTCAATACTTGTCAATAAATCTTATATTTTCTTTCAGTTGGTATATCAGATTATAAAAATTTATTTTGTTATTTGGATTTACAGTTACTCCTGTTAATTCATCAGTTGGTTATCAAAAGAGCTTTCTTATTTTTGTAAAGAGAAGGTAGCTATTATCATCAAGCAGATTTCTCTCCTTTGGGATTTTTTGTTACCTTTACAAGTTACAATTTACAACTGAAGCGTGAGGTTGGTTAATCTCTCGGAGACTGTGAAAGCACAAAATTTGATTATAGATCATGTATTAAAATTAGATTAAGTCTATGTTTTTATCGTTGGGTTTCGTTTTATATCTTATCATTATAGTTAATTCATAATCAAGAAAAAGAACGTACCTGTTCATGGCAAGTTAAACTAAAGAGGAGTGATTGAATTTTTATGATAATAACAGATTGAATAATAAGGATCCTAAAACAATTTTATGTTTTGTTAAAAAAGACTTAATAAGCTTTAACGAAGTGTTTAGGAGCTATTTCCCCCATGGAAACGATTAGAAAAATTGATTGACGGAAAAGGTGTGTAAGCCCCCCACAAACATAGTGATTAAGAAAGAAGAAATGTAGTCAAAAAAAGTGAGTTCAATTGAAAAAATATAAGGCATACATATTCTTTACGTTCAGGTATGATAACAAGCAGCATGAGATTATTCCAAAAAGATGGTTTAAAGTTACGTACGCCTTTAAGGCACCCTTTTTTTTGCTTTCTTAAAAATACGAAAATTTTAATGATTTTATGAAAGATAACTGAGTAAATGGGTGACATGCTGAATAAAATAAAATAGTGGGGGGGAGGGGTACCAAAAAAATTAGATTAGTTAAGAGCGATGTTCCGAGCGGAAATGGCTACGATATTTTTAGATGTAAAAGGCATCCCCGTCCCACAGATACTTAGTAATTAACCCAAAAAAATGTAATCAAAAAACAATAATTTGAGCCGCAACTGAAGGAAGCAGTGATGGTATAAACCATATGGATTCCAATTGATTTGTCTTAATGTTTTATCTCCCGAAGTGAGCTGCGATAGTAGAACCTGTATGAGGTCCAATTTATTTGTCATTATGCTTTATTATTTTGAGTTGCTGTCTAGAAACGTCATTGTGTTTTTCAAAAACAGTTAGTTAGCCGCATTTTTAAAATTATGTTTTTGCTTTACTGTCGCCTAGACCGTAACGTAGACCGTAACATTTACCCCCTTCGATTTTCCTAATTTTCAAGTATAATAATAAGAAACATAAGCTGATTCCAACTATGTGATTAAAAGTTGTATCTTCCTTTTAGATAAGAAGTTATGAGCATTGATAGGTTAAAATTCATGAATTTTAATAGCGATTTCTCGCGTGGAAAGTGCTAGGGTATATTTGATGGAAAATGCGTATCCGGCCCCCAGAAACATAGCAATTTTCCAAATAAAATGTAGTAAAAAAACAATGTTTTCAGCCCCAAAAACATGAAAAATACGTAAAGTCCAAAAATGTTATAAAAAGGCGTGTAGTAGCCTTTAATCAAGAGTTATGAGCAAATCAATTTTTTCTCAAATGTAAATGGGGCTAGCCCCCGTTTTCAGCCCCCTGGGAGAAAAGCCATG
>JBCBFY010000337.1:0-2093 GCA_038527325.1 Cyanobacteria bacterium J06614_10
GAGACCACTGCTCTACTCCAGATAATTGCCCTTACATGAACTAGAAATTCAACTTTCTCAAAACTTAGACCTTTCTATACCCTCAGAAAATGTGTCTCATGTGCGATTCGTTGGAGCCTAGAGCTATGAACTAAAACTTTATAGAAGAAGGCTTCCAGCCACTAGCTCCCTTGAGCCAGCGGCTGAACTCTCAGTCGGATGCAGGTGCAAGTCCTGCTCATCAAACTCAGATGTAACTCCCTACCTGCCCACACCGACCAGACTCGGAATTCTGGAGAGTGAAGCTGGGAACTAGGGCGCAATCAGACATCCGTTGTGGGGTGACACTGGCGCTAACGGGGCGTCCTCATGGTGAAACAGAGCCTAGAAAAGCGACCTAACGTTATGCAGGGCACAACAAGACTACCCTGACATGACTGGTGCTCATCCCCGCAGATTCCTAATGAGAGAAAGCTGCAAGAGTTTTGGGGAATCAGTGGTTGAAATGGCGCCACCTAAAAGGACATAACAATCTGACCGAGGGAACGAAGAAAAACGAATCAGAGGTTCTAGGGGAAGGTCGAAAACCTGGATAAGCGAGACGAGCCGCCGAAGTCCTCTGAATCGGGTAGGACAGGCCGTAATTGGCCTGAGGTGTTCAGAATACACACACTTGGCGCAGCGCATGGTTAGACACAGCCTTTCGGCTAGTGAACTTTGGCGAAGACTCCCGTGGAAGCAATTCCGCCTTAGTCTTTTCCGCCTGCAAAGACGCGTGTACAAAGCTGTTCGAGCAGGCGACAGGCGCAGAGCGCGGTCACTTCAAAAGCTGATACTGAAATCAACCTCGGCAAGAATGCTGGCCATTCGACAAATCACGCAGCTGAATGCGGGTAAACGAACAGCAGGTGTTGACGGCAAATCATCCTTGACTTTCAAGGAGAGATTCGCGCTAAGCGACCAGCTTAAGCGCAGCGTCAACAACTGGCGACATCAAGGATTACGGGAGATTCCAATTCCTAAAAAGAATGGAAAAGTTCGGCTCCTGAAAGTCCCGACTATGGCAGACAGAGCGTGGCAATGCCTCGCGAAATACGCCTTAGAACCTGCCCACGAAGCCACTTTCCATGCCAGGAGCTACGGCTTTAGACCAGGACGCTCCGCGCACGACGCGCAGAAGCTCTTGTTTCTAAACCTCAACTCGCTCAAAGGTGGAATCGAGAAACGAGTCATCGAACTCGATATTGAAAAGTGCTTCGACCGCATCAGCCACACCGCCATCATGAGGCAGCTTATCGCGCCCAACCGCTTGAAGCTCGGTATCTTCCGATGTCTCAAAGCAGGTGTCGATGCCGCGTTCCCTAGTCAGGGAACGCCTCAGGGTGGCGTGGTGAGCCCTTTATTGGCTAATGTCGCATTGAACGGCATAGAGGCTATTCATCCATCGGTGAGATACGCCGATGATATGGTGTACTTTCTCAAGCCGCAAGATGATGCAGATGCCGTATTGGGTCGAGTGCGCCACTTCTTGGCGGACCGAGGTATGAACATCAGCGCCGAAAAGACCCGCGTCACCGCTTCGACAGATGGCTTTGACTTTCTGGGATGGCACTTTTGGGTGCAATCCAACGGCAAGTTTAGAAGCAAACCCTCAGAGGCGAACTTCAAAGCGTTCCGGCAGAAAGTCAAACACATCGTCAATAACTCGAATTATGGCGCACAGGCAAAAGCCTATAAACTTGCGCCGATTGTCCGAGGCTGGCGGAATTACCACAGGTATTGCAAGATGGGTGGCAACAGACACTCTCTGAGTGCCATCCGAGCCAGAACCTACAAGGTATTCAACCGAGAGTCCAAACAGAATCGCTACACTAGCAGCAAACTGCTATCACAGGCGTTTCCAAAGGTTTCTCACTCCGAAAATAGACATGTCAATGTCAGAGGAACGAAATCACCTTTTGACGGGGATATTGCTTACTGGAGCAGGCGTAACAGTAAGCACTACGACGGAACCATGCTTCGGATTATCCAAAAGCAAGGCCATAGATGTGGACGGTGCAATCTCAACTTGCTTCCTAGTGAGAAAGTTGAGCTACACCACATTGACGGCGACC
>JBCBFY010000338.1:0-2093 GCA_038527325.1 Cyanobacteria bacterium J06614_10
GAAGCGGAGAAGCGATCTCAAGGAATCCGCGCCGCTGATAGTGCGATCTCCCTGCTCAAGACTGACACAGAGCTAGTCAAGCGAATGAAGAAGCTGATAGAGCTAGCTGCCAAGAACGAGATAGCGAGAGAAGAAGCCTTTGCCCAGTTCCAAGAACTACAGCACAAGCTCAAAGTTGTCAGAGCCAAGTCAGGTATTGGCCTCGCCGCAGGCATTGAGAAAGAGAACGTAGGCTTTGCCGCCTACCGCCGCCAGCTGCAAGAAGGACTGCGCCGCGTGACGAACCTAGCAACCGGCGGCACCCATGAGGGCGCACTGTCACTCACCGGCAGCCCCTCAGCCCCACAGAACCCCATCAAGCTAGTCAGCTAAGAGGTAACCCAATGAGCCACCGTATCGCCTCAAAGTTTGGCTACTACTCGCTATCAGGCTTTGCCGGTAGTGCCCTGGTGCAGCTGGCCGTGATTTGGCCGCAGACGTGGATCGCGGTGGTTGCCCTGGGTGCGATCTCACTGCTGTACTTTGCCTTCCTCATCATCTGCATTCAAGGCGTCCTACGAGGCGCACGGTGGGCCGGAGTGCTGAACTTTAACCTGCTCGGTGTGGATGCCATAGAGAGTACGGCTATCGTGCTGCTGTTTGTTGTAGGAGGACTGTGGACGTGTCTGGAAATCCTTTGATGCAGCTGCTCGATGCCGATCTAAACAGCGAGCGCAACCGGGCTATCCTACGTTTTCTATTTGGCCGCGCCGGATATGCCATCGCCCGCATCTTTCCGACCAGGGCCGCAGCTTGCTACAGCGGTTTAGTTGCTGGCTTCGCTTTGACCTTTGTCCCTATCGCGAAAGAAGCCCCCGCTCGCTTTACGCTGATGACGACCATAGCTGGTGCCGGTCTGGTGGCCGTGGCCGCGCATGAGCTAGATGAGTTACAGGATGACATCGACGAGGCACGAGGGCAGAAAGAACGCGACCGGCAGCTGCGCCAGTTTGCCGATGCCGAAGCAAAGAATAAAGTGGCTGAGACGAACCTGCTACGGCATGGCTACGAGCTAGATAAGTCACTACCACCAGAACTACAGCAGGCGATATCACCGGCCAGCTCTGAAGCGCCGCCAGCACCACAGGCTGACCGCACTGCCTTTGATGCAGCGGTCACTGCGGTACAAACGAAACAACAGAATAAAGCGGAACAACAACAAACATATGATCGCACTTCCGATGCCCCTCCCGTGCCTGTCACTACTGAGCTAGGACAGATTGCAACACCTGTTTCCGATGCCCCTCCCTCGAACTTCACCGTCACGATGGAGCAAATCGCCCAGCGCTTGTTGAGCATGACCGTCATCGGCGTCCCTGGTGCAGGCAAAGGCATGTTTGTCTCAAACCTGCTGCGCTTAGTGCGACAGCGCCACCGGCAGCTGTACATCTTTGTAATGGAGGGCAAAGGCGACGCCAAAGAAGCAGGCTACTGGCAGGGCGTCGCTGATGACATCCGCTCAATCAAAGGTCTTGAAGAAAGCCCCGTCAACCTAGTCGGCTGGATCAACGGCTGCTTAGAAGACTTCAAGGCTATCGAAGGTCCGAAGCTGCTGATATTTGATGAAGTCACGTACCTCTACAAAGTGTGGCAGACCACCGACAAAGAAGGCTTTGAAGACTACATCCAGTACAAAATAGGACTCAGTTCAATGGGCGATAGCCTAGATAACTACATCTGGGAGATTGGCCAAGTCAGCAATGCTAAAGACCTGGGCGTGACTGCAGGCATCCGCTCCCTATTCAAGCCGATCGCCATCGTCAGCAACCATGACCGCAGGGCCGCGAACGCGCTGTTAGGAACCAAGTTTGTGCCACTGCCAGAGGATGGTAAGAAAGCCGTGATGCAAATGTGCGATCTCTCCCCCTGTGGCCGCGCCGTCTATGACTACGTAAACGACTGCTGGCAACCGATGCCGCAGCTAGAGAACCTATCAGGCTTCGATAGAGACACCCGCTCATTTTCCCAATCACCAGAACCCCCTTCACCGCAACCCTCCTCACCAGATCCAACCCCCGAGCCCCTCAACATCCGCGCCGACCTAGAGCGCTTAC
>JBCBFY010000339.1:0-2089 GCA_038527325.1 Cyanobacteria bacterium J06614_10
TCAAAGTCTTCCACATCGTAGTGAACACAGATACCGCGCTCTGCCAGCAGCTTCTGAAAGTCCATCAGTTCGATTCCGGCAATTTTGCTAGCACGACTGAGAGAAACTCGCTCTTGCTGAAACAGGGCGAAGGCGATTTCTCTCAGCCAGTCGCTTTGGCTAAAGTTTTCGGTCTGGCTCAAACTGTCTGGGAGGTTCAGGGTAATTTGCATCGAATTGCCCGCTCGTATCTACCTTTCATTGTAGAGTTTTGCCTTGTGGAACGGTTCGCTCTTCAGTAGGCGCTCATGGAGCTGTCTTCGAGACGACGAGACGATCAAAGGCAGTGGCTCTGGCACACCTCGGCTCGGAATGCTAAGCGCTATATGGGCCGTATACTACCCAACGTAGGCGATGCACTACAGCATCCCTAGCCTCATCGTTGCGACCTACGAAGAGGCCTTCGCTGAGCGGTCAGGACGGGCGAATATCATCCGGCCAGCCGAGGTTTGCAGCGCGCCAGTCACCACCACTACCAGCTTATCGCCAATAAAATCATTGCCCTCTTCCACGACCACCATGGTGCCATCATTCAAATAGCCCACCCCCTGAGAGGGTTCCTTACCTTCTTTGAGTACGCGAATTTCGATATCGTCACCCGGCAAATAGGTAGGCCGTAGCGATTTGGCTAGGTCGTTGATATTCAGCACGCTGACCTGCTGCACGCTGGCTACTTTGTTGAGGTTGTAGTCAGTCGTGAGTAGGTCGGCCTTCATTTCTTGCGCCAGCTTGACCAGCTTGGCATCTACTGAGGTGATGTCGTCGTAGTCCGCAGGGTCCACAACGACGCGGTCAGGATAATCTTTGCGAATGCGGTTGATAATGTCGAGACCGCGACGGCCCCTAGCGCGCTTTTGGTCACTGGCAGAGTCGGCGACCCGCTGCAGCTCCTGCAGGACAAACTGCGGCAGCAGCAGCTGCCCTTCCACAAAGCCAGTGGTGAGCAAGTCTTCAATTCGCCCGTCAATGATGCAGCTAGTATCGAGCACCTTACTTTTAGAAGGCTTCAGCGTCCCTTCATTGATCAAAATGGCTTCGTAACTGTTGGGATTGATCAGTCGTAGCAGTGCCCTGCCATTGGTCTCAGCGAGGCTCATGCCCGATACCGCGAAGAGCAGACTCCCCATCACAGCCGTCACCGGCTTGATAAAACCAAACTCCTTGGGAATAGGCAGCAAAAAGAGCGGTGCCAGCATCAAATTGGCAATCAAGAGGCCAATCACTAAGCCCACTGCCCTCGACAGCAGCCGATCCGGGGGCATGTCTTTGATCTGCTGCTCTACCCTGCGGTAGCTAGTTTGCACCAGTAGGCCGATGGCCACCCCTACCAAAGCACCAAAGCCAGCAGTGACAGACTCTAAGCCTTCAATGTTCGTGACTTGCTGTAGCGCAGAATCCGGCAAAAAATCAATGCTAAAGAAGCCGACGGCTGCGCCAGTTAAAACAAATGAAAATACAATCAGTGCGTCGAGCATAGGCTAGGTACAAAAGGGTAGGCGATCGCTCCCAAGATAGTTTCTTTTAAGTCGTAGGACGCATACGCAGCATAGAGGAAAAGCATCACAGATCAAAAGCATCACAAAAGCACTACCAGCAAGCTGCAAAGCACTGATGTGATTAGGATTACGGCTATTATAGGGGGTGGACTCGCGATCGCCCGTCTTCTGGCTTTTTTTGTAATTTTACCCGTGCCCTTCCGTCAGAATTTTAGGTTGCAGCTAGGCTAGGTTGAAATCAGTTCAGGTCAAAATCAGGTTGAAAGCACCGCGCTCCGCCTACATTCATATTCCCTTCTGCCGTCGACGTTGCTTCTACTGCGACTTTGCGGTGTCGGTTGTCGGCGATCGCAAGCGAGGCGACAGCTCCCCCACCATTGCTCGCTACATCGACACCCTACTCACCGAAATAAACGCAACGCCTAAGCTTGGCAGCCCACCCGCCCCCCTAAAGACCGTCTTCTTCGGCGGCGGCACCCCATCATTGCTCACCGCCACCCAAGTAGAGGCAATCATTTCCGCGATAGATAGGCGCTTTGGCATTTCGCCAACCG
>JBCBFY010000340.1:0-2081 GCA_038527325.1 Cyanobacteria bacterium J06614_10
GTGACAACGCCGGTGCTGCGGATGCGCTCTGGCAAGGTGATCGATGAGCGAGTGCCGGGTGCGATCGCTGGGGAACGCCGGGGGAAGGCGGCGCAGCGAGTGTTTATTAGCTATCGCGATGAGTCGCCAGATAAGGGGCTAGCGGAAGAATGCTATGAGGCTTTTTTGGCGGCGGGTCATCAGGCCTTTATGGCGGCAGAAAGCATTCAGCTAGGAGAACCCTGGCAAGAGAGAATCAATACCGAACTGCGCGAATGCGACTACTTTTTACTCCTGCTCTCTTCCCTTTCGGCTACCAGCGAAATGGTCACAGAGGAGGTGAAGCGGGCTAGAGCCCTCAGAGACCATCGGCGCGAGCAGCAGCAGGCAGACCGTCCAATAATTTTGCCAATTCGAGTACAGTTTCCGCTAGATGACCCGCTGAACTATGAACTGCGCGGCTACCTGCAGCAGATTCAGCAGCGAGAGTGGCACTCCAAGGCCGATACGCCCGCGCTGCTACAAACGTTGCTAGGGCTAATGAAAGGGAACGGAGCACAAGGGTCTCATCAAGGCACCGCTGAAACCATTTCTCAACCCGCAGCTCAGCGCGATATTTCTTTTGCGGAAGCGCCACCAGACCCTGTGCTACAGGCGCTAGAAAGTGTGGACCAGCCGCCTTTGCCTGTGGCAGAGCCGGAGCTGCAGCGTGAGCCGGGTGGGGCGGTGCAGCTGACATCGGGGCTGTATGTAGCAAGGCCACCGATTGAGCAGGATTGCTTTGTCGAAATTGAGCAGCCGGGGGCGCTGATTCGCATTAAGGCACCGAGGCAGATGGGAAAGACTTCGCTGATGGCGAGGATCTTGAGCCATGCGCGGGAGCAGGGCTATCAGACGGTGCCCATCAGCTTTCAGCAAGCAGACAGTCGACTGTTTAAGGATTTGGATTTGTTACTGAAGTGGTTTTGCTCGCAGGTGGGCAGACGGCTGAAGAAGCTAAAGGACTTGGATGCGTATTGGGTTGGTGACTTTGGCAGTAAGGATAGGTGTAATTCGTACTTTGAAGACTGCCTGCTAGAGGACTTGGAGACGCCGCTGGTGCTGGCGATGGATGAGGTAGATATGGTGTTTCCTCATCCGGAGGTGGCAGATGACTTTTTTGCGCTGGTGCGCTCTTGGTATGAGGCGGCGCGCTACGGCGACTTTGGCAGTGAGCTGTGGGCAAATGTGCGGCTGGTGATAGTGCACTCTACTGAGGCGTATGTGCCGCTAAATATCAATCAGTCGCCTTTCAATGTGGGTAAAAATGTGGAGCTGCGAGAATTTGGCGTGCAGCAGGTGCAAGACTTGGCGCGGCGATACGAGCTGAGCGCGGAGGCGAGCCAGGCGGAGGCGCTGATGGCGCTGGTCGGCGGGCATCCGTATTTGATTCGCAAGGCGCTGTATCATCTGCGCAGAGAAGATATGACGCTGAGGGTGCTGGCGGAGACGGCGCCAACAGAGTCGGGAATATATAGTGACCATTTGCGCAGGCATTTGTATGTGCTGCGAGATTATCCGGTGCTGGCGAAAGCGTTTCGGCAGGTGGTGAGTAAGGGAAAGCCGGTGGAAATAGATGCAGAGGCGTCTTTTAAGCTGGAGAGTATGGGGCTGGTACGGCTGAGTAGAAATGAGGCATCACCGCGATGTGAAGTGTATCGCGAGTATTTTCAAGATCATTTGGAGGGATAAACGATGAGCGCGGCTCCAACATATCAATACGTGACGGGCGGCGCTCTACAACAAGATGCGCCCACCTACGTGACGCGGCAGGCAGACGATGAGCTGTACGAGGCGCTGAAGAAGGGCGAGTATTGCTATGTGTTTAATTCGCGGCAGATGGGTAAGTCGAGCCTGCGGGTGCAGGTGATGCAGCGGCTGCTGGCGGAGGGCGTGGCCTGCGGCGTGGTGGAAGTGACAAAAATTGTAGGCGTGGGCATTACGGCTGAGCAGTGGTATGCGGGGCTGGTGCGACGGCTAAAGCAGAGCCTAGGGCTGAAGATGAAGATGTTGCCCTGGTGGCGCGAGCGGTCGGTGCTGTCGCCGGTGCAGCGGTTTAGTGA
>JBCBFY010000341.1:0-2059 GCA_038527325.1 Cyanobacteria bacterium J06614_10
ATGCTCAGGTCGCTGAAGATGGCTCTGTGCGTGTCGGCATTTATGAAGAGCAGGCGACCGTGTGCCGTCAGGTGATTCCGTATCAAAATGTGGCAATCCGCAAAGAGACGGTGACTGATACGGTGGTTACCCAGGAGCCACTACGGCGAGAAATGCTCAATGTCGAAACGGAGGGTACGCCAGTGGTGGTGAACAACGATGCGACAGCCACTGACGCGCTGCCCGCTCAGCCTACATCTCAAACTGCATCTCAAACTACATCTCAAACTACGTCTCAGACCATACCTCAGACTGCGCATCAGTCCGCACCATAGTGGCTCTTGTGAGAATCGGGACGGCGGGGAATTCACGATGCGGCAATTAACGATTCAAACGCCTCGGGGTGGAGGGCGTCAGGTTTTAGATTTGGCGGCTAAGCACGAGGGCTCACATATGGCACTGACGCAGGCGGTAGATGAGCATGGAGCGCTGGAGCTGGTTTCGGCGCTGATTCCCAACCGGCAGGTGGGGGACTTTTTGGCGGCGCTAGAGAAGGCTTTGCCGGAGGCTGAGGTGGCTTTGCTACCAAGCGCTGTGCTATCGATGCGGTTGCCTACCGATGAAATCCCACAGGCGCTGACCGATACTCAACCGCGCAGTCCTGTTGAGGTTTTCCTAGGTGGTGTGCAGAGCATTGGCTCTTGGCGAAGCTTTTTAATTTATGCGGTAGTGGCAGGCATCATCGTTTGGATTGGGCTGTATACCAACAGTGTTTTTCTACTGGTGGCTTCTATGCTGATTGCGCCTTTTGGCGGACCGGCGATGAATGTGGGGATTGCGTCGGCAAGGGGCGATCTCACTTTGATCAAGCGCAGCGTTTTGCGGTACATGATTGGGCTGCTGACGATGATAGCGGTGACGCTGGCGCTGAGTTTGCTGTTTGGCCAGTCTACGGCGACGGCTCAGATGGTGTCGGCCAGTGAGGTGTCTGCGACGGCGGTATTGTTACCATTAGCGGGTGGCGTAGCAGGGGCGCTGCAGCTGGTGCAGTCTGAGCGGAGTAGCTTGGTGTCGGGAACGGCGATTGGCATGTTGGTGGCAGCGGCGTTGGCGCCACCGGCAGGCATGGTTGGTATGGCGATCGCAGTGGGCATGCCTGAAATGGCTATCAACGGTGTGTTTTTGCTGCTGCTTCAGCTGGTGGGCATTAACATCGCCTGCGCTGTGGTGTTTCGCCTGTATGGACTGAGGCCGAGTGGGCCGGTGTACGCACGGGGGCGGCGGCAGCTTTTTCCGATTGCGATGGCGTTTTCTGGGTTGGCCTTGGCACTGCTGTTGGGCTGGCAGTTTGTTGTAACGCCTGCGCCTGACCTGCTACGCTCTAGCCGGGCACAGCGGGCGGTGACGGTGATTAAGTCAGTGATTGACAATGACCCTTATGTGGCACTGGTAGAGAGTGATGTCTCTTTTACGCGGGCGAGCATTCCAGGGCAAAATACGCTGCTCAGTAACGTGTACATTCAGCCGAGAGAGGGGCAGGATATTGCTGCTGACTCAACGACGCGTCGATTGACAGAAGAGATTCAGCGAGAGATTTTAGCGGCGGGTTTTAATGTGACGCCGCTGGTAAATGTGACTTTGTTGGAGCCGCTTGAAGAGTAGCCGTTTGTTGTTTGTCACGTCGGCGGTTGGATGCAGTTAGTTCGTGACTAGTACTCCTTGACTTCGTAGGCGTTGAAGGATTGCCAAATCTCTTCTTTGTGTTCGATGAATAGCTGCTTACCGATGTCGTAGGCGACTCTGGGAATTGCGAACTGGAGACCGGACAGATGGGCTCTAAATCCACTCAGTAGGGCACCGCCTGAGCACAGGTAGTAGCACCGTCTGAGGTAGCTGTGCTTGGGTGTTTTGGGTGTAAATTCTAGGCTTTTTCCGAGGTAGGGGTACTGGGCCATTTCGGCGTGCTGGCTGTCTGCGGGTGGGGTGTAGCGGTCTTGCCAGCGGGCGATGTGGGGAGATAGGGTCTGTAGCTCTGGCTGGAGGCGGAGGTCGGTGGTGAAGCCGGTGCCGCAGACCATGG
>JBCBFY010000342.1:0-2049 GCA_038527325.1 Cyanobacteria bacterium J06614_10
TTTATACATATATATATATATATATATATATATATATATATGTATATATATATGTATAAATGGGCAGCAGGTTCTCTTTCAAGCATAATTTATTAAAGTTCACAGCAGTTTCTGCATTAATTAATTTCTTTTTAACACTTTCGAGTTTTCTAAATGCTGTTTTATTTGTGTTATTTAATGAAAACACTAAATTTCCTATTGACATTTTCTTATTTTCTTATTATTTTCTTTCTAGTAGTACTATTGACGTTTCGGCCTACTGACTACTTAACACTTAGGCCATGATCACAAAACTGAATTCTGTATGATGGACAAGGGGTATATATACGAAATCTAATGGGTCAAAGGTCAAATCCGATTAATCTTGGGTAATTTTTTGGTTAATCCTATTATAGATAATCCGTTTTTTAAATGAGTAAGATTTATTGCTGGATTCTTGGAACACGTGGTCTAAGGTTGTATGGAACTGCTCCTTCAGGTTCCTGAAGGGCATGGGGCCTTAGTCTATGATTTTCATTGTCGGTGTTATTCCTGACGTCTGTGTTGTTTTGTTCCAAGTTCCTAGTCCTCCTGAAGGGCCTCATACTTGGTAATATTATAGGCATATCCATTTGTCTATTGATAGTTGGTTGGATGTCCTTTATATGGAGCGCTTCTAGGAATGTTAGTCTTACTCTTTCTTGTTGTCTCTCTAGAATTTCTGTATTTTCTTCGAGGATTTTTCTGGTGATTTCCGTACCGTGTTTCTCCTGAAGGTGGGATTTTGGTCCTCCATTAGAAAGGTGGCAGGTTAACCTTCTGGAAAGCGTAGTTCTTGTGAGGCCTACATAGCAGTCTTGGGGCGTGCAGTCCCCGTATGGGCATATAAATTTGTACACCACACAAGTGCTAGCTACTCCTGAAGGTTGAGTCGAGTTGTTATTTTTCAAAAGCAGGTCTTTAGTTTTTAAGCTTTTATAGTATATTGAGAGATGTATTTTATCACTTTCATTTCTGGGCCTTATATTGTTCTTAATTATGTTGCTAAGGATCCGTTCATCCTCCTTATATGCACTGCTCATGGTAGAACGGAAATATAACTTATGTGTTTGTCCCTCTGTAGGTCCTTGTTGTCCTAAGTACCATTTATTAATGACATTTCTAAGGACACGCTGACAATCTTGGTTGGAATGACCGTTATTGACCAAGATCTGCGTGACCCTATCGAATTCCATCTGTGTGAGGTGCCAATTAGAACAATGTGATAGGGCTCTCCTGTAGAAGGCTGCTATTGCGCTGTCCTTATATCTTTGTGGGCACTCACTTTCACCATTGAGGCAAAGGCCGGGGTTGGTTGCTTTCACGTAAACGGTGGTGCTGAATCTTCCTCCATGTTGTTGCAACATGACATCAAGGAAGGGGAGTTTCCCTTGATTTGCCTCTTCAGTTGTGAATCTAAGTCCGGATATTTCCTGTAGGAGGGTCCTTATCCTGTTTCTTTCTTCACTATCTGTGGTTTTTATGAATATATCATCAATGTATCTACCGTACATTGATGGTTTGTTGGTAGTATTAAATACTTCTTTTTCCACGGACCCCATAAAGAAATTGGCAAAAAGAACTCCTAAGGGGGATCCCATGGCTACACCGTCGACTTGCTGATAAAGGTTTCCTTGGGGACACCTAAATGCAGTCTCTTTAGTGCAGATTTCTAACAGTTGTTTAAGGTGAGCTTCCGGAATATTGAGTCTGACTGGTGCGTTTGATCTGTAAATTTCATCACAGATGTAGGCTATGGTTCTATCTACCGGAACATTTGTAAATAAAGACTCGACGTCAAGGGAGGCAATTTCGCCTTCTGCTGCGGTAGTATTGATGGAGTCTAAAAACTCGCTGGTGGATTTGTAGCTATATTGCGATGGTGTAAATGGAGTCAATATTTGATTAAGATTAAAAAGGTTATTAAAGGTCACGAAACTGTGACAGAACGCAAGAGGAAAGCTTATATGCTCCCAATGCTGGAAACATAGCCATTTGCAACTGATCAGTAGCCCTCCGTAGTCCATCAGC
>JBCBFY010000343.1:0-2043 GCA_038527325.1 Cyanobacteria bacterium J06614_10
ATGCTATAGACTCTTTAGGCAAATCAGACATAATTATTACTAGATCTGATAAAGACGGAAAAATAGTCATAATGGACAAAGGACTGTACCTCCACAAAGCTCATGAGCTCCTCAATGATGACACTACTTATGAAAAGCTAAACAAAAACCCCCTTGAGAATGTGTCACAAGAATTTAACAGAAAAGTTAGGAAAATAGGAGGTAATAAGGAAAACATAGCACTCTTAGAAAAACTCAAAGTCTTAACCCCCAAACTACCATACTTCTATGGACTCCCCAAGACCCACAAAGATGGCATACCACTACGTCCTATTATTTCTAGTATTAGATCCTTTACATATAAAATAGCAAAATGGCTAGCCAACCTTCTTTCCCCCTTCTTAGGAATGTTTTCCAACTCTCACATAAAACACTCCGAGGATTTCATTCATAAATTCAAAAGTGCAAATGTCCCATTAAGCAACACCAAGCTACTAAGCCTAGACGTCGAGTCCCTATTTACTAAGGTCCCTATCAATGATGTGTTAGAATTCTTAAAAACCAAACTAAGACCATATGAGGACCATTTTCCATTAGGCGTTGAAAAAACTATTAAACTTATTGAGCTCTGCGTAAGTAATAATGTCTTCTCCTTCAACGGAGAATTCTATAAGCAGAAATTTGGCTGCAGTATGGGAAGCCCACTAAGCCCAATATTAGCTAATATTTACATGGAATATTTTGAATCCTACATCGTAGCACCCATCAAAAACACAGGAATGGTTTGGTTCCGTTATGTAGACGATATTTTTACGATCTGGAATGAATCTTGGGGGAACTTTGATGAATTTTTCAACAACCTAAATAACAAAGTCCCAAGTATCAAATTTAAAGTTGAATGGGAACAGGAAAACAAAATCCCATTCTTAGACGTACTTATTTTGAAAGAAGACACGGGCTATAAGTTTAAAGTATACAGAAAACCAACATTCTCTATTTCATATATTCACTTCTATAGTTATCATGACATAGAAGTGAAACTCGGTGTGGCATGTAACCTTTTCCTCCGAGCCCTAAGAATATGCTCTCCAGAATATCTAGAAGAAGAGATTAACATAATTAGGGAACAGCTTGGTTCAATTAAATATACCGAATACATTCTAGAAAAGGCACTTAATAAAGCAAAACGAATATTCTATGTGCCATGTACGGAAAATAAAAATTCCTTTGAAAACAAAATCAAACTACCATACCTAGATACTATCAAACAAGTAACAAAGCCACTTGGGAAAGACAACCCATTCATCTTCTCATACCCCAACACATTAGGTAGCAAAGTGATAAATGTTAACAAAGCAGAGAACACCAAGGAAAAAGTAGGTGTATATGAAATCCCATGCAAAGGCTGCGACAAATCCTACATTGGTTATACCTGTAGAAATCTAGAACAAAGACTAAAAGAACACAAAAGAGCAATTAGGTACGGTCAACAAAATTCTGCATTATTCAATCATGTGAGTACTACCAACCATCCTATCGACTGGAATTCATCCAGAATTGTATATAACAGCAGGTGTCCTAATAAGAATAAAATAATAGAATCCAGCTTAATTGAAATAACCAACAACATCAATTTACACAAAGGATCTTGGAGGCCTGACCCAATTAATAAGATATTCACGAATCCTATTGTTGCAAAAATCAAATTTCCACCAAATAGCGTACCTGGAGTGACCTAATGAATATCTTAGCAATAACAGGTATGTCTGTGTATATTTGCCCGTCTGTGTGTTCACTCGTTTGTGTGTTTGTTTGTTTTTCAGTTTGTTTGCTTGTCTGTTTGTTTGTCTGTTTGTTTGTTTGTTTTTCTGTTAGTCGTTCTGTTTGTCTGCTTGTCTGTTTGTTTGTTGGATTACCTATTTGCTTGTTTTTTTTTTTTTTTTTTTTTTGTTTGTTTGTCTGTTTGTTTGTAATTTTTTTCTAATTTCTTTTTCTTATTTAGATGCATAGAGAGATAGATAGAGAGAGAGAGAGAGAGAGAGAGAGAGAGAGAGAGAGAGAGAG
>JBCBFY010000344.1:0-2006 GCA_038527325.1 Cyanobacteria bacterium J06614_10
TCTATGGTGACCAGCACGTGGTTGTCAGCCAAGCTGCCGATACCAATGCAGGCGAGACGACCCTAACTGCGATCGCAAAAGAGGCAGGCATCGTAGCGGAAGAAGCGGCCCCTGTCGATTTCTGGCTCCGACTGGAGGCCGAAAATTTAGACCAGAAAAACTTTAACGTAGAGAATTCAGCAGAAGCCTCTGGTGAAAGCATCGTTGCAACCGGCGGAGACGGCAAATTAAAAACAGACTTTTCTGGTCCTACAGGCATCTATGACGTGATCGTTGGATACTACACCGACGACAGCAGCGAAGGTGACTTCAAGCTAAAAGTTAAAAACGGAAGAGGCCGAGAAAGCACCTCGCAGAGCTACGAATGGACATCTGCGCAGGATGTGACAAGCGGCTTGGTCACTCATACAGTCAAGGGGGTACAGCTCACATCGGGTGGCCGCATAGAACTCAACGGAGAAGCAGAAGACAACCAGGTACTCCGAATCGATTACATCGACTTGGTTGCCGCTAGTGAATCGACAACAGCGACAAGCGCCGAATTCTATAACGGCAGTCTCTATCAGGTAAGCCAGGCTGGTGACTGGGCGTCAGCACAAGCTGAGGCTGAAGCTTTGGGCGGTGAGCTCGTCACCATCGATAATTCTCAAGAGAGAAACTGGCTAGAGCGAACCTTTGGTCAGAATGAGACTTTTTGGGTGGGTGACAATGGCAGCGGTGGCCAACAGCTAGGACACTCTGGCAGCAATCAGCTACGCGGTCTGATCGAAATTTCGGCAAGCGAAAGCCAAACGCATCTGGTACAAGACAAAGAAGATGACCAAGCCAACGGCCTACTGCGGGTCGAAGCTGAAGACATGGACCTCGGTGGCGCGTACCGAGTCGATTCGAGAGAAGACCACACCTCTGGCAGTGGCATCATAGAGAGTAGATCATCCGGGGGAACTGCCAGCACAATTTTCACAGGAGAGTCAGGAATTTACAATATTTATGTCGGCTACATCGACGATAGCAACGGGCAGTCTACGGCCTCTATCGGCATAAATGGACAAACCCTAAGCAACTGGACATTCAACCTCGATACCAACTCAAGCGAGTATCGAATTGTTGGCCATGAGGTAGCCCTTACCACAGGCGATGCCATTGAGATTCAAGGCCGCGCTGATGGTAGAGAAAAAGCCGGAATTGATTTTCTCGACTTTCGGCTGGCGACTGCTTCGGGAGAAGAAGCAGAAGCCTTCTTGCTCAATCCTACCGATGGGACGGCAGACACGCTCAAGGTCGAAGCAGAAGCAATGGATCTGTCAGGAGATTACAAGATCGAGAAAAAGGACTTTGCTTCTGGGGAAAGGTTCATTAAAGCGAAAGACAACTTTTCTGCAGCAACAAAATTCACAGGAGAAACAGGTCGCTACAACATTGTTCTCGGCTATTATGACGCGAAAGGCAGCGGCCAAATCACTGCAAAAATAGACGGCCTGACGCTTGATCAGTGGCAGCATACCAGCTATTCGGGCGATAGCGCCGATGAAGACAACTTTATTACGCGCACCTTAGCGACAGACATTCTTCTCAATGAAGGTGCGATGATTGATCTAGAGACTTCATATATCAACAAAGATGGTCTCAGTTTTGATTATCTAAAATTCGTTGCCTTTGACCCAGATGCCTCTATGAGAGTAGAAGCCGAAGATATGAATATCTCCGGTGAATATGAGGTGAAAAATTACGATTTTGTGTCGGGGGGAAGCGTTCTCAGGTCGAAATCTGAGAAATCCAGTAAGAAACTTGAAATAGACAGTACCTTTACAGGCAATACAGGCGTCTACGACATTATCGTCGGTTACTACGATGGTGAAGATGGTGAAGCAAAGTTTTCAATGACGTTAGATGGAACGCAGATTGACAGCTGGGTTCTCGACCGAGAGCTAGGAAGTAAGGAGGTCAAGCAGCAGACTTTCGTTACCCGCACAATTTCTGCAGTCACCATCAATCAAGGAGACGTC
>JBCBFY010000345.1:0-2002 GCA_038527325.1 Cyanobacteria bacterium J06614_10
TATCCTTCTCTCTCTCTCTCTCTCTCTCTCTCTCTCTCTCTCTCTCTCTCTCTCTCTCTCTCTCTCTCTCTCTCTCTTTGTTGTATTCCTCCACTCTACTCAGTCACTTCACTGGTGGCCTTCCTCTAACACCTGGTCCACTCACCTCAATTTCGTACACCTTTTTGCATACCCCTCCCTCCATCCTCTCCACATGACCAAACCACCTCAACATATTCCTTTTAACTCCAGCTTCCTCTAAACTTTTCTCTTATTCATGAGTTAATGCCCTTAGATTCCCCGTAGCATGAAGATTTTTAATTTCTATTAAAAATAACTTCTTCTTAATCCTTTTACTATTCTATTATGAATAAATAGATTAATTAATTATACTTTTAATATGCATTCAGGTCACTACAAAATTCAGCTTATTTGCCACGACATAGTCCTTCATAAATCCCTTTGACTCCTGGACAATTATGATAGGCTGTAGAGAACTGAAAAATAGCAAAAATAATTAGTTAATGACAATTTGTCTCCTATTGGGAACATATTTGCTTGTGCTCTCCGTTCTACTACAGTTTCGTGACCTTTAAAAATTTTCCTTCTCTTTCAGGTCACAACTAAATCCGCTTATTTACCGCACGATGCTACAATTCTGCCAGTGTACAACCCACTTCCCGGCAGCTGGTTTGCCGCGGCTTACATTCCAAACTGGAATGAACAGATGCAGCAGGAGGTATGTATATTCTATCTATATACAAGAGGCTTTTCCATGTTAATATCTTTTGTTTTCGTTTGTTTACATTCTGTCGATCAGCTGTTTTCGGTCGGCAGCGGCCTGAGGGCCTGTGGTTTCTTTTATACAATAAATGATGTTACTGGTCATTCACATATTAGTTTATTATGTCACAACGATCTTAAGGGACTAACATTCCAGGCATTTGTCTGTTAAGTTTAGCAATTTTTCTCGCTTTCATCATCATCACTGCAATTGACAATAACAAATGAGGGAACGCTGGGGGTGTTTATATTGCTGTGTTTTGCGTCAATAGTGCATTTGGGGAACTCAATGCTGCGACAACGTAGACGCAACGCAGCAATATAAACCCGGCCTAAGGGTTATGAAACTCTAACAGAACTTAGAAGGCAAGCTTATAGGTTTCAATTATTGGAAACATTGCCACTAATGTCCAATTAGTAGTTATGCAGTGTTGACACTCGCCAGGATTCGACATGCGAATGATTTCATGGATACCTTTTTGATGCAGGTAGGCCTATTATTTATCATAAGACATTTTGTTATCCAGTTTTCCTCTGGCACAATGGACTTAGGCCCTTACTGCTAATTCTAGGCTTACGGCAGGGTTTATATTGCTGCGTTGCGTCTGCACTGTCGCCGCATTGTTCCAGCGCCGCAATTTTTGCACAAATTTTGACTGCGTTTTGCGTTCTCGGCATTCTTCATTTGCAATATGAATAGCTATAAATAATATAAATATTATTATACATTGTTCCATGGATAAATAAATTAGATAAACATTAATTAGTTCAATAAACTTATATAGGCTTATATTTTCTAATTTCTGTTAATACTAGAGCGCATTGCACGCTGCGCTCCCCGAATGTGCTCTCCCCGCAAAACGCAGCGATATAAACACTCCCGGTGATCCCCGTATGTTATCGCCAATTGCGGCGACAGCGCAGACGCAACGCAGCGATATAAACACGCTCTACAGGTTCAAACCCACCCAGAGACTTGGATTATTAGTCTTTACTTTCTAATAGAAATATTTTCATTTCAACTCATTGAAATTTGCTAGACTGATATATTTAATGTAAATATAGTACACAGTAGTCGATAGCATGATATTGATAAGAAATTCACATACTTCTCCACCGTATGGGGATATATGTTTTGTCTTGAGGGTCTTTTGGCATCCCTCCGGTCCGAGCCAGTTCTATTCTGTATTCCATTCTTTTGGGTGGAATATTGAATAGTGTCCTTTATACTTGATCTATC
>JBCBFY010000346.1:0-1998 GCA_038527325.1 Cyanobacteria bacterium J06614_10
CTGTTTAATCTTTTTTCCTAAGCAGATCTTTGTACCGTTGCTATCAAACCTTTTGACAGACGCGGCAGCAAAAAGCACCCCGATACACTGAAGCCATTCATCAGCTTGGTGCCAAGGAGCTTTTTTGCAACTCAATCTTACGGAAAATCCTACGGAGACGGATGGCCTCAGTCAAAAGGCCATCTCAATACATCAGCAGCTGTGCAAAGAATACGACTGTCCTATTGCCTACTTTCATAACCTAGACCCGCTGAGCGAACTCATTTCTGCGTTGCTCTCTCACCGCACCAAAAATAAGGACTCTGGAAAAGCCTTCAAGCAGTTGCGGCAGGCCCTGCCCACCTGGGAAGCCGTTCGAGATGTTGAGACTCAGCAGGTCGAGCAGGCGATCGCACCCTGCACTTGGCCAGAACAAAAAGCGCCCCGCATCCAGCAAGTGCTCCGCCAAATCACCGCAGAAAAAGGCAATCTCTCCCTCGACTTTCTGGCCAATTGCCCCGTCGAAGAGGCCCGGCAGTGGCTAGAAACCCTCAAAGGCGTCGGCCCTAAAACCAGCGCCGCTGTGCTGTCGTTTAGCACATTGAGGAAAAGAGCCCTCCCGGTCGATAGCCATCACCACCGCGTCGCCGTCAGAACTGGCCTCATCAATGCTAAGGTCGCCGTCGGTCCTTCCCATGCCATTCTTGAAGCGCTACTGCCGAGCGACTGGTCTGCCCAGCAAGTGTACGACAACCACGAAGTGATGATGCTACACGGCCAGCGCTGCTGCTACTATCGCAAACCTGAGTGCGATCGCTGCGTCATTTTGCACCTATGCCCTCACGGACAATCACTCGCCGGGCCAAAACCCAACTCCAAGCCACGCTAAGGCCGCTCTTTCATCGCCCTGTATTCACGTCGAGTCCTAGGTAGGGGGCTTTCTCCGCGTTCCTGCCTACTTTCTAGGGCACCGCCTGCAGACGACTCTGACGCATCCGGAGCAAACTTCGCATGGCTATCAGGTCGAATTTGCGAGCCGAAGCGATTGGCATATACCTGTGTAAACTCTGCGCCAAAGAGCAAAATCTGAGCAGAATAATAGATCCATAGCAGCAATACAACAAACGACCCGGCTGCGCCATAGGCAGATGCAACGCCACTGTTGCCCAAATACAGCCCGATCAAAAACTTACCAATGGTGAAGAGCAAAGACGTAATTGCAGAACCCACCCACACATCGCTCCAGGTGATTCTCACGTCTGGCAATATTTTGTATATCAGCGCAAACAATAGCGTAATCACCCCAAACGAGATGACCGCATTTAGTAGCTGTAATCCTGTTTCCCACTGCACAAGAAACCCGCCAAACAGGCTACCAATCGCTGAGATGCCCGCACTGAGCATCAGTGACACCAGCAGCAAAAAGCCAATCACCAGCACCATGCCAAACGACAGCAGGCGATTGCGGATCAAGTTCCACAGGCCGCCGCCTTCCTTAGGCACTACGTTCCACACTGTGTTCAGTGCATCCTGCAGCTGAATAAACAATCCCGAAGCACCTACAATCAGCAAGCCAATGCCGATTAGCGTAGGCCATACTTCCCCACTATCTTGAGACCGGTTGGCCAGCATTTCACGCACCAGCTCGGCGGCATTCTCTCCTAGCAGGCCCTGCATCTGCTCTATGATGCGCGCCTGCACCATCGACTGATCGAACAAAAAGCTGGCAACGGCAATCACAATCACCAGTATGGGCGCGAGTGAAAAAGTAGTGTAGTAGGCTAGGGCTGCGGCGAGTCTCGATACTTTATCACGCTGCCATTCTTCAAAAGTTTGCTTAAGAACAGACCAAAAAGAAGAAAACGTCATAAAAAATCAATAAATAAAGCAACAACGAATAAAACAAGATTCAAACAGCTTCTAGCTGCCTTTTCAGTACTGCAGTGACTGCAAGGACAACACCAAAAGGTGATCCCCTCTGGAGGGGTGGCCAGAGCGCAGCGGAGGTCGGGGTGGGTG
>JBCBFY010000347.1:0-1991 GCA_038527325.1 Cyanobacteria bacterium J06614_10
TAGAAACTCAAAGGGTGCACTGCCAAAGGCATCCGGTTGGTAGGACGCAACAACGTTATATGTCCCGGGCTCGAGTTGGGGGGTATACCCATAAACGAGTTCAATCGTTTCGCCATTTGAGTCTAAAAGTCGGACGACAACCCCTCCCTCCCGGGCTGCATAGTCGAAGAAGAGCTGTTCTGGTTCAGCAATTTCGAGTGAGAACACATCGGCCGCGTCAACTGAACCAACAATGCCCTCCATCTCGATTTTGTTGTCTATGAAAGCAAGGGGAGTTGCGTCAGCGACCGTTTCATTGCCGTCTGACCAGGCCGGATTGCTCTCCAGAAGCAGCTGCGCAAACCCGTCTAGCAACTTATCACTCTGCAAGGACTCAAACGAAGGTGTCAGGAGATTGATAAGCGTTGCCGATAGCGTATTAGACTGCTCAACACTCAGGTCTGCAGGCTCTGCCACGGTCGCAAGCTTGACGAGAGCCTCAATCGTCCCGACGCCTGCTCCCACAAATGGGTCAACAGTTTTTGCCGCCGTCGAGGGGCTGAGAAAACCGGATGCCAACTGCTCGAACGACTCGACCACTGCGTCTTTAAGGGTAAATGCGGCTTTCAGATATCGATCAACCGGGCTGAGGTTAAGCCAGTTGCGAATTCCTCCAGTATCAAGGGCTGACTTTGAAATCTGAGTTGATAAATTCGTGAATACGCCGATTGCGTCATACGCCTCGAAAACCGCGTCTGCATCAATGACCACCCCATCATTGTACGATAGCAAGCTCGCTTGTGTATCAACAAATATGTCGGAATAGTCTTTTGCCAACTGGAGGAACACCTCTAGTAATGCAAATACTGCTTCGTCTTGGGTGGCCTGCCCTTCGATCAATCCTTTTCTGAGGATTGTCAGGATTTCCACTCCGTCAGAAAATACGTTTAGTGATTCGGCTGCACCTTTTGCTTGTGCAAACACACCAGCGGCAGTTAGCACCTTGCCTAATCCGGCCGAAGCAAGCGCAATCGCAGCATCCGCCGTGAAGCCTGCAAGGGCCTCTATTTGAGCAATTCGATTGCCCACGCCCCTCGCGACGCTGAGCGCATCTTCGGCCGAAGAAACAATTGTCGCGTCCTGGGCAAGTATAAAGCTAATTCCCCGGGTAACAGCGAAGAGCCGAGCAGCCACTTCGACGCTGACTTCGATGTCTGCATCAACGGGCACCACGCGAAACGTGCTCGCACTCTCAGTTCCCGAGATCTCATATACGATCCCATCAAGACGAATTCTCATAGTCGCCGCGCCAAAAACTGGCGCCCCCTCAAGACCTTAAATTAAATCTAAACCGAGAACCGAGCCGAACACAAAAGCTAAGTTCAGCAGCAAAGATGCAGTCTCCGATGCCTATCACAAACAATTGAAGTTTGCCGATGTCTTCAAGGCGTTGTGTCCGTCCCAACCTTTTCCGCAGTACGACGTCGCCTGCCCTCGAACCACGGCCCATAAAAGCTGGATTCACCTAATGGGTGCGTGACCGAAAGGGCTCAAACCAAGCAGTCCATCCCATTAAACGGACAACCAAGTTTGGTGGACTGGACATATTTGTTACCTAGCGGCTGAAGGCGCTTGACAAAGAGAACGCCCGTCTGAAGCAGATTGTGGCGGACCTGGAACCGGACAAGCTCATTCTCGAAGAGACGCTCGTTTTTCTAAAGCCCGAGGTCTAACGTCCGCGGATCTGCACCAGGCCGTGATCCATGTGCGCCAGAAACTCGACGAAGCAGCACAAGGCCCACAAGACACGGTTATGAGGCCCTGCGCCTAGCATTGATGCGATTGGCCAAACAGAATTGGCGCTATGGCTATCGATGTCCAGGACATCAAAGTCCCGCACATGCGCGGATACCCACGGAACGCTCATTGATTTCCGGCCCAATTTGCCAACTGATTTGGGCAAATTCTGGAGGTCAGCGCCATGGGCGGCATGGGATCGGGCGGGCACAATT
>JBCBFY010000348.1:0-1984 GCA_038527325.1 Cyanobacteria bacterium J06614_10
GTATCAGAAAGTTTCCTTTCGCAGGCAGTTGCGACGGAGGAGCAGATGTACTTGATGAGTTCGATAAAATCAAAGAACAAATCCACCAAATGTAAAAAACACCACACAAAGTCTTTCCAAATGGATGAGGATGATTTTATCGAACTCATCAAGTACATCTGCTCCTCTGTCGCAACTGCATGCGAAAGGAAACTTTCTGATACGGCCTTGGGCAAAATTGTCAATCACGCCAAGGAAGTAGTCAGACGCTCCAAGGACAAAGACATGCCCCCTCCACCCAAACACAGGATCAGATCTTCAACCCCAAACCTCAGCATCTCTGACAAAAGCAACACTCACCACCAGAGCGTTGTCTCTAACTCTGACACTTCTGCCAAAGTACAGAAGTAATTCAATCACACAAAGTCTCTCAACAACATGGCTGATTCCAATATAGCAAACAACCTTAAATTCCTCCAATGGAACATAAACGGACTCAGATCCAAATCCGCCATATTGAAATCAGAATTACACACTCAAAACATTGACATTGCTCTCCTCCAGGAGTGCAAGTTTCCGGCTAATCTGGAGTACAACATCTCAGGCTACAAAACGTTCAAGACGCCCAATGCCTTCTACCAAAGGAACTGGTGCAATCTCATGATACTTGTCAAAAACACACTGCCTTGTATTTCTATTGACAATCCCACCCAAGCAGGTGAAGAAACAGACGTTCTAGCTGTCAAAATCTTTCTGGCTGACACAGAACTCTCCTGCTACAACTTATACAAACACCATACGGGATCCTTAGACCTGAGTGAGTTGTTCAACCAGATGGCCTCTGAGACTGTACTCCTTGGAGGAGATTTCAATGCACACCACCCTATCCTTTGTTCACCTCAACGTAGCTGCGATGATGGCCATCACATCGCAGCTTTACTAGACGAATATCCCGAAGTTGCCCTCTTAAATAACGGAGAGCCCACCCACATTCAGGGTGGGCGTCTTGATCTCACCTTCCTACCCACCACACTAAGAGGTGAAGCGCAGTGGAATGTTAACTCTGTCCTCACTTCAGACCACTACGCCACCTCCTACACCATCAAACTTGCCCGATTACCTCCCCTTCCTCCACCACCTTCCAAATGGAAGCAGGAGATGGCTAACTGGGACCGATTTCAGGACCATCTCACCACCTGGCACGCATCCTATGACCCCCCAGAGGATGAAGATGCTCTTGAGAATGATCTTGTTGCGGCTATGCGTGCCGCGGCTGATATCTCTATGCCCAAGATCAAGCCAGGTCCACACCGACACAAAGACTACTGGTACTATTGTCCAGAGGTCAAAGAACTCAAAAGACGCCTCAATCGGGCAAGAAGAATACACAAAAGACACCCCAGCGAAGGCAATCGGGAGCAACTCCGCGAGGTAGCTCGCCTCGTCAACGAACAACTCTCAGAAATTCAATTAACAAAATGGCTTGAATGGTGTGCCCTCCTCAACGAACATAGTTCTCTCAAACAAATATGGTGCTGGCTCAAAAAGGTTGCTGGCAAAACGTCCAGCAGGCCCCCCACCCACCCCACACCCCAACTCAAAGCTGACGAACTCGCTGAAAGCTTCGCGCGGCGCAGCGACTCAGCTCAACTCCCTCCCGACTCCCTCAGAGCTCAGGAAAACCTCAATCCTGAGCGATGGGCCATAATCAACCTTGCCTGCACCCAACCTGCCCCAACAGACACACCCTACACGCTTCACAAACTAACGAGCGTGAAGCACAAGGGCAAAGACACAGCCCCAGGGGCAGACCAGATTACATACACCATGATAGCTAACCTTGGCGAGGCGGGCTCCTTAGCCCTCCTTTACTTAATAAACTTCACTCATCTAAAACACACACGACCTTTGAAGTGGAACCAACAAGACACTACACCAATTCCAAAACCCAAAGACCCAGAAGCCAGCCGACCCATTGCCCTTCTCAGCTGTTTGTAAAAAACAG
>JBCBFY010000349.1:0-1982 GCA_038527325.1 Cyanobacteria bacterium J06614_10
AATTATTTTGCGGAGGGGCACCGGATTCGGATCGAGATATCCAGCAGTAATTTTCCGCGCTTTACTCGTAATCTCAATACCGGAGGCAACAACTTTGATGAATCTGAAGGCGTAATTGCCCGCAATCAGATTCACCACTCGGCGCGCTATCCTTCGCAGATTCGTTTGCCGATGATTCAGGCAGAGCAGGCAAGTGATAGTCGCTAGGTTTAGGATTACTGCTTCGCAGAACGCTTGGATCGAAAAAAGACGTACTGTGTTTTCAAAACCTACGGCTTATACATAAATCACAACCGGAGCTGAATTCCGCGATGGATGTCTTTGAATCGCTCTAATCCTCGCCTAAAGGTAATGACTCCTGGCGGCCTTTGGCTTCGATATCCCTTCCATCCGCCCAATCTGGCAATGGTCCAACTGGCCCAGGCCAATGATTTTGGGGGGTGTGGATTTTTGAGCTTCTCGGTATTGCCTTCGAGTGTTGGGGTAATCGCTTGCAGAGAGTCAATTTCTGGCTCGGTGAAGACCTCTTCGAGTGGGATCTCAGCGTTTCCATCTCGGGCTTGGCGTAGTTGCATCACTTGTATGGCACTGTCCATGGTAATCAGTCCTAATTTTCGGAGGGCGTAGCCTGATTCGAGTTCCGCCTTTTCGAGCTGAAAGCCCTTTTTTTTGAGCAAGCGGAAGAAATCTTCGATGATCCATCGTAAAGTATACCAATATACAAATCGGAGGGCATCTCGCCAGTCTGTGATCTGATGGGTGGTCAAGAGTCGCCAAAGAATGGGGGATTCACCCGCTGGGACCGTATCGGCTCTTTGGCGCACCTCAATCGCCCGAATCGGGATCGAAAGTGGAAAGGAGCGTTGATATCGAAAACTTGGTTTCGTAGTTCTTTGGATCTCAATGGAGCAATAGCGCAATTCCATCACTGCGGTGTGAGCAGATCGGTTCTGCCGGGGCTCTGCCCGAACCGCCAAGGGATAACTACCGCGGCAGGGCTGCTCCTGAAGATATTCGAAGAGCTTGCGTTTTGCTCCCGTTGGGCTCAAAATACTGCGATCGTGTTTCGAGCGAACCAATAGCTCCCGTCCCGGTTCTGGCACTAAGACGAAACTAGCATAGATATCTCCTTCTCGATCCTGAATGAAGGTCAGCGATTGAGTCGGTTGGGCTAAGGATTTACTCTTGAGGCAACTGTCAATCCAGCGATAAGATTCTTTCTCCTCCAGATCAGTCTGGTAAAGAGAGGGGGACACCTGCTTATTTTTCTGAGGCCGATGCCATAGTTTGGCATCACTTTTTCCCAACAAGGCTCCATTCTGCGCATCAACGGCAAGGCTGGCATGAAGATAGTAGCCCAGGCCTTTATGATTACCAATATAGCCTAAGCCGCTACTGTCTTCCAGACGATGACGCGCCCAACTGTAATCAAAATCACTGCTATCGCTCAAAATTAACACCTCTTTAGAACCGGCCATGCGTGCTTGACAGCTCGATCGCAAATGGGAAATCAGGCAGGATTCACTGACTCGCTCATTTTGTAAAAGCCGATAAAACCCCATCTGTTCTGACCAATTTCGGGCTACCTGATTGATGATACAGCTGCCTTTTTCTTTGATCCGTTCTGCTAATTGAATACTCCGCTGCGCCAAACGCCGATCCGCAAACACATTTGATTGACTCATTGACTCACTGATTACTTCCTAGAGAATAAATGAATGTAAGTAGGAAAAATGACTGATCTAGATAAACAGCTTAGCACGTTATGTATAAGCCGTAGGTTTCCAAAACACAGTGCGTCTAAAATAGCCAAGCGTTCTGCGAAGCAGTACCTCGATGGCCTCCAAAAAGCCCTCAGCAGCCTCCTCCAACAAAAACCAGGACTCGAACAAGGACTCGAAAAGCAAGTCTTACTCCTACTTGACCTCCTCATCGGAATCAATCAAAGCCTCCTGACAGAGGTCGTCGAAACAGCCCTTTTT
>JBCBFY010000350.1:0-1966 GCA_038527325.1 Cyanobacteria bacterium J06614_10
TCGCTGAACTAGAATCGGAAGACACCAACAAGAGCCTTGACGACTTTCACGCGCAGCGAATAGAACAGACTGAGACAGCCAAACCCAAACCAAAATCCCACCACCAGCGCCGCACAAAAATTACCAATAAATAGCACATTGCAAAAGGAAATTGGATGCGCCACACCGCCACTCAGCTGAGCACCACTCACAATTAGCAAAGAAATCAGCGAAGGCCGCGCCGCCGACAGCGCCCGCGACAGCACCAGCATGCCAGGAAAGAGCGCCGGGTGAGCCGCCCCACCAGCAACCATCTCATCAGCAAGTTCAGCCGGATCTTCTCGCATAGCTATCGCTCCAAATGTAGGCGCTCCAAATGTAGCTGTTCAACCGCATAGTCTATTCAGTCAATCGCTTTTCAAAATGAGACAAACCTGAGCACAGTCTCACACACCGTTCCTTCGAAAAAGGTATCTACTCAAGGAAACCAGTATATTATCTGAGGAAAATTAATCTATGATTAAGCTAATCAACCGTTAATATCGCTAGGTTAATGAGTGTCCGCTAAGGAACTCGCGAACAAATAACACACTGCTGCCTCTCATCTTTGCAGCGTCCCAATTTTATAGGAATCTGAAAAAAGAAGTGAAAGAAAGACTGAACTCACAGCAATAGAACAGAAATAGAGTAAAGGAAGCCGTGCCATGGAAGAGCAACAAAACAAGCATCCGCAAAATACTCCTGCCGAAGAGCAAATCACCGAAGCCGATCTTGCACAAGTCTCCGGTGGAAAAGACACCATCCGCAGAGGCCTCATCGCTGAACTAGAATCGGAAGACACCAACAAGAGCCTTGACGACTTTCACGCGCAGCGAATAGAACAGACTGAGACACCAAACACACCGAAATAAAGAATAGCGAAATAGAACAAGGCGAATTAGAAGTTTCCAAGTCGAAACCTAAAGCAAGAAACTTTCTGCGCCTAGTCAAAACGAAAAGCGCATCCCTGGTGGTAAACGGGGTGCGCTTTTCAGCATGAGAGGGTTAAGCGAGGCGTCTGAAGAGACGCAGCGACTAGTATTGCAGCAACTAAAAGGACAATGCCAGGATGAAATCCCCTCTGGAGGGGTGGCCGGAGCGCAGCGGAGGTCGGGGTGGGTTCAGCCGCTGACGCTACACACCGGACCCACCCCGTCGCTACGCGCCACCCCTCCAGAGGGGATCGACTTCAGGCTAGGTGATGTGGAGTGTCGAGTGCGTGGTTACAAGAACGTCACGAAAACGAACCATGTGCGTGTTCAGCCACCGACCTATGAGGGCCATTAGCCATCAACGTCAGGCTCATGAGCCTCCGATATCAACGTTTTCTCTACGCGCCTGTCAACTGTCACAGTTGACGTCGCATTGGTAAAGGCGCTTTCAGCATTTTGCCCGCCAGTTACCTTCTCTAGAGACTGGTCAGACAGCTGATCTGACAGCGGCTTGTCAGCCTGGTTCACAGATGGGTCGGTCGCTTCTGGCTGGTTCTCCGGCGAGGTAGCTTTGATTGGGTTTTCCATTGGTCAGACTCCTATCAAACTCATAAATATAGGACAAACACGGGCCGCGATAAAGCTCAGCAAGAAAAAGATGAGATCCTCATTACCAGCCTCTACTTTTTCTTAATGCCAATACCTCAACTCATTTACTCTAGCGAACAGATGATAGTTTTCTATGTGCATTCTGAGAAAATTAACAATAGTCCTCAAAAATCGACCTAAGAGTTGTTATCGAATTCTAAGCAATCGCTAAGCCACCCTCCTTTCGTGCTCCCTATAGTAGGAAGTGTCAAAGAAAAGCCGCCACGATGATCCTGTTGTAGTTCATTTCTCCAACTCGATCTCTTTAATCGAACAAAGAAGCGGCTTCAGCGCTCAACAAACTCAATACAAATACCAGAGGTAAATCTCATGGAAAACCAATCTAAGCAAAACCCAACAGATGTTCA
>JBCBFY010000351.1:0-1965 GCA_038527325.1 Cyanobacteria bacterium J06614_10
TGTGTGTCTCAGCTAATATATTCACCACCTCTATTGGCTTTACTCAATTTATCATAATTTTTAATCATTTTTGTTTACTTTTTAATCTTATTGTGCTATTAGCCATCACATGGCTTTTAACCTAGAATTTAGAGACCCTGATCAAAACTTGGATTTATTACTGGATGGACAGGATATTAATTTATGTAGATATCATAGTATAAATACTTTTAAGGATTTTAGTAAGACATTTAACCAAAATGGATTAACAATAATAAATTTTAATATAAGAAGCTTCAATAGTAATAGTACTGAATTCTTAGCATACTTGGAGGGCACAGGCCATTCTTATGACATAATTATTCTTACAGAAACATGGATCAATGCCAGTAATGTATCTCTTTCTTATATTCCTGGCTATTCCTCGGTTCACAGTTATAGGGAGGTTATGAAGGGTGGAGGTGTAAGTATTTTTGTAAAAGATGGCTTGAAGTACGACATTATCCAGGAACTCAATATTTCAAATAATACCATTGAATGTGTAGCTGTATCAATAATCTATCCCAACTCCACAAATAAACTAAATATTCTTGGTATTTACCGCCCCCCAAAGGGCAATATAAAAGATTTCTCTAATTTACTGCAAGATCTAATTAGCCAAAACTCTCTATCAACACATGATTCTGTAATTGCCGGTGATATGAATATAGATCTTCCCACTGAGGCTTTCAGTGAAGATACAAAATATTTCATGAATATGCTAAGTACCCTCTTTTACAGACCAATTATCACTAAACCTACTCGATTTGATGAAGAAAGAAATACTTCATCTTGTCTGGACCACATATGGATAAACACACCAAACACACCAGCATCGGGCTTACTCTATTGTGATATAACTGACCATTTACCTGTATTTTGTAGATTGAATGTTCCTTACCATAGTAAAGATAAATATGTGAAAATTACATTTAGAAACATGAGTTATACAAATAAGCTTAAATTTCGGAACATGATTCAGTCCACGGACTGGGATGCACATTTAGGTAATCTTATGGAAACACATGAACGAGTGCTGAAGTACATTGAAATTGTAGATAACTATTTTAACACATGCTTTCCATTAATGACTAAACAAATAGGTACAACTCGATTGACTAAGCCATGGCTAACCAGCGGACTGCAAAAATCTATTGAAACCAAACATGATTTGCACAGAAGAGTGCAAAGATCTCGCTATGATTTAAATGCCTATAAAAGATTTGACAACTTGCTCAAAAGTCTTATTAGAAAATCCAGACTAGATTATTATAAAATTTTATTTGAGAATTCCAAAGACGATATAAAGAAAACATGGGCAATTATAAACTCTACTATCAGGCCAGGTAAAAAGCTATCTAATATACTAAAACTCCACTATAATAATGAAACTATTACCGATCCAAAACAAATAGCAGAAGCCTTAAATAGTCACTTTGCTGGTGTGGGACATGTCCTGAATAATGCTCTTCCTTCTAGGCCAAGGAATGCATTTGTTAAATACCTATCTCCACCCATTCAACATTCTCTATTCCTTGAACCTTGCAATCAAATGGAAGTAAGAAAAGTCATCCATAATATGAAGAATACAAAAGGAGGAAAAAATACCATCCCCTCCAGATTGATAAAAGATAACTCAGAATACCTTTCCTATCCAATTAGTCTTATATTTAACAATATGGTTACCAGTGGTCATTATCCTGATATTCTAAAAATAGCATGCGTAACTGCACTCTTTAAGGCTGGTGAAAAACAAGATCCTAACAATTATAGACCTATCAGCTCACTCTCAGTCTTGAACAAAATTCTTGAGCGCCTGTTGTTTACAAGAATTTATACTTTTTGTGAAAACAATAATATATTCACCCCCAATCAGTTTGGATTTAGACAGGGAATTAGTACTAGTGATGCTGTTAATGAGCTATTGTCAAATATATATTCTTCTAT
>JBCBFY010000352.1:0-1961 GCA_038527325.1 Cyanobacteria bacterium J06614_10
GAAGCGGGCACTCCTGCAGGAACCTACCAGGGCATGCTAATGACAAATACCTGCACAATCGTAGATGGCCTGGGTGGGCAGTGCGATGCAGCGGCTGCACAAGCGATGCTGAATTAAGAGAAAAGAGAAGCCAGGGGAATCGCACATTAATGACTTCCCCTGGCAACAATAGGTTACAAAACTCATCACGCTATAGCGGACTAACACGCTTATTCTGCACTCGCCGCAAGAGCATTAGCGAAGCGATCGCACCCACGCCAAACAACAAACCCGGCTCAGGCACACTCACAGGCGTCAGCAGAAAACTACGCTGTTCATCATTGAGAGTGCCATAGCCAACAATCTGCCCCGCGTTGTTAATAGACAACGCACCGGAGAGGTCCCAGCCGCTATCGTCTGGAATCAACGTTTGCAGGTCAACGTTGACCCAGCCGTCAGGGTCCTGTGCCCAAAGGGTTGCAAACCGCTCCTCACCAGTGGCATCACGAAGCTCACCCACAACCAAGGAGCTGTCGTTAATCTGCCATGCTCGCACATAGCTGCCCGGATTTTCAGAGAGTACTGGCAACAGCTCAGGAGAGGTTTGACCGGCTCCCCAATAAACTGTCACGTTTTGGCCTTCGGCCGTAGCACTACGGCCCACGACTTCACCCGCCTCGTTAATGCCCAAAGCCACGCTAGTTTGTTCTGGTGCTAGCGGATTAAGCGGCGTAACCGACTGGACTGAGCCATCTGGGTTAAACTGCCACAGTCCGGCTTGGGTCGCTTCGGGACCGCCGCGATTGTCACTGACGCTGAAGCCGGGTGCCTGTTTTGCCCCATTCAAGTCAAAGATAAAGCTACGAATGTCATTGGGAAATGTTTTAGCATCGCGCAGTGTAGAATCACCAGGCAACGCAACAAAGGCACGCTGCCAAATATCTTCTTTAGGAACAGAAGGCAACGGTGCGCTAGCCGTACCCACAATCCAACCATCATCGACGATTTTTCTCCCTTCGCCTCTAGGAATTCCGCCTAGGTTACCAAGATTAGCAAGCTGACCTGTTTGCCACAGCGCAACATTGTCCACGCTGCTACTACGACCATCCCAAGGGCGGGCATAGTCCACACCTGTATTGACAGCGCCAGTGACATCGCCACTGCTATTAATATCGTAGGCAACCCCTCCAAAACCCAGGTCTGGTAGGGCTGTCATTGTGCCATCCGACCAGACAAAAGCGCGACTGATGCCGCTACCATCTTCTGCAACGCCTACAACATCGCCCGCTTCATTGAGTCCGTAGGCTAGAGATGAGGTTCCGCCTAGCGTGCCAAGATCTGTCACCTGATAGCGATGGGGTACAAAGGCGTCGGCAGGCAATGCCTGAAAGAGGAGCGGCATGCCAAGGGCAATGATGCCACCGCTACTGCGCAAAACTGTTTTAAGCATAGTTGTTCTAGCTAAAGCTGAGCAGATGAAGATGTTTGTTTGAAGCTGTTTGTTGTATTTATTGAGACGCTTGAGAGTGCAGACGAGAACGGCGCAATCGACGGAGTAGCAGCGCGATCGCACCCACGCCAAACAACAAACCCGGCTCAGGCACCTTGGTAGCAGTCATCCTTTGCCCAAGCTGGTCACCTGCGCTGGAATCGTCTAATAGCTGCGCTCGGGTACGTGTGAAAAAGGCTACATCTAGATGAGAGCCAAATCCTATCGGTAGATCTGGAAACTCACCGCCAAAGTCCGTCAGATGCACGTGGGGAATCGGTTCACCTTCAGGAGCAGGCGCCGCTGACCAAAAGTTAAGCCCCGTCGCTCCCACAGACTCACCCGCATCGTCAAACACAGGAATATATTCACCAATGTCGATCCCATTAGGTTCATCAAAAAAGCCGTCTTGCAAGATCTCTTGGCTGCGGGTGTCGAAGTTGAAGTTGAACCCATCGTAGGTGAGGTGGTTGTCTTCAAACGTCTTGATGAG
>JBCBFY010000353.1:0-1961 GCA_038527325.1 Cyanobacteria bacterium J06614_10
CTACGGCTGAAAGATATACAGTCATGGCACTTGTAGTTCTGCTTGCCATGGCGGGTTTTCCCGCTATATAACAACAGCTACATCCTATTTTCCTCTATCATTTAACGTAACTGCACGACCTCAAATTTTTGGCTAAATAGGATGGCAATCACCAACTCTGATCTAAGGCACCTACGTCGATGCATTGAGCTAGCCAGTATTGCACTAGAAGCCGGAGACGAGCCCTTCGGCTCTGTACTCGTCGACGAGCAAGGGACGGTTCTAGCTGAAGACCGCAACCGAATTGCGGCAGGAGACAGCACACAGCATCCAGAATTTGCGCTCGCTCGCTGGGCCGCCAACAACATGACACCGCAGCAAAGAGCAACCGCAACAGTCTTCACCTCAGGAGAACACTGCCCCATGTGCGCCGCTGCCCATGGCTGGGTGGGCCTTGGACGCATCGTATACGCCAGCTCATCTGCGCAGCTCTCCCAGTGGCTCACCGAGTTTGACGTACCCCCACTGCCAGTAAAGGCATTGCCCATCCAAGCTATCGTGCCAGGCATCCCCGTAGAAGGTCCAGTAGATGAGCTAGCAGAACAGGTCAAAACGCTTCATCGCCGACTCCACAAGCCATGACCCCATCCATGGACCTAAAAATTGAGAACGCCCTCTTAACTGACTACGCCACCCCGCAGACAGTTGCAGTCAGAGATGGTTTGATTGTGAACATTGCGCCCAATCTCTCTACACCCGCCGCGCAAACCCTCAACGCCGCAGGTAACTTGGTAATTCCGGGCCTAGTCGATCCTCACCTCCATTTAGACAAAGCCTATCTCTTAGAACAATCCCCGGCCCAAGTAGGAGACTTTCAAGAAGCACTTGAAGAAACCCTACGGCTCAAACGAAGCTTCACGATTGAAGATATTCAAACCCGCGCGCGTAGAGTGATCGAAAACGCGATCGCATTCGGCGTCACAGCCATTCGCAGCCACGTAGAAGTCGACCCCATTCTTCAGCTCACCTCCATTCGAGCACTCCTGCCACTCAAACAAGACTACGCCCAGCACCTAACCCTCCAGCTTGCCATCTTCGCCCAAGAAGGCATTACCAACCAGCCCGGCACAGCAGAACTCCTACATCAGGCACTTTCCCTCGGCGGCGACGTTATCGGCTCCGCGCCCTACACCGATCCAGACCCAGAGCGCAACATCCACATCGTATTCGACCTCGCTCAAACCTTTGACTGCGATGTCGATTTTCATCTCGACTTCCTTGATAACAACGAGCCCTTACTATTTCCCCTCGTTGCCCGCGAAACCATCAAACGCGGTTGGCAGAATCGAGTTTGTTTAGGCCATATGACCCGCCTAGCCGGACTCTCTCCAGGCGCACTCAAAGAAGCGGCAGGCCTTTTAAGCGAAGCAGGCATTTCTGTTTTAGCGCTCCCCGCGTCCGATCTGTACATGATGGCCCGTAGCGACACCCACAATACTCGTCGCGGCGTAGCGCCCGTACACAAACTCTCTGACCTTGGTGTAAAGAGTGCGATCGCCACCAACAACATCCAAAATCTCTTCACCCCCTTCGGCGACGGCGACCCGCTAAAAATTTGCACGCTGCTGGCTCAAACGCTTCAGCTAGGAACGCGCGATCGCCATCGCCTATGCCTAGAAATGGCAACAACCCGTGCAGCCCAAGCCATCGGCCTTCACAATCATAAAATCGTACGTGACGGTCCAGCCGACTTGGTCATTCTAGGTGCAAACTCCGTTTCGCAAGCCGTTGGCGCAGCCCCCACTAACCGTACAACCATAAAGCAGGGAAAAATTATTTCACAGGTTTGGCAAGAACAGTCTAAAGAATAACAAACGTAGTGAAACACGCCAAATCGTATCCCCCGCTCCTATGTAGAATTTCCCCGCTCAATACACTCCGTACAAATGTGAAACAAGCTCGCTATCAAAAGCACCTCAATA
>JBCBFY010000354.1:0-1961 GCA_038527325.1 Cyanobacteria bacterium J06614_10
AGCTGACTGGCAGTATAGCCCTTATGTTGCCAGTATAGGGACATCAGAGCCTGACCCAATCCTTTGCGAGTTACTGAACCGATTAGCGGAGCACCGGGTTTTAAAACTCGGACCATCTCACGCAATGTTTCTACAGGTTCGGCCATATGTTCTAAAACATGGGCAAAAATAACCGCATCGAAAGAGTCATCGGCAAAGGGTAATCGTCTGATGTCGCCACACTTCAAATCGAGAGTTGCGCAGCGATTTTTCAGATTCTGCTGTGTTTGAACTAGCATCGGGTAAGAAATATCAACTCCGGAGATATGGGCAGGTTGAGCAACACTGTCCAAGAGCGCTAGGCTGAAGGCCCCCGTACCCACCCCACAGTCCAGAATTTTCGATGTCCGGCCAAGACCACTCAAATGGTTACGTATCACCTGACTTTCAAACAGCAGTTGATAATCGCGGATCTGTCCTAAACGAGTCAAGTTGTTCTGCCATTTATGGGCGGATGTATCGTAGAGCGAGCGAAGTGTCTCGATGCTGGGGGCGGCTTCCCAACGTTCTAAGGTTGGAGTTGTTGTAGTTAATGGCATGGCTAAATTGGCCCCCTTGTTGCAGAGGGCTATAGACTTTGTGAACTCAATTGATAAAAAGCTATGGCAGTCCTAAAGCGCAGAAGATTTGAACGCTCGGGCCGAATGGGGATGAGGTAAGTCTGACCGTCCACTACGACATGTCATCTACCTCCGGGGTCTACCAACGCAGGATTAGCGGTAGAGCAGGGCGATAATCTTCTGTGCGCCCTGAGTCGTGGCGATCCAGCGTGATTTCTATGAGATGTTCTTTGCCTAATCGCGTTGAGAGGAGGTCAGCTCGTGAAGCCAGTTCTAGCACCCCTTCAGTGTCTGTTGAGGGAGCAGAAATAATGATCTCGCTCACCGTCTGAGGGTTGCGGTTAGGCTGCGGTTTAGGAACTCCTGGATTCTGGAACGGAAAATAGAAACAAAGCGGTTCAGCGATATTGTGAGAATTTTTGCCTACATGGAAACCTTTGGGTGGTGGAAAGTAAGCAGGTTGGTAATGCCAGCCAGGAAAAGGCATGTCGGAACTGGCATTGTCGCTGCGAGGCACAAAAATAATGCCAAACGGCGATGCGGTTGGTTCTTCAGCTCGCTCGGCAAAGTGCAGGTTTCGACCTGGCCCATTTCTCGCTTCATCGGCATCCTGTACCCAGATAAACTCCAGCATGATATTCGCAAAGTAAAACCGGCGGTTAGCCGTGCCTTGGCCTGGGTGCGTGTTTCTCGGCCCTTCTCGAAAGCCGTGTTCGATTAGCCGATCCGCTGCCTCAGCTTCCGGCTCAACTAATATAAAGACGTGATCTAGCTTCAGATTCATGGTCGTTATGGTGGTTTATGTAGGCTTTTTGGCCACGATGAACAGTGCCTTGTCCTTACTCGGCTGCCACTGGTAATCGAGTTCAAATCCAGCCTGGATCAGGCTATTTGCTAACGACTGCACGGTGAAAACTTGAACAAAAGGGAAAAAGCCGAGGACTCTTCCGATGGGTGTAACGAGCTTGAACCAGCTCATGGTATCTCCCATACAGACGGTGCTGGTGACGAAAAGTCCGCCTGGTTTTAGCATTTGATGCACCTGTGCGATCGCAGCTTCTTTCTCAGGCAACAGGTGCAAAATACTCAGTCCTAACACAGCATCCAAGCTCTGATCGGGAACATCCAACGCTTCAATTGTGGCCTGCTCGAACGTCACGTTGTGGATCTGTTCAGCGGCGGCTTTTTCCTTTGCAATAGCAATCATGCCGCCAGAAAAATCAATAGCGCGAATGTGCTTGACGTAGGAGGCGTGAAGAATGGCCGTTGACCCCGTACCGCAGCCAATTTCTAGCACTTCCATATCAGGCCGAAAGTACTCGCGAGTGACTGCTAGCTTTTTCTGATATGCCGCTTCATCGG
>JBCBFY010000355.1:0-1924 GCA_038527325.1 Cyanobacteria bacterium J06614_10
GTATATGACTACTGGCAGGATCAACCAGATATTCATATATTTATCATCTCCAACTAAACATTCTAAACGAATTTTTCCTATGCTTTCATATGTATCTATAACATGTAATACCCTTCTAATATATTGTTCACTTTATTTATGCTCCTTTTTTTTTGTTTAATTTAGTCTAAAGAAAAAAATAATACAACACTAAGTAGGTGGAATATATCTGTAAAATAACACTCTCCGAACAGCAATACGTCCATTAAATATTTTTTATTTTGAAAGAAAATTGCAGTTTAAGCTACAAACAGCCAATTACATATGGTGTAAATAATTTTAAACTATGGTACGTTTATTGATATACCATAATATATAATTGATTGGTTACATTAATTATTTTAATCCCTATTTCCAGACTATTTATGAACTAAAACGCAAATTCATTCAATCACAGTTTAAGTAAATATATTCTTATCTATATCCGACCTTCTTACCTATTTTTAAATTTACCCCATACACATTATAGCGAACGAAGAATATACATAATTTTATAAGTATCATAATGGTATAATCATTTCTAATAAATTGCTAAATTTTTTTAACCAACTCTTTTTACTACACTTTCTAAATGAATTGTTTAAAACGAGTTTAAAAATTTTGATCATTTCCTTTTTTCTTTTAAACATATTTAAAGAATATACAAATCAAAATTAATCATTTATTTCTAAAAATTATTCTAATAATTTAACTCATATAGTATTTGGTGAACTCTACTAAATCTCAATATTAAAAAATTACCAATTTAATATTTTTATTTAATTATGTTTTACAATGAAACGTAGCATTGCAATCAACATAAGTTATATCCGAAGGAGTTTTCCTTTTTATAAGTATCATAATGATATATTCATTTCTAATAATTACTTAATTTTTTAACCAAGTCGTTTCTGCCCATTTTTCTGATTGAAATGCTTGAAATGGGTATTAAAAAGTTGAATCTCTACCTTATCTCTTTCACACAAATTAAAGAAAATAACAATCTAAAAGAAATGTACAATTCATTTTTAATAATTCTTTTGCTGACTTATCTTATATAGTATTTGGTAAACTTCACTAAATCTGCGACTATATCTAGCTGTTTATATTACATAATATATAAAGAATAAGGCGTGTCATTTATGTATCCACTTTTTATTTTTAAGGAAAAAAGGATACAGTTAATCTCGAATTTGAAATTGTAAAAGTTACCATGTTAAAATGTAAGTCAAATCTCAAAAAATCGTTGTACAAGTCAACTCGAATTTAAACAATACTACTGTCACAATATACCGTTATTATATTATCTCAAACGCATATATTTGAACGCAACTTAGTTACATATTACTCCTAGTTAAGTAAGAATATACTTTTAAATTGTAATTCAACGTATTATACATTCAAAAATCCCATTAAGTAGCAGTGTTTCCAACTTAGAGGCATTCAATTGTTATCTCTCACATAGCAATTTTTTTACATTGACAAGTCTATCAACTTAATAAATCATAAATGAATGCATACGGTTCCTCTCGTACTGAATGAGCTTGCTATAAATGTGATATTAATGTAATAGTAGGATAAAACTAACCTGTCTCGCGACGGTCTAAACCCAGCTCACGTTCCCTATTAGTAGGTGAACAATCTAACCGTTTATCCCTTATGCAAGATAGGGGTAGGAAGAGCCGACATCGAAGAATCAAAAAGCGACGTCGCTATGAACGCTTGGCCGCCACAAGCCAGTTATCCCTGTGGTAACTTTTCTGACACCTCTAGCTTTGCAACTCAAAAATCTAAAGGATCACTAGGCCAGACCTTTCAGTGCTCTGACACATACTGAAAATCAAAGTCAAATCAGCTTTTGCCCTTAAACTCCACATGCGATTTCCGTTCGCATTGAACTGATCTT
>JBCBFY010000356.1:0-1923 GCA_038527325.1 Cyanobacteria bacterium J06614_10
CAACCCCCTTGAAAGAGCGAGAAGGTGCCGCCAACCTATTCCAAGGAGCCGTCGATAGATACTCCACATACACTAGGTTTTTACCTTCATCTATCCTAGACCGATGCATATCTAGCTCTATAAACATCAAACCTTGAGTAATCTTATCTACCTCAACAGCGTACTTTTCATAGCTAGGCTGCAATTGAAGCGCCTTGTATTTTCTACGCCAGTTCCAGTGGGCATCTTCATCGAATCTTGTTAGTCGCTCCTTCCAAAAAGTTTCATAGTCAGCCAAATGATGCTCACCCATCTCTAAAAGTGTTGCATCAACAGGTTGCCCACTAACACAATCAAGAACCGGAAGAGTTATAACTATTTCTGGTGTACAGCATAGGAGATAAAAAAAGGCGTATCCTTCTGGACAAGCAAAAGTTCAGGAAAGGAATACACCATGACTCAAGATAATCTAGTCAAGTTCAAAACACCAGAGACTTCAGAAAGCTTTAGCGATGCGCTCAGTGACTTAATTCGCAGTGGTGCGCAGCAAATCATTGCGCAAGCCGTGGAAGCAGAACTGAGTGAGTTGCTGAATACGTATAAAGATCTGCGCGATAGCTCAGGGCGTCAGGCGGTGGTGCGCAATGGGTATCTACCGGCACGCACGATTACGACTGGGGTAGGTGAAGTCGAGGTTCAAGTGCCCAAAGTGCGAGACCGGAGTGGCAGCGGCATCAAGTTTAACTCAACGTTGTTGCCGCCCTATCTCAAACGCTCTCGCAGTGTCGAAGAAGTATTACCGTGGCTGTATCTCAAAGGCATTTCAACGGGCGACTTTGCCGAGGCGCTATCAGCGCTGTTGGGGCCAGAGGCTAAGGGCTTGTCGTCAGCGACGATTGGCCGACTGAAGGCGAAGTGGAAAGAAGAACACAGCGTCTGGCAAAGCCGTTCTCTCAAGCGCAAGCGCTATGTCTACTTGTGGGCCGATGGCATCTACTTCAACATTCGCGACGACGAACGGCAGTGCATTCTGGTGATGATTGGCGTTACCGACACTGGACACAAGGAATTGATGGGTATGGAAGCAGGCTATCGGGAGTCGGCCTTGAACTGGAAGACCTTGATGCTCAGACTCGTTGACCAGGGCTTGGCCTGCGACCCGCTGCTGGCCATCGGTGACGGCGCGTTGGGCTTTTGGAAAGCACTGCCGCAGGTCTGGCCAACGACAAAGACACAGCGCTGCTGGGTACATAAGACGGCCAATGTTCTAAACAAGTTACCCAAGAAGCTTCAACTCACCGCGAAGTCTGCACTATGGGAGATCTATCGAGCTGAGACGAAAACCGATGCTAATCAAGCCTTCAACCGCTTTCTCAAAAGCTATCAGGCGAAGTATCCAGAAGCGGCCGAGTGCTTGGCAAAAGACCGAGATGTGCTGCTCGCATTCTATGACTTTCCCGCAGAGCATTGGAAGCACATTCGTTCGTCTAACCCTATCGAATCGACCTTCTCTACCGTTCGCTTGCGTACAAAGAAAACCCGTGGCGCAGTCTCGAAGACAACTGTCACACCGCTGGTGTTTAAGCTTGTGCAGAGTGCCCAAAAGCGATGGCTTCGGATTAGAGGATTCAACCTCTTGGGTGATGTGATTGAAGGTGTTCAGTTCAAAGATGGCATTCGGACGGAGGAAGAAAAAGCGTTGGCGGAGCCTCTCCAGGGGAGAATCACGGATTTAGATGAGAAGAAGGTCGCCTAATTTTATCCTGTACACCAGATTTGACTATATCTCGACGAAGCAGCTATTGCTGCGTGGGAAGTTAAAGCTAAGAGCGGTCGGCTAGGCGCATCGGCGACCTACTCAGACGTGGTAATCGCGACCTTCGAGACCCTCAAAGCAGTCTACCGCCAAGCGGGGAGACAAACCGAAGGGTTGCTGAAGTCGCT
>JBCBFY010000357.1:0-1902 GCA_038527325.1 Cyanobacteria bacterium J06614_10
TCTTTGTTTTCATGTTTCAGTCCCGGAAGTCGGGATTAGGGGTTGGCGCGGCGGTACTTTCACATCCCTCATGCTTTCAATAGAAGTCGGTTTCAGTCCCGGAAGTCGGGATTAGGGGTTGGCGCGTTCTTCTGTAGGGACAGTTGATGATGGCAAGGGCTGTTTCAGTCCCGGAAGTCGGGATTAGGGGTTGGCGCGGCCGTTGTCTGGAGGGCTTGTCTGGTGGGGGTTTCACAGGGGGTTTTGGCAAAGGTCGGAAAATTGCTGCAAGAATAGATGACTTTTGGGTGTTTGTTCCTTGTGAAAACCATGGAAACTATTGAATTGTCTAGGTTCCGGAGTTTTGGCAAACCTCTAGGATTTTTGGTCCCGCTTGGCTTTGCCAATGAAATACTACCGATTAGGCTTGGTAAATAACAAGCTTTTTACAATTTAAAAACTTTTGCTTTGTCTTTTTTAGCTGTGTTTGCAACGCTTCGCGCCCTAAACGGACGTGATGGGAATGCCGTCGAATTTGTTTACGCTGATTAGCAGGCTCGCTAAAACAATGACGGTCGCTACCGGAGAGAGGATTGCGCTGAGGGGGACTAGGCAGAGGGCGAGTAGGGCAAGCAGCGATCGCATCCAAATCACCCGACCCGGCAAGCAGCTCGGCGAAGCCCACTGCAAGGTCGTCACCCCTGCTAAAAACATCGCCACACCCCCACACAGGGCGGTCCGCATCGGCGCGCTAAACCCCTCGCCTGCCGCTGCCTCAATCGCAAACTGAATGCCTACCCCCGTCGCCACAATGCCCATAAACGCAAAAACGTGGCTATAGCCATACACATAAGAGCGCAACAGTGCTCTTTTCCCACCGCGCAAAGCCTGGTTAATCGTGGTCTCTTCCACGCGCTCAAAGTACATCCACCACAGGCTCACCGCTGTCAAAAAACCGCATATCGCCGTCAGTACGCTGCGCCACTGCCAGTCGGTATTGCCCACACCGCTGGCCACCGCGACAATGGCCTCACCCAGCACAATGATCACAAACAGGCCGAAGCGCTCGTCCATGTGGGATTCTTGCTGGGGGACATGGCGAATGGTGAGGTAGGTGATGGGGCCATTGCTGATTTCGATGGAGAGGGCGATCGCCCACAATACAAACCGCAGCGGCGTCGGCACAGCCATCGACACGAGCCAAAAGAAAAACGCCACCGAAAAGCTCGTGGCATACCGGGCGGTCAGCTCTCGCGCTGCAGGCACCAGCCGCCAGGCCTGCAAATAGAGCCAGATGATCACCAGCCGCAGCCCGGCGTACACCGCTGCGAAGTTCACAGACCCCTCACCCAGCGCCTCTGGCACTGTCAGCGCTAGCACTACAATGCCAAACATCACCCCAAAGAAAACCAGCCGATAAATGCCCCTTTCTACATCGAACTGATCTGCGTAGTAGCTAAAGTCTATCCACAGCCACCAAACCGGAATGAACAATCCTGCAAAGCTCAGCAACCCGGTCCAATCTGGATGGCCGTGCAGCAGGTGGGCAAGCTCCGCCATCGTCAGCACAAACACCAAATCAAAGAACAGCTCTAGCCAAGTCGCATGGCGATCGCCCCCCTTTCCTTGCCGCGCATTCAAACGCAGTGACGACGGCCGAATCGGTGACGAAGACGGTTGGGAAGCACCTGACATGACAATCGCTGAAGGTTACTGCACGCCCATCCTATAGCCTTTTTTGTGTATTCTTTGCCTGATAGCAGAATCAACTTTAGAGTATTCGTCGCGATTATCTCCTAGTATTCATCACACAGTTCGTAGCCAGTTCACGCAGCAGGAGCTAGCATAGTGCCTGAGATACAGCTAAAAGGCAAACACCTGAAGACCTTCGTCTTAATGAGCGGACGGGGAAGTGTCAGTCCT
>JBCBFY010000358.1:0-1895 GCA_038527325.1 Cyanobacteria bacterium J06614_10
CAGTTTGAGGCAATTAAGAATGGAGAAGCTGAAGACGCTGCTTTGCATGTAACAGCGGATGAAGATGCTAATGTAGATATCGCTTCTACACGGGCCAATATTTATAAAGAGGACGTAACTACTTAGGCTTAAATCTTTAAGTTGATTGTAAGCGCTACAGGAGCAGTGCCGATAACGTGTTGTCAGCGTCAATACAGGCCTTCAACAGTTGAGCAAGCAGTCGCGGAAACTCAATATCAGTGAAGCGGAAATCAGAGCCGTCTATCGACAAGGCGAAAATGCTGTAGTGGCGTTGGTGACAGCGTTGTTGGAACGGCTGACTGAAGTAGAATCGCGGCTAGAGAAACTAGAGAATCAACAGAAGAAAACGAGCCGCAACAGTAGCAAACCACCGTCAGGCGACGGTTTCGGCAAACGCACGAAGAGTCTGAGAAAAAAGAGCGAGCGCCGCAGGGGTGGTCAGCCAGGCCATCCAGGCAGTACGCTTGAATGGTGTGAGGAGGTAGATGCGGTCGTTACGCATGAAGTAACAGCGTGTCAAGCGTGTGGCCTATCGCTAAGCACCCAGCGCGTCATAGATTACGAACGACGACAGGTGCACGAGCTACCGCCCCTTCGGTTGCAGGTTATCGAACATCAGGCGGAAGTCAAGTGCTGTAGTGCCTGTACAGCGCTCAGCCGAGGCGAGTTTCCCGCTGATGTTACCGTTCCGGTGCAGTATGGCAGCGGCTTGCGCGGTCTGATGGTGTACCTGATGAACGCTCAGCTGTTGCCATCCGATAGAACCCGAGAAGTGCTCAGTGAAGTATTTGGCTGCGAACTCTCAGAAGGGACGTTGTATAACGCGAGGACGCAGTGCTATGAGCAGCTCGCGCCCGTCGAGGCACAGATCAAGCAAAGCTTGAGGACGGCCACTGTGCTTCATGGTGACGAAACCGGCTTACGCATCAACTGCAAGCTGTGGTGGCTGCATGTTGCGTCAACGGCTGCGTTGACCGACTACTTCGTTCATCCTAAGCGTGGCCGCGAGGCGATAGATGAGATGGAAGTGTTGGCGAACTTCAAAGGCATCAGCGTTCACGATGGCTGGGTGAGTTACTTCACGTATTCATGCACTCACGCGCTCTGCAATGCGCATCATCTGCGTGAGCTACGCTTTATTGCTGAGCGCTACAAGCAGGCCTGGGCGGCTGCCATGATGAAGCTATTGACGACGATTAAAGTCCAAGTCGATAGCGCTAAAGCACAGGGTCATACTGCATTGAGTAAGCAGCAGTTGACTGGCTTCCAGGTGCTTTATCAGGCATTGCTCACAAATGGATTCCAGGCCAATCCGCCGCCGCCAATTGCGGCAGATGCGCCGAAAAGAAAAGGACGAAAGAAACAGTCGCCGCCAAAGAACTTACTCGACCGACTTAAGCGACATGAAGCGGCTGTGCTAGCCTTCATGAGAGACTTTCGCGTGCCCTTTGATAACAATCAGGCGGAGCGCGATGTCCGCATGATGAAGCTCAAGCAGAAGATTTCTGGCTGTTTTCGCTCGGCTGACGGGGCACGTCAGTTCTGTCGCATTCGCGGCTACATCTCGACGTTGAGAAAGCAAGGCCTACCTGTTCTTGATGCTTTGAAGCGTACTTTCATTGGCAGCCCTGTTCTGCCATCATTCCAGCCTGAGTAGTTACTATCCCTCATTGATAAGTACGACCTATCTCAATACCAAACACAAATTTTAGAAAGCGTGAAACCAGCTGTCTACATTCGTTTGGAGCAAGCCGGTAAAGGTGACATTGGCCAAAGCCGAATAGGCGGCACACCCGATCTGCCATCGGGTATAAGCTGGCCAAAGAGCTCGTACAGTGGTCATTATTTGTGCTTTATCTTGCAAATTAATCTTG
>JBCBFY010000359.1:0-1886 GCA_038527325.1 Cyanobacteria bacterium J06614_10
TTCTCGGTACATGTACCCTACCTTGCGTCCTTCGACCATGATCTTGTCTGTCACAAAACAAGCCCCATAGCCTCTAGCAATATCTTTGATATCGTCCTTGTGGATGGCAAATTTCTTCTGTGAACTAGATGTACTCAAGATGATGCTCTGGCTTACTGTAATGATTTTTCCCTTCTTTCAGTAACAGCATATTGTAAAGGATATTATTCAGTGGGCTTTGAGGTTTTGAGCCTCTCATAGCAGTATCGATTTCTAGCCCAAATAATATGGCAGCTATTTGGAGTCAACGTGCTGAAGCCTTATGTCGCCACAGTCCCAAAAATGGTCGTTTTCTGAGTGGTCTGAAATGCTGCTGCTTGGGTTGCGAGATCGCCTGTCATAACTTGAGTCTGGGCGTTTGATCTGTCCAGAAAAGGGACGTTAATTTAGCAGTCATCCCTCTGAATAATACGCTTTCTCATATAATCTCAATTAAAGCACTCATAAGCCAGTATGCCTGCCTCTGACTATACTCCGCCGGTCTCTCAACTGCTCACATGCGGTAGACCCAAGGCTACGCGATGTAGCCAATGGCCTAACTACGTTGAGGAGTATGGCCTGACAGATGCAGATGTGCCCGACCTGATTCAACTCGCTGTTGAGGATGAGCTTGACTGGGACGATGACATTGAGTGCTATGCCCCTATTCATGCCTGTCGTGCATTGGGCCAACTGAAAGCAGAGCCTGCTATTCAAGCGATGATTGCGCTGCTCGCTGACCGTGACAATGACTGGTTCATGGAGGAGCTGCCCGTTATCTTTGGTATGATAGGCCCAGCTTCTATTCCGCCCCTTTCCATTTATCTCAACAGCACAGAACCATCCATCTGGAGTAAGGTCGCTGCATCAGGCGGATTAGAGCAGATTGCAGTTTGCCATCCCAAGTATAGAGATGAGTGCGTAGGCTTGATAACTGATGTGCTATCTCGTCATCAGTATCAGCCACCTGAACTCAACGGTAATCTAGTCGGTCGATTGCTCGATCTGCAAGCTGTGGAAGCAGTTGATGTGATCGAGAAAGCATACAAAGAAGGGCCAATGGACGAGATGGTCTGCGGCAGCTGGGCGAGAGTTCAGATAGAGCTAGGTCTGGCAACAGCTGATGACTTCACCGCAGAAGAACTTCGACACAAAGAGCCGGAATGGATGGATTCTATCAAGGCCATCGCTGCACTACGGGAACTGTCACAGCAGGAGGTCTCAGCAACTCCAAAACTCACAGCCGTTGGCCCGAAGCTGAGCCAGTTTGGACGAGGAAGCCTTTCTACAAAGGGACGCAAATCTTCCCAAGCGAAGTCTGGTTTTGGTACACAGCCGCCGCAAGGAAAAAAGAAGAGGACAAGAAAGCGCTGATTGACAGCTCTAGACTGTTCGATTGGTCAGCTATATCCTTATTTCTACACGTTCTCTGTCGTTATCTACCACTCAGCGGTAGAGCATATACTCGTGGCAGGAGCTAAATCGTCTCAACTATAGATAAGTGAAACTATCTGGACTTAGACAGTGAGATCGCGCAGCTTGCCGTAGGTGATCGCCATGCAGCTACAAGGCCTTTCGATGCTCTAAGTCACACAAAAATCTCCTTATCCCATGAGTAAATTTGCCCATAGCCCTGCTGATCGATCAGCGGTCTATCCTCTGCGATCGCGTCCAACCCTTCTGCTGCTAGCTCTAGACAGAACTGAGCATATTCAAATTGACTATCAGCAGTAACTGCATAGCCAGTGTGGTCACCGCGGCCATTAAATTCTCCGAAGAATTCAACGAAGGGACTACGGGTAGCCACTTTCTCAAACTTTTCTAAATGGGCTCAACTTCCAGCACCTTGGAACCATTTTGAGAAACTG
>JBCBFY010000360.1:0-1878 GCA_038527325.1 Cyanobacteria bacterium J06614_10
TTCCCACCTCCTTTGCCACTTAGTATTGACTTGGGGACCTTAGCTGGTGGTCTGGGCTGTTTCCCTCTTGACGATGAAGCTTATCCCCCACCGTCTTACTGGCATGGTGTACTGCGGGTATTCTGAGTTTGACTCGATTTGGTACCGCTCTCGCAGCCCGCACCGAATCAGTGCTTTACCCCCCGGCTATAATCATGACCGCTGCGCCTAAACACATTTCGAGGAGAACCAGCTAGCTCCAGGTTCGATTGGCATTTCACCCCTAACCACACCTCATCCGCTCCTTTTTCAACAGAAGTCGGTTCGGACCTCCACTTAGTGTTACCTAAGCTTCATCCTGGACATGGTTAGATCACCTGGGTTCGGGTCTATAAACACTGACTATCGCCCTTCTCAGACTCGGTTTCCCTTTGGCTTCGGATATCTACTCCTTAACCTGCCAGTGCCTATAAGTCGCCGGCTCATTCTTCAACAGGCACACTATCACACGTTTAATCGTGCTCTAATTGCTTGTAAGCTCACGGTTTCATGTTCTATTTCACTCCCCTCCCGGGGTTCTTTTCACCTTTCCCTCGCGGTACTCTTCGCTATCGGTCACACAGGAGTATTTAGCCTTACGAGGTGGTCCTCGCGGATTCAACCGGAATTTCTCGTGTTCCGGCCTACTCGGGATCCAGCTAGTATCCTTAAACTTTCGACTACGGGACTCTCACCCCCTGCGGTTCACCTCTCAAGTGATTCGTCTAGTCGCCAGATTCCTTATCGCTGTCCCACTACCCCAGTCGTTAAAACCACTGGTTTAGGCTCTTCCCGCTTCGCTCGCCGCTACTAGGGGAATCGAGTTTTCTTTCTCTTCCTACAGCTACTTAGATGTTTCAGTTCACTGCGTTCGCTCATTCTCACCTATGGATTCAGTGAGATGTTTCTAGGGTTGCCCCATTCGGAAATCTCTGGATCAATGCCTGCTTCCGGCTCCCCAAAGCGTATCGTCGGTAACCACGTCCTTCTTCGCCTTTGTGTGCCTAGGTATCCACCGTGAGCCCTTTGTAGCTTGACCTTCTTCTCTTTCAAAGAAAATCACGTCGCTTCTACTCCTACAGCTCCATCACTACTCAACTATCGTCTCTTCTGTGTCGCCACTTACGGGCACTTACAGTCGCTCCGATACCGAGCAGTCTTTCGCTCTAGAAGCTTGGGCTTTCAATTTTCAAATGTCTATCAAGGACATTCGAACTACCTTTGCTTTCTTTCGCTTTTCTATGCAGTTGTCAAGGTTCTCGCCAGTCTGCTAAGACCAGCAGTCCCTAATGCCTTTTCTCTTCATCCCTCTGTGCAGTTGGTAATCCCGCACATCGGCTCAAGTTAATTGCATTAGTAGGTGCTGATTTTATCTAGACCTAATCTCTACTGAATTGCCCGCAAATGCCGTGGTGGAGGTAAGCGGACTCGAACCGCTGACATCCTGCTTGCAAAGCAGGCGCTCTACCAGCTGAGCTATACCCCCATCTCGAATGATGAATTAGAAACCATGACTGATGAAGGCAGAAATACGCTCTGTTCATCGTTCTTAACTTCTAACTTCATGCTTCCTCTAAAGTGGGCCATCCTGGACTCGAACCAGGGACCTCACCCTTATCAGGGGTGCGCTCTAACCACCTGAGCTAATAGCCCTCGTTTTGGTTAGAACTTTTAGCTATTGGTTAAATAACTCTTTCCGAACCAGAACAATTAGTTTGACTGCTTTTCTTTCACAATTACTTTCTGAACCGACCTTGGTTTGACCTGTGATAACGAGACATAATACCAGTCTTCGCTTCACGGCTTTGGTCTCCCTTTAAGGAGGTGATCCAGCCACACCTTCCGGTACGGCTACCTTGT
>JBCBFY010000361.1:0-1876 GCA_038527325.1 Cyanobacteria bacterium J06614_10
ATCGGGGTGCGCTAGAGTGATTGGCGGTAATCCCACAAGCACGAATGTCGGATATGAAACAGGTCTCTATGGGGAGATTCGGGAAATAGGCGACTTTTTCGAAAAACCTCATCGGTAGGCGTTCTTGCTCAATGCTTTTGTTGTGGTTTTCGGGGCTTTTTTCTGCTCATTTGCCTGGCTTCCTTTATGCAAGCCTCCCAAGCGTTTTTGGCGGGCATAGGTTTCCCGTCCTGCAATGCAGTACTCTTGGAAAGAAATCGTAAAAGAGTGGCTTATGCGGCTTGCCTTAGCGCATTGTGCTGTTCGATTCTGCGTCCGATCTGCAAGGCATTGGGCGTGTGAATGCCAAAGAAGATCCAGAGGATTTCGGTTGGTTGGCCCCGGGCCTTGATTCGTTGGAGCCCATATCGGTTTTTCTCATTGCCAAAGCTTCCTTCGAGTCGCGTGGCCCGCTCTCGTCTAATCTGCTTTGCCAGGATTTTACGGTGGTCTTCAAACTTGCCAGCCCGTCCCTTTCGCTTGAAATCCGTCTTGATATGTTGACTGGTGCACCAACTCCGGTTGCGATTGGTTGCATAGATAGCATCTGCTCCGATGCAGTTCACCTTTCCAAACAGCTTGGCGGCTTTGCCCACCGTGGATGCTAGTTCCCCTCCCTCATGGAAGGCATTGAAGTCCAAGCGCTGAATGAAATTGATTCCGTCAACTTGGAACTTGTTGACTTTGGCCCCAAACTCGACCCGCTTGACTTCTTTTCCCCGAACAATCGGACGGAGATATGGCTTGGCAAAACTGATAATCCGGCCCTTGATATCGGCCCCTTCATAGAACTTGCCAAACTGCTGACGGTAAGCTCGTTGCATGAGTTCCCGCTTCCCAAAATAGGCTTTTGACAAGGCCAACTCTTCTTGTTCAAGTTGGGTCAGGGCTTCATCAAGTTTGGCAAATAGTCGCAATAAACCTCCGGTGATGGAACGCCTCCGGCCAGCGGGTTTGCGCCGTAAGCGTCGATAGGACTCATAGCGCGCTTTCCACTTCCGATACTTCGTCCGAGGACGGCGAATCCCAAGATACTTACAGTGAGAACACAGTTGCTGATAGCTCCATTCAACCGCTTCCCAGAGCAGCTTCTGATCAGTTGGATAGCGAACCGCACTCTCATAACAGGTCGCATCCATCAACACAATATCGGTTTGCTGCATATAAGGTAGCCAGTGTTGAGCCAGCACGGCTTGGGCCTGATCAATCTGCAGCTTTTTGGCTAAGGAACAACGAATCTCACTAACGAGCTTACCGTCTGTCAGCGGCTGATCTGGTGCGATCCGAACGCCACAGAACAGTTGATAATAGAGGTTGCCACTTAACTGTTCCACCAACTGCTGGTCCGAACAATTGGCATAATGCTTTAGGAACATTAAGGCCAGTTTACCCTGGGGACTAAAGGTCGCTCGACGACCGAGATGATGGTCTTTCAACCTAAATACCTTAATCAACTCTCCCCAGGGGATCGCTTGATAAATCTTACCCAAATCCGTTTGGAGAAAGCCAGTCCAGTAACGATCGAGGGCATCTTCTGGATGCTCAAAATTCAGCAGGAGGGAAGTCTCGAAAAGTCTCCGTATTTTTGCCATATCGAAGTTAATTACCCCGATTATGGCCGCCAAGCTACATTTTCGGGGTTTTCCTTTGACTAAAAATACAAATTATTCGCTGATAATCAGAGACTTATCTAATTCCCGAAGGCCCCCAGATAATGAAACTGCGCAATCGAATCTTCGGGATTTTGGGGTGATTGATTGAATAGAATCAGTAGGCTGAGTACTTAGCCAAGCGTTCGGCGAAGCCGCAAAAAAAAGGCTCCACCCAAGGGCGGAGC
>JBCBFY010000362.1:0-1858 GCA_038527325.1 Cyanobacteria bacterium J06614_10
CCTAAGTTGCCCCATTGGTTGGTTTTTATTGGCCTAAATTATATAATGAAATTGAATTGAACACATTGTATATGTGTGTGTGTGTGTGTGTGTGTGTGTGTGTGTGTGTGTGTGTGTGTGTGTGTGTGTGTCTGCTTGAGTGTGTGTGTGTGTGTGTGTGTGTGTGTGTGTGTGTGTGTGTGTGTGTGTGGGGCGTAGCCATGTGCGTTGGGTCAAACAACCCTCTTTGTGGCCGATCATGGCCTAATAATTTGAAACCCTTGGTTATGAGGCCCCTATAATCAAATCATATTCACACTAGGGATGAGCAGGAATCGAAATTTTGGGGGATCGAAGGAACCGATTCTTTAGCCATCTGGAATCGGGGACTCGAAAATCGATTCTTAATTTAATTTGTTTAAGTTATGGCTGGATTTTGAGGGTCAGACTAGTCTCTTAGTCCTTATAAGTTTAAAATTTACCCTATTCCCTCACTTAGATCACCCAAAAAAAGACTGTTCTCCGATTCCTAACTTTGAAATTGATTCCATTCGAGCAGGGCTGGACTCGGGAGAGTCGAGTAATTACTCGATTCTGGCACATCCCTTTTTACAAAGTCCACAATGCTACAGTTCTTACTTATACTTACATTAAGGGAAGCTCTTATTCTATCATGGTCATAGAAATTATTTAGGTGACAGAAATTGTTTAGTAGGAAAGGGGAGGGGTGACTTTATGAGAAAATATGGAGGTATTTGGAGAGGGTAAAAGAATTGGTTTAGCTTTCATAGTTTTTAATAATGTATTTACATAATTGGGAATTTTAAACAGGGGTTATTTCTTTAGTTGAGAATGATTCTAGGACTAAATCTAACTTAAGTTCACAAGATAACAGAAAAATTTAGTGGTAATTTAGGTCTACTTGAGGGTTGTCGTGACATTCCTGATGGGTAAGGGGAAACAAGGGGGAGGGGTGATTTCACGATTTCTACTGAAATTACTGAAAAATTTAGTGGCAATTTTTAAGTACCCTTGAGGGGTTTTCGTAACATTTCTGATGGGTAGGGGAAAAAAGGGGAAGGGGTGATTTCAAGATTTCTACTGAGTGAGGGAGGGGAAAAGAGTTTGAGGGGAGAAAGAATAAAGGTACCAGGGCAACTATGCTAATTAATATTTAATGGTAAAGGACATGGCAATGGATAGCATAAACATATAAAATTTATAAAAACTGCCCTTTTTACTTACCACAAAATGTGGGGATTAGTTCGGGCGTCAAGCACTGGGACCTGAGGGGTTCGTCACTGACACAGGGACACTTAACACCTAACACTACTGCCTCTCTCCACTCCTTTTTTTCAACTGAAATGGCTTTCGGATTCTGGTAGGGGAAATGACCTCAATATTAGACCTGAGATCGAGTCTGATAAGAAGTCTGTTTCTTGCTGCCATCGCCTCAGTTATAGGGCATTATGCCCAGCTATGGGAAGCTACTTCTGTATTTTATAAGGAAGAAAATTGTTTATTTTTTTATAAATTGGAAACAATTGCGTCATTTGGTGATGCTAAAGTTGCTAATATTGGTGATGGTGGTATTTGAAACTTATTGTCTTGTATGGTAATGAAGGGTTATTTAAGACTCCTTCATACTTCCAGTTCTAGGTTGTGTGGTTGGGGCATATAAGGCCTTGGAAATTTTACCTGAACTGTATCTCCTGTCCGATTTGGGGAATTTGTATGGCTGGTTTCTTATCAATTAATGTAAACATGTTCCCTTCCACTCTCCTTTCTAAAGAATAAAAAAAAAACTGATGAGGCACCTACACGGGTTGAATAAGGAAATTTACTTTAGTTATTGATTGAAAATAGGAGAATTTTAGTC